>CAINQO010000074.1 GCA_903852325.1 Candidatus Omnitrophota bacterium
ATCGGTATTGTTTCCAGCCTTTTTACTTCTATTGTCGTGACTCATACCATCTTGGATGTCCTGGTGGAGGCGGGCATAGTTAAATCCTTGCCCATGCTGCATATGCTCAGAGAAACGAAAATAGATTTTATCAGCAAAAGAAGGATTTGTTATGCGCTTTCCCTGCTGATCACGATCGTCGGCCTCACTTCATTTTTTATGAAAGGCCACAAAGCGTATGGTATCGATTTTTCCGGAGGCCAGCTTCAGGAGTATAGTTTTAAGGCCGCCCCCGAAATAGATAAAATCCGGCAGGTACTCAAAGACCTTAACCTGGGGGAGACTACTATTCAGCAGTTCAAGGAGAATCCGCGCATTGTATTGATCAGGACTACCCAGAATAAAAGCACGGACCTTAGCGCCAAATTGAAGCAGGCGTTTCCCGATCAGGATATCCAGATGCTCAAGATCGAGCACGTGGGCCCGATCGCCGGCCAGCATCTTAAGCACAAGGCGCTTTTAGCCATCGCCTGGTCCATGATCGGCATACTGATCTATATCGCTTTTCGTTTTAAACATTTTGAGTTTGCGTTAGCGGGCGTAATTGCGCTGCTGCACGATGTATTAGTTGCCTTAGGAGCTTTAAGCCTTACCGGCAGGCAGATCGACTTGTTGAGTGTCACTGCTTTTTTGACTATCGCCGGTTATTCGATCAGCGATACCATCGTTGTTTATGACCGGGTCAGGGAAAACGCGCGCTTGAACCGGAAGCTCGGGCTTAAGGAATTAATTAATTTAAGCGTGAATCAAACCTTGAGCCGGACGATCATTACTACAGGAGTAACCCTGCTTACCGTTTTGGCAATTTTCTTATACGGCGGAGAGGTGCTGAGTAATTTTTCTTTTGCCTTATTGATCGGATTCTTCTGTGGAGCGTATTCCACTGTTTTTATCGCTTCTCCGTTAGTGGTTGCCTGGAGCCGTAGAAATATTAGATAAGCATAAAAGGGGAGACTAAACCAAGGGACGTTTTCCCTGACAAAAGGGGAACGTCCCTGTTTCTTTTAAGATGCTGTTTAAATCGCTTAAGCTATACCTTAATCAGGAATTGAATCCGGAGGTTTTTCTGGCGGAGCTGGTGGCTTTCGGCTACAGCCGCCAGGAGCAGGTTTCCGCGGAGGGTGAGTTTAGCCGCCGCGGGGGAGTGATCGATATTTTCCCGGTGTCTTTTGAGCTGCCGATCCGTATTGAGCTGGATAACGCCTTAATTTCCTCGATCAAAGCCTTCGACCCGGCTAACGGCCAGCCGCTCTGGGAACACAATCTGGTTATTGTCCTGCCTTTTAAAAAAGCTTCCTCCGCAAGGGGCCCGGTTTTCCGCGAAGAGTTTCCTTTAAAAAATTTCCTGGATCTGCACGCCGGGGATTTGGTGGTCCATAATCAGCACGGGATCGGCAAATTTCTGGGGATGGAAAAGATCAAGTCCAAAGGGGTAACCAGGGACCATTTGGTGATCGAGTTTGACCGCCAGGAGAAACTGTTCGTGCCGGTGGAGGCGATGCACCTGGTGCAGAAATATATCGCTTTTCAGACCCGTAAGCCTAAACTTTACCGGCTGGGCAACAAAGAGTGGACCCGGGTAAAGGAGAGGGCGCGTAAAGGGATCCAAAAATTAGCCTGGGAACTGTTAAGCCTGCAGGCGTTACGCCTGGCCAGTTCCGGATTCAAATTTTCTTCCGATACCCCCTGGCAGGCGGATTTTGAAAAAACCTTTCCTTATATTGAAACTCCGGACCAGGTCAAGGCGATGGCGGAAGTAAAGGCGGACATGGAATCGGCTAAACCGATGGACCGGCTGCTTTGCGGGGATGTGGGATACGGAAAAACCGAGGTAGCGATGCGGGCGGCTTTTAAGGCGGTTATGGACAACAGGCAGGTGGCTTACCTGGTCCCCACCACGATCTTAGCTGAGCAGCATTATAAAAACTTTACCAGCCGCCTGAGTAATTTTCCGGTCACCGTGCAGATGCTTTCCCGTTTCCGGACCAGGCGGGAGCAGACGGAAATCATAAAAAACTTAAACTTAGGGGCGGTGGATATCGTCATCGGCACGCACCGCCTGCTTTCCGCCGATGTGCATTTTAAGAACCTGGGCCTGGTGATCGTGGATGAAGAGCAGCGTTTCGGGGTCAAAGCCAAAGAGCAGCTGAAAAAACTTAAAACTACCATTGACGTTTTGGTGCTTACCGCGACTCCGATCCCCCGGACGTTATATATGAGCCTGATGGGGGCAAAAGATTTTTCCGTGATCAATACCCCGCCCCAAAATAGGTTGCCTATCAAGACGGTTGTGGTAGAATATGACTCTGATTTGGTTACCCAGGCGATTAAGCGGGAGCTGGCGCGTAAAGGGCAGGTGTTTTTCCTGCATAACCGGATCCTGGACCTGGAAAAGGTCAAAGATAAGGTAGCGGCAAATTTACCTGCGGGTGTGCGCATTGCCGTGGCGCACGGGCAGATGCCTTCGGTGGTGCTGGAACAGATCATGGCGGATTTTATTTCCGGGAAGATCGATATCCTGATCTCCACCATGATCATCGAATCCGGGATCGATATCCCTAACGCCAATACGATTATCGTCAATAATGCCCACACCTTCGGTTTAAGCGATTTGCATCAGCTGCGCGGAAGGGTCGGCAGGTTTAACCGTTCGGCTTACGCGTATTTTATGGTCCCGACGCACCGGGCGCAGCTCTTGGAAAAGGACGCAAAAAAAAGGCTGCAGGCGATCCAGGAGCACAGCGACCTGGGGGCGGGTTTTAATATCGCCATGGAGGACCTGGAGATCCGCGGCGCCGGAAACCTCTTGGGGCAGGAGCAGCACGGTTTTATCGCCGCCATCGGTTTTGATCTTTACTGCCGTTTATTAAAAGAAGCGATTGCCAACTTTAAGAAAGTAGGTGTTTTCGATGAAACGCATCAATAAATTTTTGTTTCTTTTTGTTTTGGTTTTTTTACCTGCTTACTACCTGCTGCCCGCTAACCGCTGTCTTTATGCGCAGGACAAGGTAGTGGCGGTAGTGAATAATGAAGTGATCACGCAAAAAGACCTGTCGGATTTCCTGAATTTTATCCGCCTGCAATACTCCCGGCAATTTGAAGGAAAAGCGTTGGAGGAAAAAGTCGCCGCGGCAAAAACAGATATGCTCCAGCGCCTGATCGAAGACCGGATCATCCTGCAGCAGGCTAAACTGGAAAAGGTAACTGCCGACCCCTCAAGGGTAAAATCCAAGGTTGAGGATATCAAGAAGCACTATAAGTCTGAAGCGGAATTTGAGGATGATTTAGCCAGGCAGGGGCTGGTCCAGGCGGACCTGGAAAATAAGATCAGCGAGCAGCTCTTAATGTATAATTTTATCGAACGCAAGGTGCGCAATAAGATAGTCATCCGTCCAGACGAGATCACTTCTTTTTATGCCGAGAATAAAAGCCAGATGGTAAAACCCGAGGAGCGGATGCTTACTTTAATTACTTTTCAGGAGGAGGATGCCGCCCGGGCGGTAGCCAGCCAGCTGCGTTCGGGAGCTAAGCTTGAGGATTTGTCCGCAAAATACGCATTTACCACCGACAAGTTTTCGGCGCTGGCCGGCCAGGAGCTGCGCAAGGAGATCGATGATACGGTCTCTAAATTGGCGGTAGGGGAAATCGCCAGCCCGGTTAAAGTCGATGAGCAGTATTTTATTTTCCGGTTAGACAGCGTCATCCCCAGCCAACAGTTAAGCCTGACTCAGGCGCAGGATAAAATAAAGGGCTTTTTGTTCGAAAAGAAAATGCAGGAAGAGCTCGCCAAATGGATAGATGAGATCAAAAAAGAATCCTACATTAAAATCCTCGAAAATTAGGGTCGGCCTCTCTATCGGGGATCCGGCGGGAATCGGCCCGGCCATCACCTTGGCCGCGCTGAACAAGCTCCGGGGCAAAGCGGATTTTACGGTCATCGGGGACGCTTCCGTCCTGGCTCAAGCCGCGGAAATCCAGAAAATCAGTTCTCCCTCCTTTAAGTTGATCGATTTAAAAAATGTACCGCAAAAGAATTTTTGTTTCGGCAAGGTCGGGAGGGAAAACGGCCGCGCCGCCTTAGAATATCTGGACGCGGCCTTAGGGTTATGGGAAGAGGATAAAATAGACTGCCTGGTGACCTGCCCGATTTCCAAGGAAGCGGTTAACCTGAGTGCGGGGAAATTTTCCGGGCATACCGAATACCTGGCGCAAAAAACCGGCTGCCCCGACCCGGTAATGATGTTGCTCAATGATAAAATAAAATTCAGCCTGCTCACCCGGCACATCCCCCTGTCCGCTGTCAGCAGCGCGTTGCGGGGGGAAAATTTAGAAAGCAATATTTTAAATACGCTTAAAGGGTTAAAGGAGCTTTTTTCCATAAAAGACCCGCGCCTGGTATTTTGCGGGGTTAATCCCCATGCTTCGGATAACTCCGGGGCAGGCAAGGAGGAGCAGGAAATAATCCTGCCCTTAATTAAAAGGATGAATATAATTACCGGCGTGGCCATCGGGCCGCTTTTACCCGCGGATACCGCCATTGCCCAGGCTTATCAAGGCAAATATGATTGTGTCATCGCCGCTTACCATGATCAGGCTTTAATTGCTTTAAAATTAACCGGTTTTGACCGCGGGGCGAACTTGACCCTGGGCCTGCCGTTTGTGCGTACCTCGCCGCTGCACGGGGTGGCTTTTGATCTTGCCGCTCAACCCGCTTTAGCGCGCCCCGGTTCACTGATTGCCGCGATAAACCTGGCCATAAAATGTACATTAAACCGAAAAAAAGCTTAGGGCAGAATTTTCTGACCGATAAAAATATCCAGAATAAAATTATCCGCGCCTGCGCTTTAACTAATGAGGATACCGTTTTAGAGATCGGTTCAGGGCGGGGTGATTTAACGCAGCTGTTAGCGCAAAATGCCAAACAGGTCCTGGCCCTGGAGATCGACCAGCGGCTTTATCCGCTGCTGGAGCAGGGGATGATGCTTTACGATAACTGCCGGATCATTAAGGGGGACATATTAAAATTCGATATTGCCGGGTTTTTGCAGGAAAATAAAATAAAACAAAAGATCAAGGTGATCGGCAATATACCGTACTACATCTCCAGCCCGATCATCGAGCACCTGATCGGATACCGCGGGTCGATCAGCGCCGTTTTTATTACCGTGCAAAAGGAGTTCGCTATCCGGGCGGCGGCGGCCCCCGGCACAAAAGATTACGGGTCATTCAGTTGTTTTGTGCAATACTACTGCGCCTGTAAGATAATTTTTGAAATTAAGAAAAACAGTTTCCGGCCTGCCCCGAATGTGGATTCCTGTTTTTTATCCTTGACCTTCAGGGAGAAACCTGCGGTAAGCGTCCGGGAGGAAGAAAGTTTTTTCAAATTGATCCGCACCGCTTTTAACCAGAGAAGGAAGACCTTAAGGAACAGCCTGGAGGAGCTGGCCTCTCCGGAGCAGCTGGAAGGATTTTTTTCCCTGGCCGGTATCGACAAAAACATCCGGCCGGAGCAGCTTTCTTTAGAGCAGTTTGCCGTTTTACACCGCTGTCTGCGTCCTGCTTTACCCTGATCAGGGAGGCGCTAAAAAACCGCAACGCGAAAAAAGCAAAAAAATCCTTGACAAGAACCCCATCTTGTTATAAACTCTTGTACTTACACCAATCAGCACTAAATTAAAGTAAACCTTAAAAAAAGAAATAGTTTTAATTAATTTCTTGGGGGTTGTTTTTTGTTGTTTTCCAGGCTCAACCGGCAAAGCGAATCCATTCTGCTGGAGTAGCTCAGTTGGCAGAGCACGTCCTTGGTAAGGACGGGGTCACGAGTTCAATTCTCGTCTCCAGCTTAAAACATCCAAGGACCCGGGACCAAACTTTTAAAAAAAATGCGCGAGACCATAACTTTAGAGTGCACGGTTTGCAAAAATAGAAATTATACGACAAGCAAAAATAAAAAGTTGCATCAGGATAGGCTGGAGCTGAGCAAGTTCTGCAATTCCTGTCATAAACACACCCCGCATAGAGAAATTAAATAAGGCCGCAATTTCTCCCTGGCTTGGGCAGCAGGGGGCCGGGTAATCGTCGTATGGCCAACCTTTAGGCAGGCGTAAGTTTAGAAGGCGGGTTAAATTTAGGAGCGTCGGTTAATGGCAAACCAACGGTCTCCAAAACCGTGACTGCAGGTTCGAGCCCTGCCGCTCCTGAGTTTTGAAAAATAGAGCGGCGTTGGGGGTAAGCTTCGGAAGGTGGTAACGCGGTGGGAATTTTAACGAAACCAAAAAATTTTTTAAATGAAGTTAGAAGCGAATTAAGCAAGGTTTCCTGGTCCACCAGAAAAGAATTACTGGCTTCTACTGTTTTAGTCATCAGCGTTACCGGAATTTTGACCATCTTTATCGGGATCGTGGACCTGGTCTTATCCAGGTTCTTAAGCGCGGTATTCAAATAATGAAAAGCTGGTACGTCGTCCATACTCAAACCGGAATCGAAGAAAAAGTAAAAACATCGCTGGATAAGCGGGTTTTGGAAGCGGGTTTGCAGGAAGTGATCACCAACGTGATCATTCCCACCGAACAGGTTTCCGAGGTGCGTTCCGGAAAGAAAAAGATCACCCAGAGGAAATTCTTTCCAGGCTATCTTTTGGTGGAGATGGATTTGAGCGAGCAGACTTATCTCTTTGTCAAAAATTCTCCCGGGGTTACCGGTTTTATCGGTTTAGGCAGAAAACCCGTTCCGCTTCCCCAGGAAGAGGTGGAGAATATCCTTAAGCGTACCAAAGAGACCGCCGCCAAACCATCCCCGAAAATCATTTTTGAAAAAGGGGAACAGGTACGGGTCAATGAAGGCCCTTTCCTTAATTTTAACGGAACCATCGAAGAAGTATATCCTGAAAAAGGCAAGATTAAAGTGAGTGTTTCCATATTCGGCCGTTCTACTCCGGTTGAGCTAGAGTACTGGCAAGTGGAGAAGGTGTAACCATGGCAAAGGCAATCAAAGCGCAGATTAAGTTGCACGTCCCGGCGGCTCAAGCCAATCCGGCCCCTCCGGTCGGACCGGCATTAGGCCAGCACGGCGTAAACATCATGCAGTTTTGTAAACAGTTCAATGATCAGACCAAGGGCAGGGATGGTTTAATCCTGCCGGTCGTGATCAGTGTTTTTGAAGACCGTTCCTTTACCTTTATTATAAAGAGCCCTCCGACATCGATTTTATTGAAGCGGGCGGCCAACCTGGCTAAAGCTTCTGGTATCAGCGGAAAGGAAACGATCGGCAAGGTCACCCATAAACAAATTGAAGAGATCGCTAAGCTTAAATTACCGGACCTGAATACCGCCAATTTGGCGCAGGCGGTGAAGTCTGTTGAAGGCACGGCCCGCAGCATGGGTATCGCCATCGAAGGATAGAGCATATGAAAACTCAAAGCAAAAGATATAAAGAATCCGCCAAGCAGGTTACCCCGGAGAAGTTTTATCAGTTAAAAGAGGCGATCGCCGTCTTGAAAAAGATGCCTAAGCCGAAATTTGACGGCTCTGTCGACCTGCATTTTAATTTGGAAGTAGACACCAAAAAAAGCGACCAGATGATCCGCGGCACGGTCGTGCTTCCCCACGGCACAGGAAAAAAAGTGCGCGTCGCGGTATTTTGCAAGGGGGAACATGAGCGCCAGGCGCGGGAAGCCAAAGCCGATTATGTGGGGGCTAATGAATTAATGGACAAGGTTGCCGCCGGGTTCCTGGATTTTGACTGCGCCATCGCTACTCCGGAAATGATGAAGGATTTAAGTAAATTAGGAAAAGTTTTAGGGCCGCGCGGTTTAATGCCCAGTCCCAAGACCGGTACGGTGACCAATGATATTACCAAGGCGATTGAAGATGTCCGCAAGGGCAAGGTGGAATTCCGCGTGGACAAGCAGGGCGGGATGCATTTGTCCGTCGGCAAGATTTCATTTAACGAAGACCAGATAAATGATAATGCCTCCAAAGTTATTGAAGCGGTTACCGAATCCCGGCCGGCTTCAGTAAAGGGGAAATTCGTGAAGAGCTTAAGTATCACTACCTCGATGAATCCGGGACTAAGGATAGTCTGCTAAGATGAAAAAAATCGGCCAGTTAGTTAAAGAAACTTCAGGAAGTCGGATCAAGGAAAATTTCAAAGTCAGCCAGGGTTTGATTATCGTTAAATACTCCGGCGTCTCCAGCCCCGACATGAGTATTTTAAGAAAGACGCTTAAAGGGTCCGGCGCGGACCTTTTTGTGGTAAAAAACAGCATTGCTCGCCGGGTAATGAAGGAGATGGGAATAGAAGGGTTAATTCCTTCCATCCAGTCTCCCTGCGGAATGATCTTTTTCAAAGATGAGCCTGTTGATGCTTCCCGGATATTATGCGCTTTCCGTAAAGAGCATGATAAGCTGGTCCTGGAAGGCGGACTGCTACAGGATAAATTGCTTTCTTTAAAAGACATTGAGACGATGAGCACTTTGCCCTCTAAGGATATTTTGCGGGGCAAGGTCGTGGTAGCGTTGAACGGACCGATCGCCAAATTCGTGGTCGTCCTGAACGGGACTTTAAAGAAAATAGTGGTTTGTTTGGATCAAATCAGACAAAGTAAATCAAAATAACATAAGACATCCGGCATTTGCCCGGGTGGATACAAGGAGGAAATGAAATGGCTGAGAAATTAGAAGAGATGATTAAATCTATCGAGACAATGACCGTGTTGGAGTTGTCCGACCTGGTTAAGGCTTTGGAAACAAAGTTCGGCGTAAGCGCCAATGTGGCCGTAGCCGCTGCTCCCGCAGCCGGTGGAGCCGCTGCTCCCGCCGCCGCTGAAGAGAAAAGTTCCTTCACTATAATGTTAACCAGCGCCGGAGCAAACAAGATCGCCGTAATTAAAGAGGTCCGTACGATCACTAACCTGGGTTTGAAGGAAGCCAAGGATTTAGTAGACGCCGCTCCTAAAGCGATCAAAGAAGGCGTTAATAAAGAGGAATCTGCCGAGATAAAAAAGAAGCTGGAAGCTGCCGGCGCAACCGTTGAATTAAAGTAAGTATAGTTAAGTCTAAGTAAGTTTAAGTAATAAAATTAAGTAATTAGCGGTAAATCTAAGTAAGTTTAATTAAGTTAACCAGGCTGATTCCCTAGCCTTAAGGATATGATTAAACGCAAAAACTTTGCCAAGATAAAAGAAGTTTATGAATTACCGGACCTCTTAGATGTGCAGTTGGATACTTACCGGGAATTTTTGCAGATGGATGTGCCCGCGGGAGAGAAAAAGAATCAGGGCCTGCAGGAAGTTTTCGGGGAAATCTTCCCGATCGAGAATTCTGATCGTTCCGTAAAGCTGGAATTTATCAGTTATTCTCTGGGTAAACCCAAGTACACCATGGGTGAATCTAAGAATCGTTCATTAACTTACGCCGCTCCTTTAAAAGTAAAATTCCGCCTGACGACTCCCAACGAAACTAAAGAGCAGGATGCTTATTTCGGGGAGATCCCTTTAATGACGGAAACCGGCACCTTTATTATTAATGGTGACGAACGCGTAGTGGTCAGCCAGCTGCAGCGTTCCCCGGGTGTTTCTTTTGAAGAAGAGCTGCATCCCACGGGAAAGAAGATATTCTACGGCCGGGTCATCCCTTACCGCGGAGCCTGGCTTGAATTTAAATACGACCTTACCGAAACGATCACCGCTTACGTTGACCGGCGCAGGAATTTCCCCGCCACCCAGATCTTAAGGATCTTAGGTTTTTCCGAAGACAGCCAGATTTTCGCCGCTTTCGGCAAAGAGCACCCGGAGATCGTCAATACCCTTAAAAAAGATTACACTAAAAATAAAGAAGAAGCCTACCTGGATTTTTACCGCAAGATGCGCCCCACTGAGCCGGTAACCAAAGAAGCCGCCGAAAGCCTTTTTTACCGTTTATTTTTTGACCCTGCCCGTTATGACCTGGAACGCGCGGGGCGTTTTATTTTAAACCGTAAATTGGGGATGGATGTTTCTTTGGAAAAAAGGATCCTGGATTCGGATACCGTAATTAAAGTTATCGAATATTTGATCAAACTCAATGCCGGCACCGGCAAGATCGATGATATCGACCATTTAGGCAACCGCCGCGTAAAAAGCGTCGGGGAGCTGGTGCAGAACCAGGTACGCATCGGCCTTTCCCGCGTCGAGAGATCGATCAAGGAAAGATTGAGTATTTTGGGTGAATTCGATAATTTAAATGTGCATTATTTAATTAACTCCAAGCTTTTGAGCAATCAGATCCGCGATTTCTTCGGCCGCAGCCAGTTATCTCAGTTTATGGATCAGATCAATCCTTTGGCTGAAATGACCCATAAACGCCGCCTGAGCGCTTTAGGCCCCGGTGGTTTATCGCGTGAGCGCGCCGGATTCGAGGTTAGGGATATTCACCCTTCGCATTACGGCAGGGTTTGCCCCATTGAGACTCCCGAAGGCCCGAACATCGGCTTGATCGCTTCCTTAAGCTGTTTTGCCCGGATCAACGCTTTAGGTTTAATCGAAACCCCTTACCGTAAAGTTGAAGACGGAAGAGTAACTAAAAAATTCGAATACCTGACTGCCGATATCGAAGAGGATAAATATATCGCCCAGGCGGATGTCCCCCTGGATAGTGAGGGACGTTTTGTGGACAAATTTGTTACCTGCCGCTATAAGGATGATTTTCCTAAAGTGCCGGGTAAGGATGTGCAGTATATGGATGTTTCCGCCAAGCAGTTGGTTTCCGTCGCCGCTTCAATGATCCCGTTCTTAGAACATGATGATGCCAACCGCGCCCTGATGGGTTCAAACATGCAGCGCCAGGCCGTACCCTTAATGATCACTGAAGCTCCTTTAGTCGGCACGGATATGGAAGCCAAAGTGGCCCAGGATTCCGGCACCGTGGTGATGTCTGAGGCAAGCGGAAAAGTAACCAGCGTGGATGCATCCGCCATTACTATCGGCAAAAAGATATACCACTTAAAGAAATTCTTACGGACCAATGCAGACACCTCGATCAACCAGAGGCCGTTGGTAAAATTAGGGGACCATGTTGAAGCCAATCAGCCTATCGCCGACGGTATCGCTACCAAAGAAGGAGAACTGGCTTTAGGCAAGAATGTGCTGGTCGCTTTAATGCCCTGGAGAGGTTATAACTTCGAAGACGCGATCCTGATCAGCGAAAGATTGGTTAAGATCGATTCTTTTACTTCCATACATATCGAAGAGTTCGATATCGAAGCCGCCGAAACCCGGTTAGGCAATGAAGAAATTACCCGGGATATTCCCAATGTCAGCGAGGAAGCCTTAAGGAACCTGGACGAGGAAGGGATCATCCGCGTCGGCGCCGAAGTTGCCGCCGGAGATATCCTGGTAGGGAAAATCACCCCGAAAACCGATTCCGAGCCCAGCCCTGAAGAAAGGTTGCTGCGGGCGATCTTCGGCGAAAAAGCCGGGGATGTGCGCGATACCTCTTTAATTGTCCCTCCCGGAGTCGAAGGGGTAGTGATCGACGTGCACGTTTTCCAGCGTAAGGACCGCGGCCGCAAGACCAAAGAAGAAAAAACCAAGGAACTGGCCAAGATCCGCGAATTAAAAGCTTATTATAAGCAGGAGATCGAATTCCTGCAGACCGAAAAAACTTTACGTTTATCCCAGGTGCTGGGTATTGATAAGAAAAAGGTAGAGAAGTTTGATCTAAGCGAGAATGAAGAAGCAAAAATTTTAGCCGCTTCTTTCGATGAGCAGATGCAGGAGCTTTTAGGTGAGGAAGAGCAGGAGATCGAAAAGGTCCGCCGCGGAGATGAACTGCCTACAGGTATTTTAAAAAGAGTGGTCGTTTATGTCGCCACTAAGCGTAAACTTTCCGAAGGGGACAAGCTTGCCGGACGCCATGGAAATAAAGGTGTGGTCGCCCGGATAATCCCTGAAGAAAATATGCCTTATATGCCTGACGGCACCCCGGTAGATGTGGTTTTAAACCCGCTGGGCGTCCCATCGCGTATGAATGTCGGCCAGATCCTGGAATGTCACTTAGGCTGGGCGGCAAAATCCCTGGGCATGCATTGCAGCTGTCCGGTATTTGACGGAGCCAAAGAAGGGGAGATCAAGGAACTGCTTAAGAAAGCCGGGCTTCCGGAAGACGGTAAGATTATCCTGCATGACGGCTACACCGGTGAGCCTTTCGACCAGCGGGTAACCGTAGGTTATATGTATATTTTGAAACTCATCCATTTAGTCGATGAGAAGATCCACGCCCGTTCTATCGGGCCGTATTCACTGGTCACCCAGCAGCCCCTGGGCGGTAAAGCGCAGTTCGGCGGGCAGCGGCTGGGAGAAATGGAAGTTTGGGCGCTGGAAGCCTATGGCGCGGCATTCACTCTCCAGGAAATGCTTACTGTCAAGAGCGACGATGTCAGCGGCAGGACCAGGATTTACGAAGCGATCGTTAAAGGCGAGCAACGTTTGACTCACGGTACTCCGGAGTCATTTAATGTATTAATCAAAGAACTCCAAGGCTTATGCCTTGATATCAAGACAGAAAAGGCCAAATAATGGAAGAGATCGTATCCTTCGACAGTATTTCAATTAAGATCGCCAGCCCCCAGATAATTAAATCCTGGTCTAAGGGCGATGTCAAAAAAGCCGAAACCATTAATTACCGCACTTTGAAACCCGAAAAAGACGGGCTGTTTTGCGAAAAGATTTTCGGGCCGGTCCGCGATTGGGAATGTAACTGCGGCAAATATAAAGGAATAAAGTTCAAAGGGATCACCTGCGACCGCTGCGGAGTTACCGTGGACCGTTCCAGCGTGCGCCGTGAGCGCATGGGGCATATCGATCTGGCTACTCCGGTTACCCATATCTGGTTCTTTAAGGCCGTGCCCAGCAGGATGAGCGCGCTTTTGGATATCGGTTTAAGGGATTTAGAGAGGATCATTTATTACGAGGAGTATGTCGTCGTTGATCCCGGCTCGACCCCTTTAAAGAAAAAGGAATTGCTTACCGATGAACAGTATCAGGAGGCCTTGAGCAAGTACGGATCGAATTTCAAAGCCAAGATCGGGGCCGAGGCGATCAGTGAACTTTTAAAAGAGCTGGATTTAGACGTGGTCTGCCGGAAACTGCGCAAGGACATGGAAAAATCCAAGGATGTTTTAAATAACCGTAAAGCGATCAAAAATTTAAAGATCGTCGAAGATTTTAAGAAAAGCGGCAACAAGCCGGAATGGATGATCCTGGAGATCGTTCCGGTCATTCCCCCGGATTTGCGCCCCTTAGTCCCCCTGGAAGGCGGAAGATTCGCCACCAGCGACCTGAACGACTTGTACCGCCGGGTAATTAACCGGAATAACCGTTTAAGGAAATTGATGGAGTTAAGCGCTCCGGAGATCATTATCCGCAACGAGAAGCGCATGCTTCAGGAAGCGGTGGATGCGCTTTTAGATAACGGCCGCCACGGAAAGCCGGTCAACGGCGCCAATAACCGTCCGTTAAAATCCCTTTCGGATATGCTTAAGGGTAAACAGGGCCGGTTCCGCCAGAATCTTTTAGGTAAGCGCGTGGATTATTCCGGCCGTTCAGTTATCGTTGTCGGCCCGGAATTAAAACTGCATGAATGCGGCCTGCCTAAGCAAATGGCGCTGGAATTATTCGAGCCGTTTATTATTAAGAAATTAAGAGAAAAAGGTTTTGTGCATACGATCAAAGGCGCCCGGAGAATGGTAGAGCGCGGCAAGATCGAAGTCTGGGATATTCTGGATGAAGTGATCAAGGACCATCCGATCATGCTTAACCGTGCCCCGACCCTGCACCGCCTGGGGATTCAGGCTTTCCAACCGCTTTTAATCGAAGGAAAATCCATTAAAATTCACCCCTTGGTGTGTACTGCTTTTAACGCCGACTTCGACGGGGACCAGATGGCCGTGCACGTGCCGTTATCCCTGGAGTCCCAGCTGGAAACCAAGGTGCTGATCATGGCGATCAATAACATATTTTCACCGGCTGACGGACGCCCGGTAATTTCTCCGACCCAGGATATTATTCTGGGCGTAGCGTATTTGAGCCGGGAAAAAGCCGGGGCTACCGGAGAAGGAATGATCTTTTCCGGCGCCGACGAAGTACTGACGGCTTATGATGATAAAGCGGTCGAGCTGCACGCTAAGATTAAGATCCGCGTCAACGGCGTATATGATTTTGACCAGAAAGTAGTTCTACCCGGCAACCAAATGATTACCACTACCGTCGGACGGGTGATCTTTAACCAGTCCCTGCCGCCGGAGTTCGGGTTTGTTAATTGCGACTTAAAGAAAAGCAAGGTCAGCGATATTGTGGTCAGTACCTACAAAAGATTCGGCCATGCTACCACGATCAAATTGCTCGATGATATTAAAAGATTAGGTTTTGAGATGGGTACTCTGGGCGGTATTTCTATCGGTATCGATGATATGACCGTGCCGCTGGCCAAGCCCCAGGTTTTGAAAGAATCCAAGGAAGAAGTAGCCAAGGTCGAAGACCAGTACCGTAAAGGGATCATTACCGACAGCGAGCGTAAATCCAAGGTTATCGATATCTGGACCCACGCTACGGATAATATTTCCGACCTGTTGTTCAAGGGGATGGATTCCTTTAACCCGATATTTATGATGGCTGATTCCGGAGCCCGCGGCAGCCGCCTGCAGGTCAGGCAGTTGGCAGGGATGCGTGGTTTGATGGCTAAGCCCAGCGGTGAAATCATCGAAAACCCGATTACCGCTAACTTCCGCGAAGGCCTGAATGTTTTGGAGTATTTTATTTCCACTCACGGCGCCCGCAAGGGTTTGGCCGATACCGCCTTAAAGACCGCCGATGCCGGTTATTTAACCCGCAGGCTGGTCGATGTCGCCCAGGAAGTGATCGTTTGCGAAGAGGATTGCGGCACCCTTAACGGGATCACCGTTTCGGCGATTGTCGAAGGGGATGAAGAGGTTGTCGGTTTAAAAGACAGAATTATCGGAAGAGTGGCGCTGGATAATGTCGTCGATATTATTACCGATGAGGTTATTGTCGAGCAGGGGACGGAAATAACCGAAGAAAAAACCGACCAGATCGAAAAATTGGGGATCGAGAAGATCCGCATCCGCAGCGTTTTGACCTGCGAAAGCGGAAGAGGGGTATGCGCCAAATGTTACGGCCGCAACCTTTCTACCGGCAGATTGATCGAGATGGGCGAAGCCGTCGGCGTAGTCGCGGCGCAGAGTATCGGCGAACCCGGTACCCAGCTGACCATGAGAACTTTCCACATCGGCGGTACGGCTTCCCGTACTATCGAACAGTCATTTATTAAATCCAAGAATGAAGGGTTTATCAAGTATCACGCGCTCAGGGTTACCCTTAAAAATAAAGAGTACGTGGTTTTGAACCGTAATGGCGCCATCGGTGTCAATGATGCCCAGGGCAGGGAGTTTGAGCGTTATTCTCTTCCCCAAGGCGCATTTATTTCTTTTGCCGACGGCGCAGAGGTAAAAAAGGGTGTTTCCCTGGTGCACTGGGATCCTTATACTTTACCGGTCCTTACTGAAGTCGGCGGGCAGGTGCGTTTTGAGGATTTGAAAGAAAATACCACGATGCGTGAAGAGGTCAATCCGGTCACTAAATTGTCCGAACGCGTAGTCGTTGAGCATAAGCCGGAATATCATCCCCAGGTAGTTATCCTGGATGACAAGAAAGAAGTCTTAGGGATTTATCCGATCCCGATCGGCGCCCACGTTATCGTCAGGGACGGGGAGCAGGTTGGCGGAGGAGACCTTTTGGCAAAGATTCCGCGTACCGTGGTCAAGACCCGCGATATTACCGGAGGTCTTCCGCGCGTGGCCGAACTTTTTGAGGCCCGGCGCCCGAAGGACCCGGCGGTAATCAGCGAAATTGACGGGTTCGTGGAATTCGGCGAAACTAAAAAGAACCAGCGGGTGATCGTTGTTAAATCCGCTACCGGCATGGCCAGGGAGTATATTATCCCGCACGGCAAACACCCGAATGTTTATAAAGGGGATAAAGTGACCGCGGGGCAGCAGTTGACCGACGGGCCGGTAGTATTGCAGGATATTTTGAGCGTTTGCGGAGATAAGGTGCTGCAGGAGTATCTGGTGAACGAGGTGCAGGAAGTTTACCGTTTGCAGGGTGTACGCATTAATGATAAGCATATCGAGGTGATCATCCGCCAGATGCTTAAGAAAGTCAGAGTCGAGGATCCCGGCGATACGGATTTCCTCTCCACCCAGCAGGTAGACAAATGGGTTTTCCAGAAAGAAAATACCCGGGTAATTAAGAAAGGCGGCAAACCCGCCCAGGCGACACCTTTACTTTTGGGTATCACCAAGGCTTCGCTGACCACGGAAAGTTTTATTTCCGCAGCAAGCTTTCAGGAGACCACGCGCGTTTTGACTGAAGCGGCCACCAGCGGCAAGCGCGATGAATTGTTCGGTTTAAAAGAGAATGTTATCGTCGGGCACTTGATCCCCGCAGGTACGGGGTTCAGCGCGCACCGCGATATTGAGGTGGTTAAAACCGTCGTTGCAGAAGGCGGCGATAAAAAGGAAAAAAAGGAATAATCTATGCCCACAATCGCGCAGTTGATCAGGTTCGGTAGAATTTCCAAGGTTAAGAAGAGCAAATCTCCGGCTTTAAAAGCCTGTCCCCAGAGAAGAGGGGTATGCCTTCAGGTGCGTACGATGACCCCGAAGAAACCTAACTCGGCTTTAAGAAAGATCGCCAGGGTCAGGTTGACTACGGGCTTGGAAGTAACTTCTTATATCCCCGGCGAAGGGCATAACCTTCAGGAGCATTCGATTGTCTTGGTCAGGGGCGGCAGGGTAAAAGATTTACCGGGCGTGCGTTATCACATCGTCAGGGGCTCCCTGGATGCCTCCGGAGTCAATGCCCGCAGAAGAAGCCGTTCTAAATACGGGGCCAAGAAACCCAAAGAAGCCACAAAATAAATTAATCCCCCGCGCTTAAAGGAACCGCGCGGGTATGCCCTGATGGGCAAGGAGTAAGGAAAGAATGAGAAGAAGAAAAGCGCAGGAAAAAGTTATTTTAGCGGACCCCAAATATAACAGCAAGATCATCGCTAAGTTCATGAATATGATCATGGTCGACGGTAAAAAAGCGGTCGCCGAAAAACTGGTTTACAGCGCTTTTGATATCGTTTTGAAAAATTTAAACGAACAGGATATTTTGAAAGTGTTTTACAAGGCATTGGATAATGCCCGCCCGCGCTTAGAGGTTAAACCGCGCCGGGTCGGCGGTGCGACTTACCAGGTCCCGATCGAAGTCAGGCAGGAGCGCGGCACATCCATCGCCCTGCGCTGGATCAGGGATTTTGCCCAGAACCGCAAAGGCAAGCCGATGCAGGAAAAATTAGCCGACGAGATTATCGCCGCTTACAAGGGGGAAGGCGCGGCGATCAAAAAGAGAGACGATACCCATAAAATGGCTGAATCAAATAAGGCCTACGCACATTTCAGGTGGTAATCTAATATGAGAAAAATACCTTTAGCACAGATCAGGAACATCGGGATCATCGCCCACATCGACGCCGGAAAGACGACGACCAGCGAAAGGGTTTTGTTTTATACCGGTAAAAATTATAAGATCGGCGAAGTGCATGACGGTGCCGCGACTATGGACTGGATGGTCCAGGAGCAGGAAAGAGGGATCACTATCACCGCTGCCGCGACTACCTGCAAGTGGAAAGATATTACGATCAACCTGATTGATACTCCCGGCCACGTGGATTTTACGATCGAGGTGGAAAGATCATTAAAAGTGTTGGACGGTGCGGTAGTAGTTTTTTGCGCGGTAGGAGGGGTTGAGCCGCAGTCGGAAACCGTCTGGCGCCAGGCTGACCGTTATGGCGTACCGCGTTTAGCTTTTGTGAATAAAATGGACCGTACCGGGTCAGATTTCTTTTCGGTAGTCGCTCAAATACAGGAAAGATTGGGCGCTAATGCTGCGCCGATTCAGATTCCGGTAGGCCGGGAAGCCGATTTCAACGGCTTAATTGACCTGGTAGATAAAAAGTTCATTCATTATAAAGAAGATTTAGGTAAAGAAGACATGGGGAAAAGTTTTGAAGTTAAAGAAATTCCTGAAGAGATGATGGGGGAGTTCGACAAATATCGTTTAATTCTGGTAGAGAAGGTTGCCGAAGCTGATGATATGATTATGGAAGAATATCTAGCTGGCAAGACAGTGACTAATGAGCAATTGAAAGCTGGAATTAGACGAGGATGTATTGCTAATAAATTTATTCCGGTCCTTTGTGGCACATCTCTTAAGAACAAAGGCGTGCAGATGGTTTTAGACGCAGTAGTAGATTATCTTCCTTCTCCAATTGACGTTCCACCAGTTAAAGGAACTAACCCGGATACCGGTGAATTTGAAGAAGTGGTCGCTGATGACAAATCTCCTTTTACCGCTTTATGTTTTAAGGTGGCCAGCGATCCTTTTGTCGGTAAGATCTATTTTACCAGGATGTATTCCGGAACGCTGACCTCCGGAACTTATATTTATAATGCCACCAAGCGCCTCAGGGAGCGGGTGACCAAGATCGTAAAAATGCACGCTAACCACCAGGAAGTTACCGATAGTATTTCTACCGGCGATATTGCCGCTTTGGTCGGATTAAAAGATACCAAGACCGGAGACACGCTGTGCATGGAAAAAAATCCCATTCTCATCGAAGCGATGCGTTTCCCGGAACCGGTTATCCAGCAGGCGATCGAACCCAAGAGCAAGGATGCCCAGGAAAAATTAGGCATGGCGATGCATAAATTGGAAGATGAGGATCCGTCTTTTAGGGTTACTTATAACCAGGAAACCGGCCAGACTTTGATCGCCGGAATGGGACAATTGCATCTGGAAATTATTGTTGACCGGATCCTGCGCGAATTTAATGTTGAAGCAACAGTCGGCGCGCCTCAGGTTGCTTACCGTGAAACAATCAGAAAATCCGTATCGAGCGTAGGAAAATTTATTTCCCAGTCCGGCGGCCGCGGCCAATACGGGCACTGCGTCATTGAAATGAGCCCGCAGGAAACTCCCGGCACGGGGATTACTTTTGAAGATAAAATTAAAAGTGGCGCGATCCCGCGCGAATTTATCCCGGCGGTAAAACAGGGAGTAATCGGGGCGGCCAAAAACGGAGTGCTGGCGGGTTATCCGGTCACCGACGTGAAAGTGGTTTTAGTCGACGGATCTTTCCACGATGTTGATTCTTCGGAACTGGCTTTTAAAATGGCAGGATCCATTGCTTTTCAGGACGGGATGAAAAAAGCCAATCCGGTTTTACTGGAACCGATCATGGATATCGAAGTCGTGGTCCCGGAAGAGTTTATGGGCCAGATCATCGGCGATCTTTCCTCACGGCGGGCAAAGATTGTCGCCCTCGGACAGAGATTGAACCTGCGCACCATCCGGGCCAACGTTCCTTTGTCGGAAGTATTTAATTACGCAACGATAACAAGATCCTTGACACAAGGCCGCGCTTCGTATACAATGGAACCTTCCTTCTACAGCGAAGTTCCCGCGCATGTAGCGGAAAAAGTGATTTCGGGATCAGCAAATGCTAACGCCAGAAAAACTTTTTAATCAAACAGGAGGATAAACGAAATGGCTAAGGACAAATTTGTTAGAAATAAACCGCACGTAAACATCGGGACCATCGGACATATCGATCATGGTAAAACCACGCTTACTGCTGCCATTTGTAATGTTCTTTCAAAACTCGGCCAGGCCACTGCCCGTGATTATGCGGATATCGCCAAGGGTGGAACGGTAAGAGACGAGACAAAAGTTGTTACGATTTCGGTTGCGCACGTGGAATATGAAACTGCCACGCGCCACTATGCACATATAGACTGCCCCGGCCACGCTGATTACATCAAAAACATGATCACCGGTGCCGCGCAGATGGACGGAGCGATTTTAGTCGTTTCTGCCGCTGACGGCCCGATGCCTCAAACCAGGGAGCATATCCTTCTGGCGCGTCAGGTGAACGTTCCCAGCATGGTTGTATTTATGAATAAAGTCGACCTGGTTGACGATAAAGAGCTTCTGGATTTAGTCGAAATGGAGATCAGGGACCTTTTAACCAAATACGGATTCCCGGGAGACAAGACTCCGATCATCCGCGGAAGCGCCAATAAAGCTTATTCGGCTACGGATGCTAATAGCCCGGAAGCCAAGTGCATTATGGACCTGATGAAAGCGGTTGATGAGTTTATTCCTCTTCCGGCAAGAGAGTTAGACAAGCCTTTACTGATGGCGGTTGAAGACGTATTCAGCATCGAAGGTAGAGGAACCGTGGCTACCGGAAGGATCGAACGCGGCAAGGTAAAAGTCGGAGAAGAAGTCGAAATTATCGGTTTAAGGCCGGAAGCCAAGAAATCCGTAGTTACCGGGATAGAAATGTTCCGCAAGCTGCTGGATGAAGGTCTGGCCGGAGATAATGTCGGCCTTCTGTTAAGAGGCGTGGAAAAGAATGATATCGAGCGCGGGATGGTTATCGCCGCTCCGAAATCTATCCTGCCCCACACCAAATTCAAAGCCCAGGTATATATTCTGACCAAAGAAGAAGGCGGAAGGCATACCCCGTTCTTCAAGGGTTACCGGCCGCAGTTCTATTTCCGGACCACTGACGTTACCGGAGCCGCGACCTTGCCTGAAGGCGTAGAAATGGTCATGCCCGGCGATAACGTGACTTTGGAAGTAGAGTTGATCACTCCCATCGCCATCGAAAAGGAATCCCGCTTTGCCATTCGTGAAGGCGGACATACCGTAGGAGCGGGAGTAGTTACGGAAGTCATCAAATAAAAATGAACACGCAAAAGATCAGGATCAAATTAAAAGCCTATGATCACCGTTTGCTGGACCAAGCGGTAATCGAAATTGTGGATACGGTTAAGCGTACTGGCGCCCGGATATCGGGGCCAGTACCGCTTCCCACAAAAAGGGAAATTTATACGGTACTGCGTTCTCCGCACGTGGATAAAAAATCGCGGGAACAGTTTGATTTGTCTACCCATAAGCGCCTTATTGACATCTTTGAGCCCACAGCCAAGACCATCGATTCCTTAAGGAAATTAAACCTGCCTGCAGGAGTGGACGTAGAAATCAAGTAGTAAATCACACTAAACTATATAAATCAAATGATTGGATTGATCGGAAAAAAAATCGGAATGACTCAAATTTTCGCCGCGGATAACAGCCTGGTAGGCGTGACCGCGATCGAGGCTGGCCCCTGCCCGGTATTGATGGTAGGAGAGAAAAATATCCAGCTGGGATTCGACCTGGCCCGGGCAAAAAGCGTAAAAAAAGCGCAAGCCGGGTTGTATAAGAAATTGAAGATCGCCCCGCGTAAAATAATCAGGGACGTGACCAAGGACGCCGTAGCCGAATATAAAGTCGGGGATGAGCTCAAGGTCGACCTGTTCAGCGAAGGTGATTTTGTGGATGTAAAAGGAGTTTCCATCGGCAAAGGTTTCGCCGGCGGGATGAAACGGTGGCATTGGAAAGGCGGCCCGCGCACGCACGGTTCGACTTCCCATCGCCGGGTCGGTTCCATCGGCTCAAGCACCACTCCCGGAAGAGTTTTCCGGGGCCACCATATGCCCGGGCACATGGGAGCCAAAGGTGTAACCGTACAGAATTTAAAAGTCATTAAAGTGGACTTAGCCAACAACCTTTTGTTAATCGAAGGCGGAGTTCCCGGATTTAAGAACGGCTATTTAATAGTCACCAAGGCCTTAAAGAAAAAAAGAAAACCAGTAGCCGCGGCCGTCAAAACAGCAAAGAAATAAACTAAAATTATGGATAAAGAAAATTACGATTTAAAGGAAAAACCGGTAAAGACAGAATTTACCCTGCCGATATATAATTGCGAAGGCAAAGAGGTGGAAACGATTACGCTCAACGCCGGTGTTTTCGACGGCAGCCAGAACCTGGACTGCCTGCACCAGGCGATTTCCGCCTACATGGCCAACCAAAGAAAAGGGCTGGCCTCGACCAAGACCCGCGGCGAAGTTTCCGGCGGCGGCAAGAAGCCCTGGAAACAAAAGGGCACCGGCCGGGCGCGCGTCGGTTCTACCCGTTCTCCGCTCTGGAAGCACGGCGGCGTAGTTTTTGGCCCTCATCCGCGCGATTTTTCTTATGTCCTTCCGCAAAAGATTAAAGCCCAGGCGTTAAAAACCACCTTAAATGCCAAGCTGATTGAAAATAACTTCATGATTTTAGATGAATTCAAGATCGCCTCCGCCAAGACTAAACAGGCGATGGAAGTGTTCTCGAATATAAAATTGTTCTCGGCTAAAGCTAAAAAACCGGCGAAAGTCCTGTTCCTTACGCATAAATTAGACGCCCAGTTAAAGCAGGCGCTAGACAATATCAGTTTTCTTACCGTAGACCAGGCTTCTGACTGCCACGCGTACGAGGTAATGAATAATCAGAAATTATTGATTACCAAAGCGGCTTTAGCGGATTTAACCCAGAGGTTAAAGTCATGAGCCAGATACCCTTAGTGATCAAAGCTTTATTACAGACGGAAAAATCCAGCACCTATGTTTCCGGGGGAAAATACCTTTTTCTGGTGAATAACGCCGCCAATAAGATCCAGATCAAGCGGGCGGTGGAGCAGGCTTACAAGGTAAAAGTGAAGAACGTGAATACGTTTATATCCGGCGGAAAATTAAAAAGAGTCAGACACCAGTTGGGCCGCACCGTGGATACCAAAAAAGCGGTGGTCACTTTGGCTGCCGGTCAAAAGATAGAGGTAGCATAAGATGGGAATCATTAAATTCAAACCGACTACTCCCAGCCGCAGGCACATGAGCGGCCCGGATTTCAAGGAAATTACCAAAAATAAGCCGGAACGCGCTTTACTGCTGCCTTTAAAGAAGACCGGCGGAAGAAACGCTTTCGGCCGGATTACTACCCGGCACATCGGCGGCGGGCATAAACGCATGCTGCGTATCGTGGATTTTAAACGCGATATTTACGACCAGCCGGCCAATGTCCTGGCCATCGAGTATGATCCTAACCGTTCCGCCAGGATCGCGCTGGTAGAATATCCGGACAAAAAGAGACGTTACATCATCGCTCCCCTAGGGCTCAATGTCGGGGATACGATCGTTTCCAGTAACCAAAAAGAAGTAGAGATCAAACAAGGCAATTGTTTGCTTTTACGCAGTATTCCTTCCGGAACCCTGATCCACAATATTGAATTATCACCGGGTAAGGGCGGTCAGATCGTGCGCAGCGCCGGAACCAGCGCCCAGATCATGGCCAAGGAAGGGGATTGGGCGCACCTTAGATTACCTTCCGGGGAAATAAGACTGGTAAGTTTAGATTGCCACGCGACCATCGGGCAGATCGGCAATGTCGACCATGACGCGATCGTTTTAGGCAAAGCCGGAAAAAGCCGCTGGCTGGGAATTAAGCCTTCCGTCAGAGGCGTGGTGATGAATCCTTTTGACCATCCGCACGGCGGCGGCGAAGGTAAAAGCGGACAGGGTAATCCGCATCCGGTTACCCCCTGGGGCAAACCGACTAAAGGATACCGGACCCGCAACCGCAAGAAATATTCCAACAAGTTCATCGTTAAGAGAAGGAAACCATAATTATGCCGCGCTCACTGAAAAAAGGTCCGTATGTCGAGGAAAGTTTATTAAAAAAGATCCAGAAGCAGACCAAAGCCGGGCTGCGCCAGGCGATCAAGACCTGGAGCCGCCGTTCGACGATTATCCCGGATTTTGTCGGCCTGACTTTCGCCGTGCATGACGGTAAGAAACATGTCCCGGTTTTTGTCACCGAAAATATGGTCGGGCATAAGCTGGGAGAGTTCGCTCCTTCCCGGATCTTCAGGAAACACGGCGGTATCAAGGCCAAGAAGGCTGCGGAGAAAACATAAAAATGATTGCTAAAGCTGAAGGAAAATTTTTAAGGCTTTCACCCAGCAAAGTACGGCTGGTATTGGACCTGATCCGCAACAAGGATGCGCAGGAAGCCCAAAGTATCCTGCTCCATTTGAATAAGCGGCCGAAAGAGTTCTTAAGCAAAATTTTAAAATCCGCGATCGCTAATGCCAAGGTCAAAGGATTTGCCGTAGATAAATTATACGTTTCCAAGGCCCTTTGCAATCCGGGGCCGATGTGGAAAAGGTTTAAAGCCGCGGCTTTTGGCCGCGCTGCTTCGATCGTCAAGCGCACGGTGCATATTAAAATAGAATTAGATTTAAAACCTGGAGAATAATTCATGGGTCATAAGGTAAGTCCTTTATTATTAAGGATCGGTTTTATAAGGCAATGGCATTCGCGTTGGTTTGCTAAACCCAAAGATTTTCCTGCGTTCATTATGCAGGATTATAAGATCAGAAAATTCATTAAGAGCAAGTTTAAGCAAGCGGCGATCTCCAAGATCGTGGTGGAGAGATTAGCGGAACGGATTAAAGTCCGCATATTTTCCGCCCGCCCGGGGATCATCATCGGCCGTCACGGTTCGGATATCGAACGCCTGCGTTCGGATTTGAATGGTCTGGTAAAGAATGAGTTGTCCATCGACATCCAGGAAGTGAATAATCCTACCTGGGATGCGCAGCTGGTGGCTGAAAATATCGCCTTGCAGCAGGAAAAAAGGATCGCTTTCCGCCGGGCAGTGAAAAGGGCGATGGAACAGTCCATTCAGACCGGGGTAAAAGGGATCCGCGTGTGCTGTTCCGGCCGGCTTAACGGGGCGGAAATGGGCCGCAAAGAAACTTACCGCATGGGCAAAATCCCCCTGCAGACTTTACGCGCCGATATTGACTATGGTTTTGCCGAAGCTTTGACCACTTATGGCTTGATCGGGGTCAAGGTTTGGATCTATAAGGGAGATATCCTGGGGAAACAATTTGTCCAGGAAGATACTAAACCCGTACAGCAGCCCGGGGCACCCAAAGACCCGTCCCGGCAGCGGCCGCCAATGGGTAGACAAGACGCCCAGCGCTAAAAGGTATTGCGTTGGCATTATCTAGGTAGATAAGGAGCAAGTAAATGGCTTTAATGCCTAAAAGAGTTAAATACCGTAAATTACAAAAGGGCCAGCGCCGCGGAATAGCGACTACCGGGGCAACCGTTTCCTTCGGGGAATTCGGCCTGAAATCTTTAGATAACGGTTGGATCAAGAATACCCAGATCGAAGCCGTGCGCGTCATTCTGGCGCGCCAGCTGCATAAAGGCGGAAAACTGTGGATTAGGATCTTTCCGGACAAATCCATTACCAAGAAGCCGGCGGAAGTGCGTATGGGTAAAGGTAAAGGGGACCTGGACCATTGGGTTTGCGTGGTCAAGCGGGGGCGCGTGCTTTTTGAGTTAGGCGGAGTCCCTCAGGAATACGCCAAGGCCTGTTTTCGCCTGGCGGCATATAAAATACCGCTGCGCACAAAATTCGTAACCAGGGTGCATAAATAAAATGAAACCGACTGAATTAAGGAATTTAACTAAGGATGAGTTACTGGACAAGGAAAAAGGCCTGTACGCGGAATTGGCCAAGCTGAACACGCAGCGCTATACAGGCAACGTGGAAAAGCCGCATAAGTTTGCACTGGTCAGGAAAGATATCGCGCGCATCAGGACAATCTTAAACGAAAAGAAAGATAAATAAGATGGGTAAACAAAAAGAATTTACCGGCACAGTAGTAAGCGATAAAATGCAGAAAACCGTGGTGGTGAAAACCATGCATTTAACCCGGCATGCCAAATACGGCAAGACGGTCAAGCTGTACAATAAGTTTAAAGCCCACGATGAAAAGGGCGTGGCTAAGCTCGGGGATATGGTGTTGATCGTGGAAACCCGCCCGTTGTCCAAAGATAAACGTTTTATCGTTAAGACGGTGCTTAAAAAAGCGCAGGGCGCGCAGGTAGCTTTGCCTGAGGAGATCCTATAAATGCTTCAATTACGCAGTATTTTTGATGTTGCCGACAATACCGGTGCCCGCAGGGCTTCCTTGATCTGTGTTTTGAAAAAAATGGGCAGCTTTAACGCTGAGATCGGCGACGTGATCAGGGTAAATATCAAGGAATCCATTCCGGGAGCCACGGTTAAAAAAGGTGAAATGGCCAGGGCGGTAATCGTGCGCACCCGGCACGATATCAAAAGGGCGGACGGTTCGATCTTACGTTTTGACCGCAATGCCATCGTGATCATCGATGACAAAGACAATCCCCGGGGCACGCGCGTATTCGGCCCGGTTGCCCGCGAATTAAGGGACAAGAATTTTAATAAAATCATTTCTTTAGCACCCGAGGTAATTTAATGCAAAAGATCAAGAAAAACGATATAGTCCAGCTCACCAAAGGCAAGGATAAAGGCAAACAGGGCAAGGTGATCAGTATTATTGAAGATGGCTCCCGGGCGATCATCGAGGGTTTGAATTTAGCCAAGAAACATAAGCGGCAGAGCCGCCAGGACCAGAAGGGCGGGATCATTTCGATTGAGATGCCGGTTTCGATTTCCAATCTTAAGTTATTCTGCAAACATTGCTCCAAGCCCACCCGGATCGGCGCGGCGGTTTTAAAAGACGGAACAAAATCCAGGATCTGTAAGCTTTGTAAAGAGGCATTATAAAATGACACCGAGACTTTTAGAAAAATACCGTAATGAGATCGTTCCCCAGCTGATGAGCGATTTTAAGCTTAAGAATAAAATGGCCGTGCCGGTGGTGGAGAAGGTGGTCGTGAATATGGGTATCGGCGAAGGCACTCAGGATGTGAAAATGCTGGAGAAGGCGGTCGAAGAGCTGGGTAATATTACCGGCCAGAAACCGCTGATCCGCCGGGCGAAGAAAGCGATCGCCAATTTTAAAGTCCGCCAGGGCCAGGCAGTGGGCGCTAAGGTCACTTTGAGGAGGGCGATGATGTATGAATTTATCGACCGCCTGTTGAATATCTCTTTGCCCCGTATCCGCGATTTTCGCGGGGTCCCGCGGGATTCTTTCGATAAAGGGAATAATTATACCCTGGGCTTAAGCGAACAGATCATTTTCCCGGAGATCGAATACGATAAAATTACCCGTTCTCAGGGGATGGATATTACTTTTGTGATCAAGAACGCCAAGAACCCGGATCAGGCGCGGGCTTTGCTGAAATATTTCGGGATGCCTTTTGTCCACGAGGAAGAAAAGAAATAAGCGGTTTACACAGGAAAAAATAAGGAAAAATATAAAAAATGGCAAAGAATTCACAAATTGCAAGATGGAAGAGGAAACCGAAGTTTTCCACCCGTAAATATAACCGCTGTGCGATCTGCGGCAGAAGCGGCGGATATTTAAGAAGGTTTCAACTTTGTCGTATTTGTTTCAGGGAGTTAGTCTGGCAGGGGCTGATCCCGGGCGTTAAAAAAGCCAGCTGGTAGGCGGTTATTTAAAAATATTATAATTATTTTTGGGGGCTAAATGTCAAGAACAGATTTAATCGCGGATGTTTTCACAATTATACGTAATGCCATTATGATCAAGCGGGATACCGTAGACCTGCCGTCTTCCGGTAATATCCGGTCGATCATGGAAATTCTTAAAAAGAACGAATACATCGATAATTTCAAGCTGATCGAAGATAAAAAACAGGGGGTGGTCAGGGTTTATTTGAAATATACCGCGGGAAAATCAGCGATCAAGAATATCAAGCGGATTTCCAAGCCCGGTTTAAGGGTTTATGTTAAAGGCAAAAAAGTGCCGACTGTTTTGCGCGGCAGGGGCTTGGCGATCGTTTCCACTTCTAAGGGCGTAATTACCGATAAAGAAGCCCGGGAATTGGGCGTGGGCGGCGAAGTTATCGGCTATATCTGGTAATTCAATCATAAAGAGGAATCATTAATGTCACGGATAGGAAAAAAGCTGGTTACCATACCAAAAGATGTAAAGGTCGAGGTCAAGGACGGGTTTGTTTGCGTTGAGGGGGCCAAGGGGAAGCTTAGCCAGAAACTGGCCTCCCGCATCAGCGTGGAGATAAAAGACGGTACGCTTTTGGTAAAAAGAGCGGGGGACAGCAAGGTAGATAAATCTCTGCACGGGTTATTCCGCGCTTTGATCGTGAATATGATCATCGGTGTCACCCAAGGGTACCTTAAGGAGTTGGAGATCCAGGGGGTCGGTTTTAAGGCGGCGGTAGCGGGGGATAAATTGAATATGGCCTTAGGGTTTTCGCACCCGGTAAATTACACAATCCCCGCGGGGATTAAAATCGAAACTCCCAAACCCACGCAGGTGATCATTAGAGGTATCGATAAGGCGTTAATCGGAGAAGTGGCCACGGAAATCCGCGCGTTCTATCCGCCTGAACCTTATAAGGGCAAGGGTATTCGCTTTGTTGGCGAACACGTGAAGAAGAAAGTAGGAAAGGCGCAGGCAACCGGCGGCGGTAAATAAAATGAGAAAAAAAGAAGAGTTAAGGCTTAAAAGGCATAAAAGAATCAAGATGAAAATGTTCGGCACTCCGGAGAAACCGCGTCTCATCGTGCACCGGTCATTGAAGAATATTTCGGCGCAGGTCATCGATGATACCGTAGGGAAAGTCTTGTTTTCCCTCTCCACGAAGGATAAAGCGATAAAACAAAAATTCAGCAGCGCTGGAAACCTTAAATCCTCGGAGTTGTTTGGGGAATTGTTCGCCCAGACCGCCAAGGAAAAAGGGGTGAGTAAGGTAATTTTCGACCGGGCAGGGTATCTTTACCACGGCAGGATCAAATCTTTTGCCGAGTCTTTAAGAAAAGGCGGAATGGAGTTTTAAATTATGCGTGAATTGAATATCGGACAGCAGTCGGATTTAATCGAAAAAGTGATCAGTATAAACCGCGTCACCAAAGTTACCAAGGGCGGAAAGAAACTGCATTTCAGCGCCCTGGTCGTCGTGGGCGACGCTAAAGGCAGGGTTGGTTTTGCTTTGGATAAGGCCAATGAAGTTGCCGAGGCCATCCGCAAATCCCTGACTAAAGCCAAGAAAAGCCTGTTTAAAGTGCCTTTAGAAGGCTCAACTATCCCTCACGAGATAATCGGTAAATTCGGGGCTGCTTCGGTCATGCTTAAACCGGCAAGCGAAGGAACCGGGGTTATCGCCGCCGGTCCGGTGCGCGCGGTGTGTGAAGCCGCCGGGATCCGGGACATCCTGACTAAATGTTTAAAATCGAATAATCCGATCAATGTCATCAAAGCGACTATGCAGGGCTTAAAGGAACTTAAACCTTAAATAAAATGACAGAAAAAAATCCTAAGATCAAAAAGGAAGTTAAGAAATCTCCGGAGAAAAAAGTTTCCGCCGCAGTGGCCAAAAAACCGGCCAGAAAACCGGCGGCAAAATCGGTTTCCGCAAGGGTGGAAAATAAAACGCCGCAAAGCGCGGTCTCTTTATCCAATCTTAAGCGCCCCTTCGGTTCGCACAAAAAAAGAAAATATTTGGGGCGCGGTTCCAGCTCCGGGCATGGTAAGACTTCCACCCGGGGAAGCAAGGGGCAAACCTCTCGTGCCGGAAGGCATTTTTACCTGGGTTTTGAGGGCGGGCAGTCTCCGTTGTTCAGGAAAATGCCCAAGCGCGGGTTTGTGAGTAATTTTAGGAAAGTTTACCAGGTAGTCAACCTGGAAGACCTGAATGCGATCAAGGAGCCCGTGATCACGCCGCTGCTTTTGAAAGAAAACGGCCTGATCCGCGATGCGGCCGCTTTGATTAAAATTCTGGGTAAAGGCTCGATAAAGAATACGGTGACGGTCCAGGCGCACGCGTTTTCCAAGCGCGCGTCCGTGGAGATCACCAATGCCGGCGGTAAAGCAGAAATAATCAATGTTTAATGCGCTGATCAACGCTTTTAAGATCCCGGATTTAAAAAGACGGCTTCTGATCACCTGCGCTTTAATCGCGGTCTACCGGGTGGGCTGCTATATCCCCACCCCCGGTATCGACGGCGCGGCGCTGGCGGATTTTTTTAACCGGATCGCTAAGACTCAAGGCGGCACGCTCTTTGGCATAATCAACATGTTTTCCGGCGGAGCGATGGAAAGGCTGACTATTTTTGCCCTGGGGATCATGCCTTACATCTCCTCATCGATCATTATGCAGCTTTTAACCGCGGTTATTCCCGCCCTGGAGAAAATGGCCAAGGAAGGAAAAAGCGGTTATGAGAAGATCAACCAGTTCACCCGTTACGGAACGGTATTTCTTTCCGTAGTGCAATCATATTTCATCGCGCTTTGGCTGGAAAATCCGGCGCGTTTCGAAGGTTTGCAAATCGTCATGCATCCGGGATGGGGTTTTCGGATCTTAACTGTGCTGACCCTGACTACCGGGACGATCTTTATCATGTGGCTGGGGGAACAGATCCAGGAAAGGGGTATCGGCAACGGTATCTCCCTGGTAATTACCGCTGGTATCATTTCCCGTATCCCGACCGCGTTAAACCAACTTTTTGTTTTAATTTCCCCTTTTGCTCCCAGCCGCAGGCAGATCCAGCCGGCCACGCTTTTAATTATGGCGGTTTTACTGGTGGGGGTAGTTTTTTCGGTTATCCTGATTACTCAGGGCTTAAGGAAAATCCCGGTGCAGTATGCCCGGCGCATTGTGGGGCGCAAGATTTACGGCGGGCAAAGTACTTACATCCCGCTTAAGGTAGACACCTCCGGGGTAATCGCGATCATTTTCGCCCAGTCGATCATTTTATTCCCGGCGACCCTGGCCTCATTTATCCCTAACCCGGGTTTTCAGCGTCTGGCGCACAGCCTGATCCGCGGGCAGGTGCTTTATTCGGTAGTGTACGCTCTTTTAATAATTTTCTTTTGTTATTTTTATACCGCGATCGTTTTTAATCCGAATGATCTGGCGGAGAATATGAAAAAATACGGGGGGTTTATTCCCGGTATCCGCCCTGGAACGCCGACCGCGGAATTTCTTGATTTTGTGATGACCCGGATCACTTTGGCGGGGGCAAGTTTCATCGCCGTGATCGCTATTTTCCCGGATTTTATCATGGCTTGGCTCAAAGTGCCGTATTTAGTGGCTTCGTTTTTCGGAGGCACAGGGGTCCTGATCATTGTCGGGGTAATGCTGGATACTTTAAAACAAATCGAATCGCATTTACTGACTCACCACTACGAAGGTTTTATCAAGAGCGGGCAGATCAGAGGAAGAAGATAATGTATATTGTGCTTTTAGGGCCTCCGGGCGCAGGAAAAGGGACCCAATCCAAGAACCTGGCGGTAAAATTAGGTTTGCCGCATATTTCTACCGGGGATATTTTAAGGCAGAATGTTAAAGACGGCACCGAACTGGGCAAGCAGGCCAAGGGAATAATGGATAAAGGGCTGCTGGTCCCGGATGAGCTGGTCGCTAAAATGCTGGATGAGCGGTTCAATAACCCGGATATCAAGAAAGGTTTTATCCTCGACGGTTATCCGCGCACTCTGCCTCAGGCCGGCACTCTGGATCAGATCATGGCTTCCAAGGGTTTGAGCGTAGACCTGGTAGTTTACCTGGATTCCAGCGATAAAGTGATTATCGAGCGGCTTGGCGGAAGGCTGGTTTGCTCCAAGTGCGGGGCGCTTTATCATGTTACCAATATGCCTCCCAAGGCAAAAGATCTGTGCGATAAATGCCAGGGCGCGCTTTATCAGCGTTCCGACGATAATGAGGTTACGGTAAGCAAACGCCTGGAAGTTTATAAAAAAGAAGTCGCTTCTTTGATAGAGTATTATACTAAGGCCAAGAAACTATACCGTTTAAACGCTGATCTGGAGGCGGGAGTAGTTTTGAACCAGATCACCGATTTGGCGCATAAGGTTAAATGATCCCGCTGAAATCTGCGCAGGATTTGGCCATGCTGAAGCATTCCGGGCAAATTCTGGCGGCGGTGATGCAGAAATTGCAAAAGGCGCTGCAGCCGGGAATGACAACGTTGGATCTGGATCTGCTGAGCGCCGAGTTTATCCGTAAAGAAAAAGCCATAGCCGCTTTTAAAGGTTATAAAGGATTCCCCGGTACGGCTTGTATTTCGGTAAATGAAGAGATTGTCCACGGTATTCCCGGTACAAGGTTGATCGCTGAGGGGGATATCGTCAGCCTGGATCTGGGAGTGAATTACCAGGGTTTTTTTTCGGACATGGCAGTGACTTTGCCGGTAGGTAAAGTCAACCCGGATAAATTAAAATTAATCGATGCGGCCAGGCAGTCCCTGGAGCTGGGGATCAAACAAGCCAGGCCGGGAAACCATTTATCTGATATTTCTCATAGCATTCAAAGTTTCGTGGAGGCTAAAGGTTTTTCAGTAGTCCGGCAGTTTGTCGGGCATGGGATCGGTACTGCCCTGCATGAAGAACCGGAAGTCCCCAATTTCGGGATTCCGGGCGCCGGGCCGCTTCTCAAAAGCGGAATGGTCCTGGCGATCGAGCCGATGATCAATCTGGGCGGTTGGGAAGCCAGGATCATGGAAAACGGCTGGACAGCGGTAACGGCGGACGGCTTAGCTTCGGCGCATTTCGAACACACGGTTGCGGTTACGGACAAAGGTCCGCAAGTTTTGACCAAGTTATAAATTCGCATTCAGCAATTGGAAAGGCAGCGGTTAACGAAATAGAAATTTATGGCCAAAGAAGACCTGATCGAAACAGAAGGAAAAATTATCGAAGCTTTACCGAACGCGATGTTCAAGGTGGAGCTTGAAAACGGCCATGTAGTCTTGGCGCATGTTTCCGGAAAGATGCGCATGAATTTTATCAGGATCATTCCCGGGGATAAAGTGAAATTGGAGCTTTCTCCTTATGATTTGAGCCGGGGCAGGATCACTTTCCGGGTAAGATAATAAAAAGGATAAGTTATGAAAGTTAAAGCTTCGATTCGTAAAATTTGCGATAAATGTAAGATTATCAGAAGAAGGGGTGTCGTGCGGGTCATTTGCGTCACCGCTAAGCACAAGCAAAGACAGGGCTAGGAAAGACAGCTCCATCCGCTTGTGCAATAAGGGCGGTTTGGAGTAAATTCGTCCGCCACTAAATCTTTGGCGGACTCATTTAAGGAGTAGATATGCCAAGAATTATCGGTGTGGATATACCTAAAGAAAAAAGGATCGAAATCGCGCTTACTTATTTATACGGGATCGGGCGGATGCAGTCCAATGTTGTGCTTAAGGAGGCCGGGATCAATCCGGATAAGCGGGCTAAAGATCTAAGCGAAGAAGAAGTGCAGCGGCTTACCCAGATCCTGCAAAAAAGCGCTTTACGTATCGAAGGCGATTTACGCCGGGACATTTCCCAGAATATCAAGCGTTTGATGGATATCGGATCCTGGAGAGGGATGCGGCATAAAAAAGGCCTTCCGGTAAGAGGGCAGCGTACGCGCACAAACGCCAGGACCAGAAAAGGAAAGAAGAGATCAAATCAAGCGCCCGTGGTTAAAAAAGCCGAGCCCTCAAAAGCTAAGGCTCCGGCGAAATAAAACACCCGCTGCCGACTAAGTATTGCGCCGGTGTTATCTAGGTAGATAAGGAGATAAAATTAAATGGCAACAAAAGACAAAGCAAAAAAGAAAAAGATCGCCCGCGGAATAACCAGCGGAATTGCGCATATTCAGGCAAGCTTTAACAATACGATCATTACGATCACCGATAAACAGGGTAATGTGCTGGCTTGGAGCGCTCCCGGTTCGGTCGGTTACAGCGGGTCTAAAAAATCTACCCCCTTTGCCGCCCAGGTGGCTGCTACCGATGCTGCGCGTAAGGCCAAAGAAGTAGGGGTGAAAGAACTGGAAGTTTATGTCAAAGGACCGGGTTTTGGCAGGGAATCCGCCATCCGCGCTTTACAGGCGGCTGGCCTGGTGGTGACTTTAATCAAGGATGTGACGCCTATCCCGCATAATGGTTGCCGTCCAAAGAAGAAAAGGAGAGTTTAATTTATGGGCCGTTATACAGGTGCAGTTTGCAGGTTATGCCGCAGACAGGGCGAAAAATTATTTTTAAAAGGGACCCGCTGTCAAACGGAAAAGTGCGGGGTTGCCAAAAGAGCGTTTCCTCCGGGCCAGCATGGCCAGGGGCGCAGGCAGAAACTTTCCAACTACGGCACGCAGCTTAAAGAGAAACAGAAGGTAAAAAGGATTTACGGGGTACTGGAAAGACAGTTCCGTAAATATTTTGAAGTCGCTTCCAAAACCAAAGGGGTTACCGGTAAGGTTCTCCTGCAATTATTGGAGCGCAGGCTGGATAATGTGGTTTTCCGGATGGGGTTGGGTACCTCCCGCGCGCAGGCCAGGCAGATTGTCAGGCATAATTTCATTACGGTTAATTCCCGCCGGGTGAATATCCCGTCATTCTTAGTGGCTAAGGATGATTTGGTCCAGATCAAGGCTAAGGATAAAGCGAAAATCAAGATCAAGGATAATCTGGAACTTTCCAAGGACCGCACCGTTCCCAGCTGGCTGGAGTTCAGCGCTGAGGAAATGAAGGCTAAGGTTTTAAGGCTCCCGGAAAAAACCGATATCCAGCAAACGATCCAGGAGCAGTTGATCGTCGAGTTGTATTCCAAGTAATCATTAAGAGATTCGCCCGCCGTTTTTTAAAGGCAGGCTATTTTAGGGGGGTTAAGATGGGGATAAAGTGGAGAGATTTTCAGTTTCCTAAGAAACTTGAGTGTGACGAATCAACATATACCGATATTTACGGAAAATTCCAGGCGGCTCCTTTTGAAAAAGGGTACGGAGTGACCTTGGGTAACTCCTTAAGACGGGTATTACTTTCTTCGATCGAAGGTAGCGCGGTCACCGCGATCAAAATCGCCGGGATCTCCCATGAATTTTCGACTATTCCTGGAGTCCTGGAGGATGTTCCGGAAATAATCCTGAATATCAAGAGCCTGGTCTTGAATTCCCACTCCAAAATCCCCAAAACGATTTATTTAAAAGCGGATAAAAAAGGTGAGGTTAAGGCTAAAGATATCGAGGCGGATGAGACGATTGAGATCATCAATCCCGAACTGCATATCGCTACCTTGACCAAGGATGCCAAGTTGAATATCGAAATGGAAGTTTCGCGCGGCCGCGGTTATGTGCCGGGGGAGTTGAATAAAAGAGAGGATAAGACCGCCGGTTTTATCGCCATCGATTCCATTTTCACTCCGATCAAGAAAATCAATTATTTTGTGGAAAATACCCGCGTCGGGCAGCGCACGGATTACGACAAATTGATCCTGGAAATCTGGACCAATGGCAGCATCAATCCTAAGGACGCGCTGCTTTATGCTTCCAATATCCTGCAAAGGCATTTGGATATCTTTGTAAGTTTCGGCCAGCTCCCCGAAGACATCGCCGAGGAAGAGCCGGAAATGACCAAGGAGGACGCGGCTTTGTACGAAAAATTACGGCTGCCGATTTCCGAGCTGGAACTTTCCGTGCGCAGTTCAAATTGTTTGCGGGAGGCAGGGATTAAGACTATCGCCGACCTGGTTAAACGGAGCGAAGAGGAGATGCTTAATTTCAAGAATTTCGGCAAAAAGTCCCTTACGGAAATCCAGGAGCTCCTGGCCGGCATGGGGGTAACTTTAGGCATGCAGGTTGATCCCAAGAAAATAAAGAAGGGTTAAAATAAAATGAGACACTCGAAGAAAAGGCTGCAATTAGGTCGCTTTACCAGCTGGCATGACGCCACGATCAGGAGCATGGTCAAGAATATGGTGATCAGCCAGAGCATGAAAACTACTCTGACCCGGGCCAAAGCCAGCAAGCAATTGGTGGAAAAGCTGGTTACTCTGGGCAAGAAAAATACCCTGGCTGCCCGCCGCCGGGCGCAGGCAGTGCTGGGGGAACATAATCTGGTAAATATACTGTTTAACGAGATTGCCCCGCGTTTTACCAGCCGCAACAGCGGTTTTACCCGGATCATCGGCTTAGGCAAACGCCGCGGCGATAATGCCGAGATGGTGATCTTTGAGTTCACGGAACTGAAGAAAAAAGAACCGAAAAAGACCAAAACGGCCAAGGAAGTAAAAGCGGAAGCGGTTTCCCCGGAGCAGGCCCCTGCCACGCAGGATAAGCCGGCTGCGGAACAAAAGAAAGAAGCTCCCGAGGCAGTCAAAGAAAAACCGATGGACGCGAAAAAACCGCCGAAAAAATTTATGGGCGGCATAAGGCAGATATTTAAAAAGAAAAGTGATTCTTTATAGTTTTACCCCGCCCTTTCTTTCAAATTAAATTACCCGCAAAGAAAGGGCGGGGAAAAGAAAAACTTTTATGAAAATAGATACAAGGCTGGCTCAACGCCTCCTAAAAATAAATCCATCCTCAACATTAGCAATTACCTCCAAAGCCAAAAAATTAAAAAGTTCGGGTAAGGATATCGTTAATTTCGCCGCCGGTGAGCCGGATTTTGATACTCCGGATTTTATCAAGGAAGCGGCGATCGCGGCGATTCAATCAGGCTTTACCAAGTATACTCCCACCACCGGAACCGCCGATTTAAAAAAACTGATCTGCCAGAAATTTAAAAAAGATAATCTGCTGGAATATTCCCCGGAACAGGTCATTGTTTCCTGCGGGGCTAAACACAGCGTTTACAATGCGCTGATGGTGCTTGCCGGCCTCGGCGATGAAGTGCTTATTCCGCTGCCCTACTGGGTAAGCTATCCGGAGATGGCCAACCTTTGCCAGGCCACCCCTGTTTTTATCGAAACCAGCGCCAAAAATAATTTTAAGATTACCGCCAAAGACCTTTCCCGCTGCATTACCCCCCGGACAAAAGTATTGATCTTAAATAGCCCGTCTAATCCCGCAGGTTCGGTGTATAATAAAGAAGAACTTGGCGCGATCGCCGAGGTTTGCGTAAAGAAAAATATTTTCGTGATCAGCGACGAGATCTATGAGAAGATCATTTTTGACGGCTTGAAGCATGAGTCGATCGCCGCTTTCGGCAAAGATATCTACAACCTGACCATTACGGTCAACGGCCTTTCCAAGAGCCACGCGATGACCGGCTGGCGGATCGGGTATCTTGGCGCCCCGGCGGATATCGCCGCGGCGATTTCAAATCTCCAGGACCATTCTACCTCTAACCCGAATTCTATCGCCCAAAAAGCGGCCGAGGCCGCTTTGAGCGCGCCGGATGATTTTTCTTTGAAATTGCGCCAGGAGTTTACCCGCAGGAGGGATTACCTGGCTTCCCGGATCAAAAAAATAAAGGAGCTGGATTTTTGCCTGCCGCAGGGAGCATTCTATATGTTCTGCGACATTTCCAAAACCCGGCTGGATTCACTGACTTTTGCCACCCGGCTTTTGGAGGAAGAATATGTCAGCCTTATCCCCGGAAAGCCATTTGGTTTGGATAATTACATCCGGATCAGTTTTGCCACCAGCGTTGAAGAGATTCAAAAAGGAATGGATCGTATAGAAAAATGGATAAAAAAGATATGAGCGCCCAGACGATCGCTGAAAAAATATTAAGCCGTCACGCGGGCAAAACCCTTCACGCCGGAGATTTCGCGGTTTGCAAAATAGATTTTGCCTTTGGGCAGGACGGCACCTCTTCGATCATTATCGACCGGATCAAAGAGCTGGGAGTGAGTAAGATGAAAACTCCTTTTTGCATGATCATTGACCACAGCGCTCCCAGCCCCAGCGAAGGGGTCTCTCGGGTGCATAAAAAGATGCGCGATTTTTCTAAAAATTTTAACACGGATATTTTTGATGTGGGCTGCGGGGTGTGCCACCAGGTAATCCCGGAGTCCGGCAACATTTTGCCGGGAAACCTGGTCCTGGGGGCGGATTCCCATACCTGTACTTACGGGGCGATCGGGGCTTTTTCTACCGGGGTCGGCTCGACTGACCTGGCCATTGCCCTGGCTACAGGAAAAAACTGGTTTAAAGTCCCGGCGACGATTAAAATCGTGGTTAACGGCAAGCTCCCCCGTGGGGTTTTTGCCAAAGATGTTATTCTTCATATTATCGGTAAACTCAAGGCCGATGCGGCGACTTACCGGGCGGTTGAATTTTGCGGACCGGTGATCGATGCCTTGGGAATGGACGGGCGTTTTACTATCGCCAATATGCTGGTAGAAATGGGGGCAAAAGCCGGCTTTATGCCCGTGGATAAAAAAACTACCGCCTGGTTAAAACCCCGGATTACCGGTAAAGCCAAGATCGAAAGTATTACCGCCGATAAAGGGGCGACCTATGAAAATATTTATACCTTCGATATCTCTAAGCTCAAACCGATGATCTCTATGCCGCACAGCGTGGATAATACCGCTACCGCCGCCTCCTTAAATAAAGTTAAGATCAACGAGGCTTTTCTGGGAACCTGCACCAACGGCCGCATCGATGATTTTCTGGCCGCGGCAAAAGTTTTAAAAAACCGCAAAGTCCACCCGGAGGTCAAAATGATCATTGCCCCCAGTTCGCGCCAGGTTTATCTGGACGCCTTAAAGCTGGGCTTAGTGGAGATATTTATCAATGCCGGAGCGGTGATCGTGGCTCCCGGCTGCGGGCCCTGCGTGGGCACGCATAACGGGATTCCCAGCGATAACGAAGCGGTGATCTCTACCGCTAACCGTAATTTTAAAGGTAGGATGGGAAACCCTGCGGCGTTCATTTATTTAGCCTCTCCGGCAACGGTGGCGGCTTCGGCGATCAAAGGTTATATCAGTGATCCAAGGGCATATTTTTAAATTTCAGAGTTTATTGCCGTTTTGCTATAATGGTCAGTGGTTGATTCACCGAGCTAAGCCTTAGATGTTACGTTTCGTATGTATTCGAATTTTGTAACGCTCGGAGTAAATTAAAAATTACCACTTATTATAAATAATTTTTAATTTAGGAGGTCTAATGGAAATTCGCGATCTACTTTTGATGTGTATCGAAAAGAACGCTTCGGATCTTCACCTTACGGTTAACGAAGCGCCTGTTCTGCGTATTGACGGCAGGCTTACGCGTACCAATCTGGAAGTGCTGGATAAGGCGGACCTGAAAAAGATGCTTTACAGCGTCCTTTCCAATGCCCAGAGAGAAGTTTTTGAACGGGACCTGGAATTGGATTTTTCCCTGGCTTTACCGGGGCTGGACCGTTTCCGGGTAAATTTTCATTTGCAAAAAGGCGGCGTGGAAGGGGCTTTCCGGCGCGTTCCGAACGAGATTCCCACGGTGGAAAAATTAGGTTTACCGCAAATCATTAAGGATTTAGCGCGTAAACCCAACGGCCTGGTTTTAGTCACCGGGCCGACCGGGATGGGAAAGACCACGACTTTGGCGGCGATGATCGACCTGATCAACAGCGAAAGGGAGTGTTTAATTACTTGTATCGAGGACCCGATAGAATTTATCCATACGAATAAAAAAAGCATTATTAAGCAGCGCGAAATTTACGCGGATACTCATTCTTTCGCCGCTGCGCTGCGCCACGCTTTGCGCCAGGACCCCAACGTTATCGTCGTCGGAGAGATGCGCGACCTGGAAACGATCTCTACCGCGCTGACCGCCGCAGAAACCGGCCACTTGGTTTTAACTACCCTGCATACGCCGGATGCCCCGCAAACTGTTTCCAGGATCATCGATGTTTTTCCTCCGCACCAGCAGCAGCAGGTTAAATTACAGTTGAGCGATTGTTTGCAGGGGGTAGTTTCCCAGCTCCTGCTTCCGCACGCCTCAGGAAAAGGAAGGGTGCTGGCCACGGAAATCATGGTGGCTACCGCCAGTATCCGCAATCTTATCCGGGAGCAGCAGATCGAGCAGATTCCCACGGCCATGCAGACCGGATTGCAATACGGGATGAATACGATGGACAGCTGCCTTAAAGGTTTGATGCAAAAGGGGCTGATCACCCTGGATGTGGCGATGTCGAAAACAAAAAATAAGGAAGAATTCAAACAACTATGAGCCTTACGGGTAAAAGCATAAAACTGGGTGACAATATTAACACGGATTTCATTATTTCCGGCAGGTACAAATTTGCCATTACCGACATGAAAGAGCTGGCTAAGCATATTATGGAGGATATCGACCCTGATTTCGCGCAAAAGATCGTGCCGGGAGAGTCAATTATCGTTGCCGGGAATAACTTCGGTATGGGTTCCAGCCGGGAGCAGGCTCCTTTAGTGATTAAAGAGGCCGGGATCAGGGCGGTTTTGTCCCCGCAATTCGCGCGGATATTTTTTCGTAACAGCTTTAATATCGGGCTTCCCCTGATTGAAACCGACACCAGTAAGATCGACGAAGGGGATCAGCTGGAGATCGATTTAGATAAGGGGCTGCTGAAAAACCTGACCAAAGGAATAAATTTAACGGTCAAACCCCTCCCCAAATTTATGCAGGAACTTTTGGCCGAGGGCGGAATAATTAATTATTATAAAAAACACGGGGAGCTTAAAGTCTAAATGGTGCATAAAATAACTTTGATTCCCGGAGATGGTATTGGTTATGAGGTCAGCCTGGCGGCAACCCGCTGTATTGAGGCTGCCGGAGCAGATATCCAGTGGGAGAATGTTTTGGCCGGCCAGGATGCCCTGGAGCAAACCGGTGAGCTTTTACCTGTCGCGGCGCTGGATTCTGTCCGTAAAAATAAGGTTGCCCTTAAGGGGCCGATTACTACTCCGGTAGGGACGGGATTCCGTTCGGTGAATGTCGCTATCCGCCAGGCGCTGGATTTATTCGCCTGCGTGCGCCCGGCAAAAAGTTATCCCGGCGTCCGGAGCCGTTTCAGCAATATTGATCTGGTGATCGTGCGGGAAAACAGCGAAGACCTGTATGCGGGAATAGAATACCAGGAAGGAAAAGCGGAAACGGAAAAGTTGATCGCGCAGATTGAGAAGGATACAAATAAAACCATGCGCCATGATTCCGGGATCACCATTAAACCTATCTCTAAATTTGCTTCCGCCAGGATCGTGCGTTACGCTTTTGAATATGCCTTGAAAAATAACCGCCGCAAGGTTACCTGTGTGCACAAGGCAAACATCATGAAATTTACCGACGGTTTATTTTTGCAGGTGGCCCGGGAAGTAGCCAAAGAGTATGAGGGGAAAGTGCTGTTTGAGGATGCGATCGTCGATAACATGACCATGCAGCTGGTGCAAAAACCGGAAAAATATGATATCTTGGTCCTGCCCAATCTTTACGGGGATATCGTTTCAGATTTATGCGCCGGTCTGATCGGCGGATTAGGGGTCGCTCCCGGCTCCAATATCGGCACGGAGATGGCGGTTTTTGAGGCGGTGCACGGTTCGGCGCCCAAGTATAAGGGAAAAAATAAGGCCAATCCTACGGCGATGATCCTTTCGGGTGTCTTAATGCTGCGCCACATCGGAGAAAATAAGGCGGCCGATAATTTAGAGGAAGCGGTGAAGCAGGTGATTGCCGAAGGCAAATCCGTGACCTACGACATGAAACCCGATCCGCTGGATCCGTCCGCTGTCGGCACCTCCCAGATGGCCGATGCGATTATCAAAAAACTTAAAAGATGAAAATTTCTATTATCGGCGCCGGAAATGTAGGAAGCTTAGCGGCCATGCGCATTGCCCAGGAAGGGTTGGGGGATGTTTTTCTGATCGATATCGCCAAGGGGCTGGCGCACGGTAAGGCGCTGGATCTAGAGGATGCCCGACCGCTTTTAAAGAGCAATTACAGCATCTGCGGCGGCGAGGATATCGGCCTGCTCAAGGATTCTGATATCGTGGTCGTCACCGCCGGCCTGGCGCGTAAACCGGGAATGACCCGGGAAGAATTACTGGTGAAGAATTCCCAGATCCTCAAAGAAGTAAGTTTGAAAATAAAAGAACTGGCCCGGTCTGCGATCGTTCTCATCGTTACCAACCCCCTGGATATTATGACTTTTTACGCCTTGAAGATCACGGGTTTTAAGCCCGGAAAGATTTTCGGGATGGGGATCAGTTTAGACGCCGCCAGGTTCGTCAATTTGATCTCCCAGGAACTGCAGGTCCCGGCCACGGATGTCGAAGCCCTGGTTATCGGAGCCCACGGGGAAGGGATGCTTCCTTTGCCCCGCTTTGCCAAGATTAAGGGGGTAACCCTGGATGAATTTATCGGCGAAGAAAAAATTAAAGATTTGATCGGCCGCACAGTGAACCGGGGGGCGCAGATCGTCGCCAATCTTGGCTCCGGCAGCGCTTTTTTTGCTCCCTCGTCGGCTATCGCTGCCATCGTTAAAACGATAGCCAAAGATGAGAAACGCACGATCGGCTTATGCAGTTATCTTGATGGGCAATACGGCATAAAAAACTCCTGCATCGGGGTTCCCTGCCGTTTAGGTCGGAACGGCATCGAGCAGGTTATCGAATTAGATCTTTCCAAAGAAGAATCCGCCCAGCTGGCGAAATCCGCTGCCGCTGTGGCCCAGGCAACCGCGCAATTATCCGCTTAAATCCTTAAACACCTATGTATGATCTGGCGATCATCGGAGCAGGTTGGGCAGGCTTTAACGCCGCAATAAAAGCAAAAGAACGGGGCCTTTCTGTCTGCCTGATCGATTCCGGAAAACTCGGCGGTACCTGCCTTAATTACGGTTGTATCCCCACCAAAACATTAATTGCCAGCGCTAAAATTTATTCTCTTGCCCAAAAAGCATCCGTTTTCGGTATTGCGCTGGATAATCTGCGCCTGAATTATCCGGCGATCCAGGAGAAAAAGAATAAAGTCGTCGCCCAGCTGGCCCGGGGGATGCAAAGCCTGTTGGGGGAGGTGGAATTCATCAATGCCGCCGCCCGCCTCAAGGGGCCCCAGGAGATCCAGGCCGGGGAGCGGACAGTGCAGGCTAAATTTATCCTGATCGCTACCGGCAGCCAGCCGTGTGAATTACCTGAATTAAAATTTAATCATAATAATATTATTTCCAGCGATGAAGCGCTCGCCCTTGACCGGATCCCGGAGTCATTTTTGATTGTCGGAGGGGGAGTGATCGGCTGTGAATTTGCCGGTTTATTCTCTTGCTTAGGCGCGCAGGTGACGCTGGCGGAAAAGATGCCCTTGCTTTTACCGGGAGAGGACCGGGAGATAAGCCGGAAGATCGAAGGTATCTTTAAGAAAAAAGGGATCAAGGTGATCACGGAAGCAAACCTTTCTTCTCTGGATTTGAATAATTATTCCAAGGTATTGGTTTGCGTGGGGCGTTGCGCGCGCACCTCCGGATTGGGCTTAGAAGAGGCGGGGGTGCGGTTAGAAAAAAATAAGATCATTGTTGACGAATACCTTAAAAGCAGCGTGGATACGATTTATGCCGCCGGAGATTGCACGGCGAAAGTGATGCTTGCCCATTATGCGGCTTATCAGGGAACCAGGGCGGTAGAGAATATGTTTTCCGGGCACCCGCAAAAAGCGGATAACCCGGTGGTGCCCAACTGCATTTTTACCGATCCGCAGATCGCCAGCGTCGGGGTAAAAGAAAATGATGCTTTTAGCGGCAAGCAAAGGATCAAGGTGCGCAAATTCGATTTTCGCGCCAGCGCGATGGCGCAAATCACGGAGGAAACAGAAGGATGGGTTAAGGTGATTACCGATGAGGAGAGCGGCCGGATAATCGGGGCTTCGATCGTCGGGCCGCAGGCAACGGAACTTATCGCTTCCTTGGCCATCGCGATTTCCCGCCAGCTTACGGTTGCCCAGCTGCGGGAAGTGATCTTTGCTCACCCGACTTTTTCCGAAAGCCTGCACGAAGCGTTAAAATAGTTTACAGTTTACAGTAAACTGTAAACTGCTATTGGAGGGGGTAAAATGGTTAAAGTCGTTTTGCCAGAGCTCGGGGAAGGGATTACCAAGGCAACGGTCTCGTATTGGTATTTTAAAGACGGGGAGATGGTGAATGAAAACGACGATTTGGTGGAGTTGACCACCGATAAATCCACCTTTAATCTGCCCAGCCCCTGCAAAGGGATAATTTCCGAGATCATGTACAGCGAAGGAGATACGGTCAATGTCGGGCAGATCCTGGTAGTAATTAATGAAAGCCATTAATTAGTCCATTTTTGCTTTATTCCTGCCTTTTTTCTTCCGCCCAACCTTTATTTCGGCCTGCTTAACGCTTTAAAGCGCAAGGGTTACGAATATGTTGACAATATTTGACTTCCCTTGTATATATAAGAGAAGTGCTTAATATTTAAAAAACCGTCTAGAAATTCAATGCCGATCGATTATAAAAAAGAATTAGAGAATACAGCCAGGAATACGATCTTTGTACATGATCCGGATCTTTTGATCAAAATGATCGTGCGGATGGTGGTGAGCAAGGCCCGGCTCACCCACGCCAGCTTCTTTTTATTCAATAAAGAAAAACAGGGGTATCAACTGATGGCGGCGCAGGGGGCTTTGCTTAAGAAAATCCCTCTGGGGCTGGTTTGTATCGATAAAGACGATGTGTTGATCCGTTTTTTTAAAGAGCATAAAAGCAATTTTATTTTCGGAAGGGAAGCTTTGTTGATCGGGGAAGCGAAACTGGCCCTGGCCAATACCAAGCTTAAGGCCCAGGCCAGGAGGCAGCTGGCGCAGGTGGTTTACCAGATGGAGCTTTTAGAGGCGCAGGTTTGTATCCCCAGTTATTTCCGGGATGAATTGTTGGGCTTGCTTTTATTGGGTGGAAAGAACAGCGGCAGGAAATTCATTGACGAAGAACTGGATTTTTTTGTGGCCCTTAATTCTAATGTGGCCATGGCCATTAGGAATGCCCAGTTATTCAAAGAGCTGCAATATGAGCTGGACCGTAAGCATCAATTGTTTATCCGGACCACCGTGGCTTTAGCCGCGGCGATCGAAGCCAAAGACCATTACACCCATGGGCATACTTCCCGGGTGGCGAATTTAAGCATAGAAATCGCCGCAAGAATGGCTACCAAATCCAGGAAGGATCTGGACGCTAAATTCTTGGAAAATTTACACATTTCCAGCCTCTTGCACGATATCGGCAAGATCGGTATCCCGGAATATATCTTAAATAAAAGGGGCCCTCTTACCGTGGGGGAGCGTAACCGGATCAAAGAGCACCCGATGATCGGGGTAAACATTTTAAAATCGATTAAGGAGTTGGAAGGGGCGGTGGCCGGGGTCAAATACCACCATGAACGGTTTGACGGGAAAGGTTATCCGGAAGGGCTGAAGGCCGAGGCGATCCCCCTGGTGGCTTCGATCATTACCGTGGCGGATTCTTTTGACGCGATGAGCACTGACCGGCCTTACCATTCGGCTTTGAGTAAAACAGAGGCGATCAATGAGATCAGGAATTTAAAGGGGAAGCAGTTCTGCCCGCAGGTGGCGGATGTTTTTCTGGAGCTTTGCCAGGAAGGTAAAATTTAATTCTCGATGCATCCTAAACGCATAATCTTAATGTATATTTCCGAAGTTTCCGGCCATCGCAGCGCCACGCTGGCGATAGAAAAAGCGCTGCGCCAGCTTGAGCCGGGGGTCGAGATTTTAAATATCAACGCTTTTAATTATACCAACCCCATATCCGAAAAGGTAATTAACCGGATCTATATGGAAGTAATTAAGCGTACTCCGAAGATCTGGGACTATCTTTACGACAATCCCAGCGTAGTCAAGAGCCTGGAAAATATAAAAAAGCGGATCCATAAAGCAAACTCCCCTAAGCTGAAGAAATTATTCGACAGCTTTAAGCCGGATCTGGTGGTTTGCAGCCAGGCTTTTCCCTGCGGAATGGTTTCCGATTATAAGAAAACCTACGGGGTAAACCTTCCGCTTATCGCGGTGCTCACCGATTATATCCCGCATTCTTATTGGATCTATGATCAGGTGGATTATTATATCACTCCTTCTCAGGAGGTTTCGGAAAGGCTTGAGAAAAAAGGAGTGGAAGCCTCCAAGATCCGCGCTTACGGGATCCCTTTTGACCATAAATTTAACCAAAAGATCGACTGCCGGGAGGTTTTTTCTAAATTAAAACTAAAACCCGATAAGCCGGCGGTGCTGATCATGGGCGGCGGGCAGGGGCTGGGGCCGATCAAAACGATCGTCAAGTCCCTGGAAAAAAGCCAGCAGGATTTCCAGGAACTGATCGTTGCCGGGACGAATAAGAAGCTGTTCCGGTCCTTAAAAAGGAAAATTAAACATTACAAAAAAGATATTCATTTGTACGGTTTTGTCCAGAACATCCACGAATTGATGCAGATCTCCAGTTTGATCATTTCCAAGCCGGGCGGGGTCACTACTGCCGAAGTTTTAAGCATGGGGTTGCCGATGGTGATTGTCAAGCCCATCCCCGGCCAGGAGATCAACAACACGAATTTTCTGACGCAAAAACAGGCGGCGCTGAAGGTGGATGAGCCTGAAAATGTGCACCAGGTAATCGATGATCTGCTGAAAAACAAGACAAAACTGGAACGGCTTAAAGCCGCCGGATTGAAGATCGCCAAGCCCGGAGCCAGTATGGATATTGCCCGGCTAATTTTAAGCATATAAATCGTGTCTAATTACTATCTTTACCGTTTTGGCCAATTTCTCGCGCTCATCCTGCCGTTAAGGGCGGGTTATTTTTTAGCTTCTTGTTTTGCCCACCTGTATTATTGCCTGGCTTTTCATGACCGGGCAAACGTAAAAGCCAATCTGCGGATCATTTTTCCCGAAAAAACCGACCGGCAGCTGCGCCAGATTACCCGGAGGATGTTCAGGAATTTCGCCAAATACCTGGTCGATTTTTTCCGGTTTGAAAAACTAAACCGCCAATATATCGAAAAGAACGTAAAACTGGAAAATCTGCATAATTTTGATGAAGCGCTGGCTAAAGGTAAAGGGGTGATCGTTTTGACGGCGCATTTGGGCAATTGGGAATTGGGCGGGGTGGTGATCGCGCAGCTAGGTTATGAATTTTGGGCGGTAGCTTTGCCGCATAAAACTAAAAAGGTAAACGATTTTTTTGACGCGCAAAGGAACAGCAAGGGGGTTAATGTCATCGCGATGGGCAAAGCGGTAAGGAGCTGTATTTCCGAAATCCGGAAAAATCATCTGGTGGCTTTGGTCGGGGACCGGGATTTTACCGAGAAGGGGATCATTCTGGATCTTTTCGGCAAGCCCACGCATTTTCCCGAAGGGCCGGCGGCTTTAAGCCTGATGACGGGTGCTAGTATCGTTCCCGGTTTTATGCTCAGGAATCCCGATAATAGTTTTACTCTGCGGATAGAAAAGCCCATTGTTTTTGCCCCTACAGGCAATAAAGCAAAAGACCTGGCGGATTTGATCGGAATATACCGGGACATTTTTCAGGATTATTTTCGGAAATATCCGGAGCAATGGTATGTTTTTCGCAAGTTTTGGACGGAGTCTCCTGTTTCCACCAGAGAAACCGAACAAGGAAAGGAATAATCGGGTGCGTATTTGCGTAATTATCCCCACTTATAATGAATCCCGGGCGATTGGGGAATTGATTGAGCGGGTCCGCCGGCAAGGGCTTGAGGCAATCATTGTCGATGACGGCTCAACGGATGATACGGTAAAAATCGCCCAGTCTGGCGGCGCCAAGGTCCTGGTTTCCGAGCGCAATATGGGCAAAGGCGCTTCTTTGATCAAGGGGTATAATTATGCCTTGGCGCAGGGGTTTGATGCGGTAATCAGCATGGACGGTGACGGGCAGCATTCACCGTCGGACATTGCCGCTTTTGTCCGGAAGGCCCAGGATTCCAGCGCTGGGCTGATCGTCGGTAACCGGATGGGGTCGGCAAAAGGGATGCCGCTCCTGCGGGTGGCGACCAATCATTTTATGTCGAAACTGATCTCCCTGATCGTAAAACAGCGGGTTCCGGATACGCAGTGCGGGTTCCGCCTGGCGAAAAAAGAATTATTGGAAAAGATCGACCTGTCTACTTCTAAATATGAAACGGAATCCGAGATCCTGATCCGGGCGGCGCGGTTGGGTTTTAAGATCGAATCTATCCCGGTGGAAACGATTTATGCCGGGGAAAAAAGCCAGATCCACCCTTTGGTCGACAGCTTAAGGTTTTTGCGCTTTTTGGCGCGGGAGTTTATGCCTCCCCGCAAGCGCCCCTGATTATTTTTTAAAAAGGCGGAGAGCGATGATCCAGGTGTACACGGGAAACGGTAAAGGAAAAACTACTGCGGCACTGGGGTTGGCGGTCAGGGCGGCCGGGGCAGGTTTAAAGGTTTATGTCGGCCAGTTTGCCAAAGGCAGGGAATGCAGCGAACATAAAACATTAAAGCGCATAAAAAATATAAAATTAGAACTGTTCGGCGGGCCGTGTTTTATTACCGGTAAGCCATCGTTTCGTGACCGGGCGCTTGCCCGCGAGGCAATGCGCAGGATCAACCAGGTGGTTGATTGCGGCAGTTACCAGGTAATTATCTTAGACGAGGTCAATGTCGCTTTAAAGCTTAAACTGGTAAGTCTGAAAGAGGTTTTGGATTTAGTCCGCCGTCTCCCCGTCGCTACGGAGCTGGTGCTGACCGGCAGGGATGCCCCGCGGAAGCTGATCGAGAAAGCCGACCTGGTCAGCCATATCCGGGAAGTGAAGCATTATTACCGGCGGGGGGTTAAAGCCCGTAAAGGGATAGAATTATAATTTAGGAAAATCGGTTGACAAATAAATTCTGGGTGTTAAGGTAAAAGCATAATTTGGAATATAGGTTAAGGGAAATCCAAGTAGAGGGTAAGCACCCGGCGCTTAAAGGTATTACGCCGGTGTAGGCCTCTGCCTAAGGATGCGGTCCCGCCGCTGTAAAGGTTGACGAAAGCTCCAGATATCAGGCCACTGTTCTGACCAGGTCAGGATGGGAAGACCAAGGAGTAAATAGGATGAGACCTGAGCCAGAAGACCTGCCTATATTAAACAGGTAAAGTAACGCCTCGCGGAATGGGCCAGAGTAAATACAGGGTGAAGCCCGATCCAGGCATGATCAAGTGCCAGGTCGGGCATTTTTATTACTATGAAAAAAATAATCTTAGCCGTTATATTTTTACTATATGGGGCAGCCGCGGCCCAAGCCGCCCGCTATATCAGCCTGGCTCCTTCAACTACCGAGATACTTTTCGCTTTAGGGCTGGAGGAGGAAGTCGTAGGGGTGAGCAATCAGTGCAATTATCCTCCTGCGGTAAAAAATAAAACCAGGATCGGTAATTTCAGCAGCCCTAACGCTGAGACAATCACCTCCTTGAATCCGGATCATATCTTTGCTACCGGCCTTGAGCAGGCCCCGGCAATCTCTCAACTAAGGCAGCTTAATTTCAATGTTTATGTGGCTGACCCGGTAAACCTGGAAGGATTGTTTAAGACCATCCGGGATATAGGCGGAATCACCCATCGGGAAAAGGAGGCGACGCTTTTGATCGCCGAAATGGAAATCAGGGTCCAGGCGGTAATCGCCAAAACAAAACTTATCCCTGTCGAAAAAAGGCAAAGAGTCTTTCTTGAAATTTGGCATGAGCCGTTGATGACTGCGGCCAAAGGTTCTTTTGTCGATGAACTGATCAGCCTGGCCGGAGGAATCAACATTGCCCACGAGCTTATTCGCCCGTACTGCAACTTTAGCAGCGAAAAAGTGATCAGCCTTAATCCGCAGTGCATCATTCTGACTTATATGGATAAGGAGCCGCCGTTAAAACTGGTTAAACAGCGTTTTGGCTGGGATAAAATCGATGCGGTGAGAAACGGCCGGGTTTTTAACGATATTAATCCGGATATTTTATTGAGACCGGGCCCGCGGATCACCCAGGGTTTAGAAGAGATTTATAAAAGGTTATATCCGGGAGAGAAATAATTTATGCGCCTAAAAAGGAAACTTATAATTTTGTTTTTGTTCCTGGGTTTGGCAATTGTTTTTGGCTTGATCAAGGGTGCGGTAAACATACCCTTGGGTGATCTCTTGCTTAAGAATAACCGGCTGGTTTTTGATTTACGCTTAATGCGCGTTATCGCGGCGATCCTTGCCGGCAGCGGCCTGGCGGTAGCCGGGATCGCCCTGCAGGCGATATTAAGGAATCCGCTGGCAGAGCCTTATTTACTGGGAACTTCCAGCGGTGCCGGCCTGGCGGCGGTAAGCGCGGTGATTATCGGTGTTTCCAGGATTTATCTCCCTCTGGCTGCATTTTTAGGCGCAGTCCTCAGTATTGTTATCGTTTATAATTTGGCCAGTGACCGGGGGCAGGTTGCGGATAAATCATTGATTTTATCGGGAGTAATTATTTCCATCGCGTTTTCTTCGTTGATCGTATTTTTAGTCTCTTTATTCGGAAACGAAGCGATGCATGAAATGAATTGGTGGCTGTGGGGCAGCCTGCAGGTTTACGACACCAAACTTTTGCTTCTGGTCGCTTTTCCGGTCATCCTGGGGATAGGCATAATTTATCTTTTTGCCCAGGACCTTAACGCGATCAGCCTGGGAGAGGAGGAGGCAAAGCATCTGGGGATCGATACGCAGAATATCAAAAAGATCGTTGTGCTTATTTCCGCCTTAATTTCCGGCAGCTTGATCTGCATTTGCGGGATCATTGGGTTCGTCGGGCTGATCGTGCCGCATATGATGCGTCTGGTCTCCGGGCCTAACCATAAAACCTTGATCCCGTTGACCTGCCTGGCCGCCGCGGTTTTTATGATCCTGTGCGATCTTTTGTCGCGGACGCTTTTTGCTCCGGTAGAAATCCCGATCGGAGTGATCACCGCGATTATCGGTGCCCCGGTATTTATTCTGCTTTTGAAAAAAGCAAAAAGGATTTCATGAGCGCTTTATTAAAGATCGATAATTTAAGCGGCGGATATTACAAAGAAGATATTATCCGGGGTTTATCCCTGGATATAAATCCCGGTGATTTTTTAGGGATCATCGGGCCAAACGGATGCGGCAAGACCACGCTGTTGCGCCTGATAACCCGGGTACTTAATTTGCGGCAGGGAGATATTTTCTACAAAGGCCGGAACATCGCGCAAATGGAGCTGAAGGAATTCTGCCGGTCGGTGGCTTTTGTTTCCCAGGATATTGCCACCGGTTTTTCCTTTACGGTGATGGAACTGGTTTTAATGGGCCGGATACCGCATTTGAGGAGGCTGCAATTCGAGACTAAGAAAGATATCGAAATCGCCCGGGAAAAAATGGTTTTAACCGATATCCTGCAATTAAGGGATAAACGTATCGACGAGCTAAGCGCCGGTGAAAGGCAAAGGGTGGTGATTGCCCGGGCGCTGGCTCAGGAACCTGAACTTTTACTTTTGGATGAACCGACCGCGCATCTGGATATCGGCCATCAGGTGCAGGTTTTGGATTTATTGAAAAAGCTTAACCGTTCTGGCAGCTTGACGATCGCCATGATCCTGCATGACCTGAACCTGGCCAGTGCCTATTCTAATCGCATTGCTTTATTGGACCAGGGGAAGATCTTTAAAGAAGGCAGCCCGGAAGAAGTTTTGACTTACCAGAACATTGAGCGGGTGTATAAAACCATTGTTTTGGTCAACAATAACCCGGTGACCGGTAAACCGAACGTGGTCCTGGTCCCGGAGGATAAACGATGACCACCCGTTTGATTTTTATCCGCCACGGAATTACCGAATGGAATAAGCAGCGCCGCTACTGCGGCCGCAAGGATGTGCCTTTAAGCCGTCAGGGTAAAATCCAGGTTTTAAAACTACGCCCCGGTTTTAAGCATGCCGAAATTGACGGAATTTATTGCAGCGACCGTAAGCGGGCCCTGGCCACCCGGGCCTTAATTTTCGGCAAAAGGGATTTCACTAAAGTAAAGCAGTTAAGGGAGATTGATTTCGGGGTATTGGAAGGCCTGCGGCATGAACAGATCCTGAAAAAATATCCGCAAGCCTATAAAAAATGGCTGCGCGACCCTTTTCGGGCAAACATCCCCAGGGCTGAAACCATGGCGGATTTTAAAAAGAGGATCACCGGCGCGGTCAGAAGAATAGTCGGGCTCAATCCGGGAAAAACCATTGCCATTGTCTGCCATGGTGGAGTGATCGGAATATTTGTCAGCAGCATCTTAAAGAGCAGGCGTTTCTGGAAGTATGTGCCGTCCCCGGCAAGTGTAACTCTGGTCAGATATGGCGGAAATAAATACAGTTTGGATAAGTTTAACCTTAAAAGAATGCCGAAATTATGATAGGGATAAGATTTATTTTAGGAAGGGCCCGGAGATGAGAGCGAAAACTTTACAGGTTTGCGGCACGGGTTCCGGAGTAGGGAAAAGCGTGATCGTTTCTGCCCTGTGCAGGATATTTTTACAGGAAGGTTATCGGGTCGCGCCTTTTAAAGCCCAGAATATGGCGCTAAATTCCTTTGTCACTCGGGAGCGGGGGGAGATCGGCCGGGCGCAAGCTGCGCAAGCCCAGGCCTGCCGCGTAGAGCCGAGTGTAGAGATGAATCCGGTTTTGATCAAACCGACCAGTGACGTAGGCGCCCAGGTCATTGTTTTGGGCAAGCCTATCGGGAGCATGAACGCTTTGCGTTACACAAAATATAAGCTCAGTCTCCTGGAGGTGGTGAGAAAATCTTTTCGCAGATTAGCCGGTAATTATGAAGTGGTCGTGATCGAGGGCGCCGGCAGCCCGGCCGAGATAAATTTAAAATCTCATGATATTGTTAATCTGAAAATGGCTATTTACGCCCGGGCCCCGGTAATCCTGATAGGGGATATCGATAAGGGAGGGTTCTTTGCCTGCATTGTCGGGACACTGGCTTTGTTGACCCCCAAAGAACGCAAGATGATTAAAGGCATAATCGTCAATAAATTCCGCGGTGATATTACTTTGCTTAAACCCGGATTGGACTGGCTGGAAAAACGCACCGGGATAAAAGTATTGGGGGTGATCCCTTATTTTCGGGATATAAAAATACCGGAAGAGGACGCGGTGCCTCTGGATAACCTCAAAGAGCATTCATCCGGCCGCCGCAGGATGCTTAATGTCGCCGTAGTTTATCTTCCGCATATCTCCAATTTTACGGATTTCGATGCTTTGGAAAAAGAACCTGACGTGCGCCTGCGTTACGTCAAAAGCCCGGAAGAGCTGAATAACTCCGATTTGATCATTATTCCGGGGACCAAAAACACGATTGGGGACCTGGAGTATTTAAAGCGGTCAGGATTCACCGACAAGATATCGAATCTGATTAATCCTGGTAAACACATAAGCCTGGTCGGTATTTGCGGCGGTTATCAGATGCTGGGCAGCCGGATCAATGACCCGCATGGTTTAGAGTCCGCTCGTAAGCAGGTCCGGGGGATGGATATTCTGCCGGTAGTAACCAGTTTAAAAGCGGATAAAATACTGGCGCAGGTAGAGGCCGAAGAAATTACTTCCGGATTAAAAATTTGCGGATATGAGATTCATCACGGGCAAACCAGGTTTACCGGAAGGTGCGGACGCCTGTTTAAAGTTTCTTCTTGCAACGGGGAAAAAATAAAATATGCCGAAGGGGCGGTAAGCGGGGATGGCCGCATCCTGGGTACTTACATTCATGGAATATTCGATGCCGGTCCTTTCCGGAGGGAATTTTTAAACCGTCTAAGAAAAACCAAAGGCTGGCCTGCTCTGGCGGTGAAAGAAAATTTTAACCCGGATAAGGAGTTTGATAAGCTGGCCCAGCTGGTGAAAGAAAATATCGATATGGGCGCATTGCGCAGCATTCTTATAAAAGGATGGGAGTATGATAAACAGAAGAAAGGAGGCGGCAGGTTATATTCGTTTAGGTCAAGCAGCGAGGAGAGTTTATAAAATAATATTCGGATTAAAATAGAGAAGAAGCCAGATAGGCGGAGGAAGACCTGGTGCGATTCCAGGCACTGTCGCGCAACGGTAATTCCTGAAAATGAGGAAGAGTCCGGTCGACCGTCTATAATAGGCAAGTACTCTCGCAGGAAGAGAAAGGGAGAAAATGAAGATTAAAAAATTTTTGTTTTTTATGGTGTTAGGTTTAGTGGTTTATTTAAAAGCGCAGGCGGCGGATGTGGATTTGGAAAAGATCGTGGTTACCCCGTATAAAAGCGGGGTCAGTTCAAGTTTAAGTCCGGCTTCCTGCGATGTAATCCAGGCAGATGCAGCCAGCGGGGAAGGTAAAATCAGCGTTACCGACGCGATTAAAAATATCACCGGTTTGCATTATACTGTTTCCGGAGGGGTAGCCGGAGAAACCGCAATATTTATCCGGGGCGCCGGTTCGCAGGAAACGCAGGTACTTCTGGAAGGCATAAAATTATATGACCCGATAGTTACTTCGGGATATTTTTACGGATATAATTACATGTCTTTGGATAACCTGGAAAAAATAGAAGTGTTGAAAGGTCCGTACAGCTCTTTATATGGTTCAGGGGGGATCGGCGGCACGATTAGTTTGATCACTGAAAAGGGGAGGGGCAAACCGCAATTCTCTTACCTTCAGGAAGCGGGTAGCTATGGGACTTACCGCGAAAAAATATCCCTGATCGGGTCTTTGGATAAACTTGCCTACACTTTTTCTTTGTCCAGGGTGGACATAAATTCATTTTATTCTACGCGGTACAAAAATGGAAATCATGAGAGGGACCCTTATCATGACATTAATCCCTCTTTTAGGCTGGATTATGATTTTACCGATACCATTAGCGCTACGCTGTTGAACAATTTTACGTATGCTAAATATGAATATGACGGCAGCGCATACACCCCTCCCTATGGGCCAGCGGATGATGATGACAACCGGGCGAATTTTTATCAGAATGTCGGTGGTTTCATCATAAACCACAGGCTTTCTGATAAATTTTCCCACAAATTTACTTTTGGCTATACGCGTACTGACCGGAACAGCTGGGAAGATATCAATACTGACAGTTGGTATATGGGTAAAACATATCAGCTGAAATGGGAGGGTAAATACGATATCTGTGACTGGGACGGGTTGATTTTCGGTTTTGATCATTTAAAAGAAATCGGCGAGTCCTGGTATAAGGGGATCTACGGGATTTCTGTTACTCCGAAAATCGATGCCGCAACCAGGGGCTATTATTTACAAAATACATTTACTCCGATGAAGAACATGTTCCTCGCCGCTTCTTACCGGCTGGAAGACCACTCGGCTTTTAAATACCACAATACCTACAGTATTTCAGGAAGTTATATTTTTGAAAAAACAAATACCAAGTTAAAAAGTTCGTATGGAACCGGGTTTAAAGCGCCTTCTCTGTATCAATTATATTCGACGGAAGACTATGGATTCGGCCCGATCGGGAACCAGGGTTTGAAGCCGGAAGAATCAAAAAGTTATGAAATAGGCGTTGAACAGGGGTTATTTGAATCCTGGAAACTTGGCCTAACTTATTTTAACACCCGGCTTTCGAATTTAATCGATTTCAACAACACTTATGTGAATATCGGCAAGGCTAGAATATCCGGAGCAGAGAGTTTTATCAATTATGATTTTGATGCGCATACCGGAATAAAGTTATCGTACACATATATGGATGCCAGAAATCAGGATACCAAGGCCAGGCTAATTAGAAGGCCGGACAATAAGCTTACCTGCCAGGCGAATATCATGTTTTTTGATAAGCTTAAGATTTCCCCGGAAATATCCTATGTCGGTAACCGTGTTGATACTTCCAAAAAATTGAAAGCTTATGTTTTAGCTAATTTATCCGCAAACTATAAAGTAAACAGCAATTTAGAATTCTTCGGCAGAGTTGAAAATATGCTGGATTATGATTATCAGCTCATATCCGGATATGAAACACCAAAGCTATCTTTTTATGGCGGGATAAAATTATCTTTTTAATATTAGGAGCCAGGCATGCCAGAATACATTTGTCCGCATTGCCGCAAGCCAATTTACGATGATGACGCCCTGCTGTGCCTGTATTGCGGGGAAAGCCTGAACCGGCCGGCAGGTTTTATGGGGAATTTAAAATATCCCCGGCCTAAGATCATTATCATCATTCTGGTGGTGGTGCTGCTTGCCGCTTTCATTATCCTGATGTCCCGGTAGCTCCGGTCTCTTGCCAGACCGGCTGCGGCATGCTAAAATAAATCATGCAAGCCAATCGACTTTTAAAGTTTACTTTTACGGTTTCTCTTCTTGTCCACGGGGCGATCCTTTTGCCCAGGCCGAACTTTAACCCTTTTACCCCGGCTCCCAAGGTCCAGGAAATCTCCGTACGCTATATCAAGGAAACCCCCCAGACCCGCCTCCTGGCAAAAAGCGCCGCTGCGGGGGGGCAAAAGCTTCTTCCGGTCAGCGAACCTTTCTTAAAACTCGATTCCGCAGTTGTCTCCGGTGCTAAGCGCCCGCCCGCTTACATTGACCAGCAGGAGGGCGGGCCAAAGGCGGTCCCTAACAGCCAGAACCCCCGGCCCGCGGGGTTCTCCCGGCCGGCTTTCGCCAATTCCGAAGTAATGGCGATAAAAAGGAAGATCACCCTTCCGGCGATCGAGATGGCCAAGATCGATAATCCCAGCTATATCAGTTATTACCAGATCGTCAGGGAAAAGATCCGGCGCAATGCTTATCAGAATTACACGCATAATGAGACCGGGGATGTTTATGTTTCTTTTATTATTTCCAACGACGGCTACATCAAGGAAGTGAAGATAATCGAAGAAAAAACTACGGTCAACGATTACCTGAAACATGTTGCCTTAAGAAGCATCCGGGACGCTTCGCCTTTCCCCAATTTCCCCAAAGAACTGGATTATCCCCAGCTATCCTTCAATATTATTATTTCCTTCGAAATAGAGTGATGCTAGTAGTGGGGATTAGGTAAGGTAGTGGGTTAAGTAGTGAGGGCGGGTAGTGAGTGGCACCCACTACTAATCCACACTCCCTAACGCACTCCTTTACCCAACCCTCACTACTCACCCTAGCGATATAACTCCCTCAAATCATTGACACTTTTAGCAAAGAATGGTATATTATCTGTCTAAAATCTAACAGGAAAGGAGATGATTATATTGACACAGGTAGAGGTTAAAAAAGACGAATCTTTTGAATCTGCTTTGCGCCGTTTCAAGAAAAAAATCGAGCAGGAAGGGATCTTGCGTGAAGTGCGCGACCGTAAACATTACGAGAAGCCCAGTGAACGTAAGAGAAAGAAAGCTAAAAGCACCAGAAAATAAGCATGAGTTTAGCGATTTCAACCTCCTGGAATGCGCACCGTTCGCAGAACGCTGCGGAACTGCTCTTTGAAATAAAAGCGCTGGGGTTTACGGACGTGGAATTAAGCTTTAACCTGGAGGCGGAGTTTGTGGAAGCGCTTGGCCGGGAAAGCGCCGGCCAGGGTATCCGTATCTTGAGTGTACACAATTACTGTCCGATCCCTCCGGGTTTGACCCGCCGGGAAGCTTTACCGGACTGTTATTCTCTGGCTTCATTGAAGGAAGAGGAGCGCCGGTTAGCCGTTAAATATACAAAGAATACGATCTCCACCGCATCCGGCCTGGGCGCCCGGGCGGTGGTTTTGCATTGCGGGAGGGTGCAGATCCCCGATGCTACCCGCCGGCTGATCGAGCTTTATGACCGGGGAAGGAGCGGCCAGCCGGGTTTTATCAAGATAAAAGACAAAATGTTGCGCCAAAGGGATACCCGCTCCGCGGCTTTCCTTGATCAGGTGATCAAAAGCCTGGATGAATTAAATACCTACGCTAAAACAAAAAATATTTTTTTGGGGGTCGAAACCCGCTTTTATTATTGCGAGATCCCCTCTCTTTCCGAAATCGGCATAATTCTTGATAAATTTTCTCATTCACAAATTTACTATTGGCACGATACCGGACACGCGCAGTTAATGGAAAATCTCGGTTTGGCCAAGCACAAAGATTTCCTGGACCTTTACGGCCACCGCCTGCTCGGGGTGCATTTACATGATATCCGGGGTTGCCGGGACCATTTGGCGCCGGGTACCGGAACAATGGATTTCGGGTTACTTAAGCCTTATTTAACAAAAGATACCCTGTTGACCGTGGAAGCGCATGACCCGGCTACCGCAGAAGAGGTTGGCAAGAGCCGGGAGCTTATCCGAAAAATTTATGGCATCGATTAATTTGCGCAAGCCTGTTGTCGCCGGGCAATTTTATCCGGCAGGGGAAAGTGAACTTAGGGGGCTGATCGCTTCTCTGGCGGATAAACCCGCGCAAAAAAGCGACTGTCTGGGGTGTATCCTGCCTCATGCCGGTTATGTTTATTCCGGCCGGGTCGCCGCGTCTACGGTTTCCGGGATGAAGATCAGGGATAGCGTGGTCCTTTTAGGTCCTAACCATACCGGCCACGGCGCTGCTTTTAGTATTATGCCTAAAGGTTCCTGGCAGACCCCTTTAGGCAACGTAGAAATAAACAGCTCCCTGGCGGGTTTATTTTTGGATAAATCCCCGGAGCTGGAGGCCGACACCCTGGCCCATGCCCAGGAGCATTCGCTGGAAGTAGAGTTGCCCCTGCTGCAGTATTTCAAAATTGATTTTAAGATCGTGCCCATTGCGGTGATGACTGAGGACCTGGCGCGCCTGGAAAAAGTGGCGCAGGACCTGGCCGCGGTGATCACGGAAAACAATTTACAGAACTCGGTGACCTTCATCGCCAGTTCCGACCTGACGCATTATGAACCGTTAGCCAGCGCCAAAATTAAAGACGCGCTGGCGATCGAGGCGATCCTGGATTTAGACGGGCAAAAACTGAAAAACCGGGTCCAGGAATCCGGGATCTCCATGTGCGGATTCGCTCCCATTGCGATTTTGCTAAAAGTGGCTAAATTACTGGGGGCAAAAAAAGGGAAATTAGTGAAATATCAAACCAGCGGCGATGCCAGCGGCGATAATGAAAGCGTCGTGGGTTACGCCGGAATTACAATCAATTAAACCAATGGATGAATTAAATAAACCTGACGGCGACGGCCTGCCTTCCGGAAGTCCTAAAAATGACGGCGGCGACCCGGTGAACGAGCATATCCGCAAAAAAGTGGATGAAAGCTGGAAGCAGAATGTGGAAAAAGAAAAACAGGAGCAGAAGGCTCCCGGTGAATTTGTGCCTCCGGAACCGGATTTTAAATTTTTTATCACCACCCTTACCCTACAGGCTTCTATCGCCCTTGGGCACATGGCTAATCCGTCTACCGGTAAGACCGAAGAAGACCCGGTGCAAGCCAAATTCATTATCGATACCCTGGGGATGCTGAAGGAGAAGACCAGGGGCAACCTTAATGAAGAAGAGGAGCAGCTTTTGGAGCACCTGTTGTATGAATTAAGGGTGGCTTATCTGGCCAAAGAGGAAAAAAAATAAAATGATCGACAAGGAACTACTGGAGATTCTGGCTTGTCCTGCCTGTAAAGCCGACGTGGAACTGGCCGGGAATAAAATTGTCTGCAAGAAGTGCGGGAAGAAATATCCTATCCGGCAGGGGATCCCGGTCATGCTGATTGACGAGGCGGAATGAGAAAGATATTAGTGATCCATGGGCCGAATTTAAACCTTTTGGGTACCCGGGAGCCGGGGATTTACGGCCGGATTACCCTGGAGAAGATCAACCGGATGCTTAAAGAGTTGGCCCGGAAAAATAAAGCCAGCCTGACCATCAGGCAGTCCAACCATGAGGGCCAGATCGTCGATTTGATCGGCGAAGCGAAAAAGAAAAAATATCAGGGGATCCTGATCAATCCGGCTGCCTATACTCACACCAGCGTAGCGGTGCGCGATGCCGTAGCTGCCTGCGGATTAAATGTCGTGGAAGTACATCTTTCCAATATTTATTCCCGCGAAGAATTCAGGCATAAATCATTGATCACTCCTGTGGCCAGCGGCACGGTTCTGGGGTTTGGGGCAAAAAGCTACACTTTGGGCTTGTCCGCACTTCTGGATCTAATCCCGTAAAAAGTTAAACTGATAACGATGAATTCCAGGTTAAAAAGCATACAAAAAGTATTAAAAGAAAGGGGCCTGGAC
>CAINQO010000075.1 GCA_903852325.1 Candidatus Omnitrophota bacterium
ACATTCACGAAATTTGACTTGACGCTCTTGATGCCCAATTGAGCAGCGAACACCTTGCCATCCTAATCCGAGAAGATTAATTATGAATAAAAAATAAAAATGAGGATAAAGCATGGAACAAGAGAATAGGGCTAAAGAAGAATTGATCGGTGAGATAAAACTTGAAGACATTGTTTTGAATACGCCTGACCATATTTTCGCGCAGGATGGACAATTGCGTTATCTTTACGTAGCGAACCCGCAACTGGGCCTAACGGAAAAGGATATGATCGGAAAGACCGACCATGATTTTTTACCTAAGAACGATGCTGAAAAGCTTACCGCAATCAAAAGAAAGGTATTGGACACGGGCAAGGCGGTGCAGGTGGAGTTGCCCCTGATTTCACGTAAAGGTAAACCAGAATATTTCAGTGGGAGCTACGTTCCCAGGTTTGACAATCAAGGCAAAATAAGCGGTTTGTTCGGGTATTTTAGAAATGTCACCAGTCAAAAAGAGACAGAAAAAGCATTGAAAGAAAGCGAAAAACGTTTTAACAGCATAGCCGATAATGCCGGAGAATGGATATGGGAAACTGATGCTCAGGGGCGCTATATTTATTGTAGCCCGGCAGTAGAAAAAATACTGGGCTATAAGCCCCAGGAAATGCTGGGGAAATATTTCTACGACACCTTCCCTCCGGAGATAAAAGAAGAGTTCAAAAAGGCGGCATTGGATGTCTTTTCCCGCAAAGAACCTTTTTCTAGGTTCTCTAATCAGAATATCCACAAGGACGGCCATACGGTTATCCTGGAAACAAGCGGAGTGCCGCTGGTCGATACTCGGGGGAATTTAACCGGTTACCGGGGAGTTGATTACGATGTTACCGAGGTTAAAAAAGCAGAAAAAGAGCTGCAGGAGAAACAGGCGCAGCTGGATCTGGCGCTGCAGTCGGCAAATATGGGAATTTGGAGCCTGGATATAAAAAATAACCTGCGTAGTTTTGATCAATTGACCTGTAATATTTTAGGGATCAATCCGGAGAATTTTAAAAGGTCTCCGCAAGAATTTTATTCTATCGTCCATCCCGATGACCTGGATAAGGTTAAGCAGGAGATGTCTGAGGCAATTGTGAACGGAGAATTATATGAGCCGGAATACCGGGTTATCTGGCCGGACGGAACCCTGCATTATATTGCTTCCCGGGGAAAGGTACATTATGATCCTGTCGGCAGGCCGGAGAAAATTACCGGGGTTATTTGGGATATTACCAGGAGCAGGCAGGCTGAGGAATCGTTGTCCCTGCAGCGTAAATTTACCGAAACGGTGCTGGAAAATATCGAAGCAGGAGTAGTGGTCTGTAATGGGAAGGGGGAGCTGATCCTATTTAACCAGATCGCCCGTCAGTGGCATGGTTTGGGTCCCCTAAGTGTTTCGCAGGAAGACTGGGCCGGCCGCTATGACCTTTATTTTGAAGATGGGGTTACCCCGATGGATATCGATACTGTTCCTCTGGCGCGGGCCTTCCGCGGGGAAATAGTACACGATGCCAGCATGGTAATTGCCGCTAAAGATCAGCCCAAGCGCAATATAGTCGCGCATGCCGGGCCGATAAAATCCGAAGATGGACGGATCCTGGGGGCAGTCGCCGTGATGCATGACATTACCGCAATGAAGAAGGTAGAGGTGGAGTTAAAACAGCGTCTACGCGAATTGGAAATTTTTAACAAGGCGGCAGTCGGCAGGGAGGAAAGGATCATTGAACTGAAAAAAGAAGTGGATAGTTTCAAAAAAAAGCTAATGGAATAGGTTTAAAAAACAGGTGAAAAAATGGAATACAAAATGTTTCAAGTCAGGCCGGGAAGAAATATTCGCCTAAAGAAGATCGATCCGGGGTACTCTTTGGGGCACAAGGATGAAGTTTGGGCCAAAACCAAGTTGCTAAAATATACGCAAAAGCTCTCCCTCCTCCAATATAAGCTTTACGCAGAAAAAAGGCATTCCCTGCTTATCTGTTTGCAGGGGATGGATGCTGCCGGTAAGGACGGGGTGATCCGGCATGTTTTTAGCGCGATGAATCCGCAGGGGACAAGAGTTTGCGCTTTCAAGGTGCCAACAGAGGAAGAGCGTTCCCATGATTTTCTCTGGCGGGTGGAGAAACAGGTTCCGGCTAAAGGGGAAATAGCGATCTTTAACCGTTCGCACTATGAAGACGTGTTGGCAGCGCGGGTGCATAAGCTTGTGGCTAAGGAACTCTGGTCAGAACGCTATGATTGCATCAATAATTTTGAAAAAAATCTCAGTGAAAGCGGCACGCATATTTTAAAATTTTTTCTGCACATAAGCCCCGGGGAACAACTGGCGCGTTTTAAACAGCGCCTGGATGACCCGCAGCGGCAATGGAAAATAAGCGAAGCGGACTATGCGGAAAGGCAGTGCTGGGATAAATATATGCGGGCTTTCGAAGATGTATTTAGCCGGACCAGCACCGCCTATGCCCCCTGGTACATTATTCCGGCCGATCATAAATGGTTCCGCAACCTTTTAATTTCAAAGATCATAGTGGATGAACTTGAGTCAATGGAGATGCAATTGCCTCCGGTCCAGGTGGACATCGCTGCGATCAGGCGCAAGTATCATAAAGCGCAAAAAAGCCGGTAGCTTAAATCTCTATTCAACGAATTAACCGATAGTTCACATTTTCTTAAAGATTTTGTTGTTTAATTGTACTATACTATATTCTCCCGAAAGGATAGATGAAAAGGCTGTATCTCTTAAGGCATGCCAAATCCAGCAAGGATATCCCCGGAATAAAGGACAGGGACAGGCCTCTGAATAAGCGCGGTAAAAAGGAAGTTGTGCGCCTGGGTAAGCGGCTGAAAAAATCCGGGGTCACGGTGCAGGTATTATATTCCAGCCCGGCAAAAAGGGCTCTGGATACCGCCCAAGGCATTGCCAAAGCAATCGGTTTCCCCCGGAAGAAGATAAAAATAGCCAGCGCAGTATACAGCTCGACTATCCCAAAACTGTTAAAATTAATTAAGAGTACCGATGACCGGGAGCAGGCAGCCTTAGTTGCCGGGCATAACCCGGAGTTTTATAACCTGCTCAATTATCTTACGCCCCAAAAAATAGATGGATTCCCCACCTGCGGGGTTTTTGGTATTGATTTTAAGGTTGACTCATGGAGAAGGGTGGCCAGGAAAAAAGGAAAGATAGCCTTTTTTGCCTCCCCCTTAAAATAAAATGAAGGAAAAAGAAATCGCCCGGGCCGGAGTGATCGATATCGGGACCAACTCCATAAAGCTGTATATTGCCGAAGAAGATAAGGATGATATCAAGATCCTGGAATCGCTGAAGAACGTCCTTTCCCTGGGCAACGACACTTTTTTCAAGGACCGGATCAGCCAGGAGATCATTAACCGCACCGTCGCGGTGTTGGATAAATACAGCGATAAGCTTAAAGAATATTCGATCACTAACCTTAAGGTGATCGCGACTACCGCGGTGCGGGAAGCCGCCAACCGGGACGTATTCATCGATACGGTCTACCGCCGGACAGGTTTCAATATCGAAGTTTTCACGGTCGGCGACGTTATTTATTATATCGATGCTTATCTTTACCAGAAGCTTAAGGATAAGTATCCGCTGCACACCAAGAACCTGATTATCGCCGAACTGGGTTCAGGCAGCCTGGATATGTCGGTAATGGCCCAGGGGTTTACCCTGATGAACCTGGGGCTGCCCATCGGCACCCTGCGGATCAAACAATTAATGGGGCAGCTGGACGGCAGCCTGCGGGAAAATTACGAAGCGATCGAAGAAAACGTAGAAAATGAATTCGCTTCTTTTAAAAGGGAGATGCCGTCGATAAATATCGATGACATTATCCTGATCGAAGAAACCTATTCCGCCCATCTGTCGAAAATACTTTCCAATAAGCCGGTGGAGCCGTTTTTTAAACTGACCCAGGAGGATACCGCCGAACTCCTGGAAAAAATGACCAACGGGAATATCGAGGAGATCGCCGGCCAGTATAAGATCCCGCTGGAAATCGCCGAAACCTTTCCGGCTTACGCGGTAACCCTGAACACCTTTGTCAAATTAAGCCAGAGCAAAGTAATCCATATCCTGGAAGTTCCGCTGGCTGAAGCCGTGTTGGCTGACATGATCCTGGATTTCGAGGTCTCCCAGAAATACAACAAAACCAACCAGCTGATTTCGATCGCCAATTCGATCTGCCGGAAGTTCAATACCGATATAAAACATGCCCAGCAGGTCGCCGACCTTTCCAATATGCTTTTTGATGAACTCAAAGAGAGTTTGGGGCTCAAGAAAGGGGATTTGCTTTACCTTTTGCTGGCGGCATACCTGCATGATGTGGGAGAGTTTGTGTATAACCGCGCGCACCATAAGCATAGTGAGTATATCATTTCCAACCTTAACCTTTTTCGTCTTTCTACGGATGAAATAAAAGTGATCGCCTGCTGCGGCCGTTATCACCGTAAAGGCGCTCCGGCGGAAACCCATTTTTTGTATAATTCGCTTTCCCGGGAGAAGCAGGTTTTAGTGCAGAAGCTCAGCTCTATCCTGCGGATCGCCAATGCCCTTGACCGCGCGCACAAACAGAAGGTCAAGAAAATAGAGGTAAAATTCAACCGCAGCCAGGATATTACCCTGACGGTGAGCGTGCCGGGAAATTTCCTGCTGGAAAAAACCGATTTTCAGGAAAAAAAGGGAATGTTCGAGGAGATTTCCGGTAACAAAATCAACCTTAAGACGCAGATCATCGAGTAATCTATGGAAAAAAACAAGGAACCTTCCGAAATCTATATCCACCGGGATTTAAGCTGGCTGGCCTTCAATGAAAGAGTGCTGGAGGAGTCCCTTGACCCGGCCAATCCTATCCTGGAGCGGGTAAAATTTTTAGGGATTGCCGCCAATAACCTGGATGAGTTTTTTATGGTCAGGGTGGCCGGTTTAAAAAGCCTGATCGAAGCCGGTTATAATCATAAAGACAATTTCGGTTTCTATCCCCGGGAGCTTTTCGCGGAGATCCGTTTGCGGATAGACGCGCAGATCGAAAAATTATATACCGCTTACAAAGGGGAAATAAGCAAAGAGCTGCAGAAAAACAAGATCTTCATTCTCAAACCTGACCAGCTTAACTTTGAACAGTCCCGGGCGGTAAAAAGATATTTTGAAAGCACCCTGTACCCGATCGTTACGCCGATGGCGGTCGACCCGGGCCATCCCTTCCCGGTGCTGCATTCCAAGACCAATGCTTTTGCGCTTCAGCTGAACCGTAAGGATGAAACCTACCTGGCGTTGTGCGTCATCCCCAAATCGGTGCCCCGGCTATACCGGTTGCCTTCGGAAAGGGATGAAGCCTGTTTTATGTTTATCGACGAAATTATCCGGGTCAATCTTGACGCTTTTTTCCGCGGTAACAAGATCACCGATAGTTTCGCTTTCCGGGTCATCCGGGACAGCGAAATAACCTTTCAGGAGGATTATTCCGCGGATCTGCTTAAGGCGATCGAAAGCCAGGTAAAAAACCGGCCGAAAGCCAGGGTGATCAGCCTTCAGGCGGAAAAGGGCAAGCACGCGCAGCTTTTAGAGCTTTTGCGGGCCAATCTTGATTTTCCGGCTGAGGACATAATTTTTGTCGAAGGCAATCCGGATTTATCGGTTCTTATGGATTTGCCCGTCCAGGCTGCCCGTCCGGAATTGACTTTTCCCAGCTACACGCCGAATAAACCGGCATACGAAAACATTTTTGATAAGATCAAAGACGCGGATTTCCTGCTGCACATGCCTTACCAGTCGTTTTCTCCTACGGTAGAGCTGATCCAGTCCGCGGCAAAAGATAAAGATGTCCTGGCGATTAAAATGACCCTTTACCGCACGAATGAGGATTCCGCGATCATTAAAGCGCTGGCGGAAGCGGCTAAAGACAAGAAACAGGTCACCGCGGTTGTAGAATTGAAAGCGCGTTTTGATGAGGAAAAGAATATTGCCTGGACCAGGGACCTGGAAGCCGCCGGCTGCCATGTGATTTACGGGATGCCGGGGTTAAAAGTCCATTCTAAAGTAGCACTGATCGTCCGCAGGGAAGAGGGGAGGATCGTGCGCTATGTGCATTTGGCTACCGGCAATTATAATGAAAAGACCGCCCTGGTTTATACCGATCTGGGTTATTTTACAAAAAGCGATGATTTTGCCGCCGATATCTCGGATATCTTTAACGTGATCACCGGCTATTCGGTTCCGGGACGCTTAAAAAGGGTAATTGCTTCCCCTAATGATATGCGTAAATATTTCTTTGAATTGATCGATAAAGAGATGGAATTCCAGAAAAAATATAAGAACGGTTTTGTTTTTGCCAAAATGAACTCCCTGGAAGACGTGCGGATGATCGATAAGCTTTATGAGGCTTCCAATGCCGGAGTAAAAATCAAGCTGATCGTGCGCGGGATATGCTGTCTGATCCCCGGGGTGGCGGGGATGAGCGAAAACATCGAAGTAAAAAGCATTGTCGGCAGGTTCCTGGAGCATTCGCGGATATATCTTTTTAATAATAATTCCAGCCCGCGGGCATTCCTGTCTTCCGCCGACTGGATGAGCAGGAATTTTGACCGCCGGATCGAACTCCTCTTTGAGGTGAATCGGCAGGACCTTAACGAGCACCTCGGGTTCATCCTTGAAGAATATTGGAAAGACAACGCCAAAACCCATTTACTTACCCCCTTCGCAAAATATATCCGCCTGCGCGATGAAGAAAAGCTTTTTAACGCCCAGGAAGACCTTATCCGGTATTATGCGCAATAAGCCCGACCCCTGCCATTACTGCCCAAAAACCGTTTCCCGCTACCTGAAAAATTTTCTCCAAGAACGTAAAGCTGTTCTGCGTTCCGAAAGTATTGAACCGGTGCACCGGATGCGCGTGGCCAGCCGGCGCTTAAGGGCCGCGTTGTCTGTTTTTAAAAATATGCTCACCCGGAAGAGATCCAAGATCTGGAGGAAGCGGATCCGCCGGATCGGCCGGGCGCTAGGCCGGGCCCGGCAACTAGACGTGCAGATCAAATTCCTGAAATCCCTTGGCCGGCGAGGGAATAAGCCCGGCATTGTCAACCTGGAATTAATTACCCGGCCGCTTAAGAAAAAGAGACAATCGGCGCAGAAGCAAATCGATATTCTCCTGGCGGATTTCCAGGTTAATAAACAGCTTCCCGGGTTAAAGGAACGGCTGGAAAAGCTTTCCGGCGGAGGAATGACTTCCTGTTCCAAAAATACCTTCGATTTCAGGAGCACGGTAATTTTAAAGCGGTTGGAGCAACTGCTCGCGTTTGTTCCCTACATAGCTAAGCCGCAAAGTATAAAACAGCTTCACCGGATGCGCATCGCGGCTAAAAAACTGCGCTACACCCTGGAAATTTACCGCCCCTGGTGCGGCAAGGGGTTTGACCGGTATATCGGGTCCAGCCATGATCTCCAGGATATTCTGGGGGACTTGCATGAATTCGATTGTTTGCTCCGGGAGTTGGCGTTTTTTTCGAAAAAACCGGGAAAAGAACTTAAAAGCACTTGCGCGTACCTGATGCAGGAGTGCGCCGGGAGGCGTAAAGCGGTTTATTTTAAGTTTGTCCGGCTCTGGCGGAAACTGGAGAATTGCCGGATGTGGGAAAGTTTGCGGGAGGAGTTTTTAAAAATGTCCGCTGGCCAGGGCCACGGCGCCTAAGCAAACCGCGTCGTCTCCCAGCTCGGAAAGGGTAATTTCACAAGTAAAGGCACCGGGAAAGAAGCTGTCTTTTTGCACGGTTTTTTTGACAATCGGCAGAATAAAATCACCGCAGGCTTCGACCACTCCGCCGCCTAAAAGGATCAGCTGCGGATCGAAGATATGCCTGATCGATACGCAGGCAATCCCGATTTGTTTTGCCGCCGTCTCCAATATTTGGGTGACCAGGGGGTCATGCGCTTGAAGTGCTTTGCGCAAGAACCTGCTTTTAATGCTGTCGGATTTCTTATCCAGTAATTTAGTAATAATCGTTTTTCTGCCTTTTTTTATTTCTTTCCGGATATTTCTTTCTATCGCCCATCTGCCGGCAAGCGCCTCCAGGCAGCCGGAATTTCCGCAGCTGCATTTAGGCCCGTTTTCCTGAATAACCATATGGCCGATCTCCGCGGCTGCTCCGTGAGTGCCGCAGATGAGTTTATTGTCCAGGATTATCCCGGCGCCGATCCCCGTACCGATAAATAAACTGATCACATTGCGTGCTCTTTTTGCCGCGCCCAGCCATTTTTCACCCAAGAGGCCCAGGTTAACGTCATTACCCAGCCGGCAGCTTACCTTAAGTTTTTTTTTCAATTGTTTGCCCAGATTGACTCCGGAAAGGTGCAAATTCGGGGTGCGGATTATTTTTCCTTCGGGGTCGATTATTCCCGGGATACCGACGCCTACCGCGGATAAATCTTTTTTGTCCAAACCTTTTGCGTCAAGCAGTTCCTCTAATAAATCGGAAATAATCCGCACTATTTTTTCAGGGGTAGCGTCTTTGGGGGTGGAGGATTTGATGCGGCTGATAATCTTGCCTTTGCCGTTAGAAAGGATCCCGGCTATTTTTGTCCCTCCCACATCGATACCGGCGTAATATTTGTTTTTCATTAAAACAATTATACCATAAAGCCGGAACTATTTAGTGAGAAAACTTTTTGCTGGGAAGAAAATAGTCAACATCTTGCGGAAACCGCCGATTGTAAATTTATTGCCCGGTGTTTTAATATAAGCGAAAGGAAGTGATCAGTATGATTATAAAAAACGCTAAAGGATACAGCGTAAGATCGGAAAGCGGAAGAAATTTAGGCGGGCCCTACAAGACAAAAGAAGAGGCCAAAAGAAGGCTGCGCCAGGTAGAGTTTTTCAAACACCGTGGCCATTAATCAAGGGAAAAAGGAGAAAAAATGAGAAAAAAAACGCAAAAACCTCGCACCAAGGAAGCCAAAAAAGTCTTTGGTCCTCCGGTAAAAGTTCAGGAAAATGGGAAAAAAACTTTGGAAGATTTAAAGTCAGGCCAGCAACGGGTTTGTGTTGAGGTAATTTAAACCAGGGGCAGTGCCATCTGGTAGGTATGCACCTGCCGGTTAATGGAATTGCGGCAGTGCCACCTTCGTAGGTATGTACCTCGCAGTGGTATTGCGCGAGTACCACCTATGTAGGTGGAAAACAGTCAATAAAAAAAGGAATTTTCCAATATACTTTTGCCCCGTTTGTAGGAATATGTTTAAGGGAAAGAGTAAGCAGAAAGATGGCGAGATTAACAGGGAGGAGTTAATGATTAAAAACACCGCGATTTTAAGAGTTTTGACCTGTTTACTTTTTGCTTTTGTTTTACTGGGATGTGTTGTTTCTTCAGGCAGGATCAAGGCAGCATCAATGTCTACGCGTGCGGTGCAAGGAGAGTCTGCGGTGCCGGGCAACGGAGGAAATTTTGTCTCCGGTAAAACTGCTTCAGTGCAGTATACTGCCAAAGCTGAACGCGGAAAGTAAAAGAAGGAGGGGGTATGAAAAAAATAATCGCTTTATTTTTAGCAATAATATTATCATCCGCTTTTTCCACCGCAGTGTTCGCCCGGGACCGCGGCGGCCATTACCGTTATCATGATCATGAAGGACGGTATTACAGAAGTGCCGGATGGTGGGGGCTGGGAGGATTAATTACCGGATTGGCCGTAGGAGCATACGTGGCTTCTCTTCCTCCCCGGTATGAAACAGTGATTATTAACGGAGTGCCTTATTATTATTGTGACGGTTACTATTACCAGGCCGGGCCTCAGGGGTATATGGTGGTTGCTCCGCCTCCGGTAGTCATAGAGCCGGGCAGGCGGTATTAAAATTTATTATAAGGATTATGATAGTGGAATTTAAATAACTTATGGAGCCGCGGTGTTGAGTTAATTTTTTCGATCCGCAAAAGCCGGTAGCCAGGAGGAGTTCCGCCAAGTATTCCGGCGGCAAAACCCCGGTATGGAAACGGTTTTTAACAGGTGATCCGGATGAACATAGTGATGATGAGCAATACTTATAAGCCGATTGTCGGCGGACTGGAAAGATCGGTTGAGACTTTCGCGGAAGAATTCCGCAAGCGCGGGCATCGGGTCCTGGTCGTGGCCCCGGAATTCAAAGGCTTTCCTTGCTGTCGGGAAAAAGGGGTTTTCCGCGTTCCGGCGATCCGGAATTTCAACCAAAGCGGTTTTTCCGTGGAACTGCCCATTTCCGCCGGGCTGGCGCGCATCCTGAAAAAATTCAAGCCTGACATCATCCATTCCCAACATCCTTTTTTGATCGGGGATACGGCGCTGCGGGCGGCCTTCGAGCTGAATAAGCCGTTAATTTTTACCTACCATACTCTATACGAAAAAAACCGGAATTATTTTTTTGATTCAAAATACCTGACCCGTTTTGTGAGCAAGCTGTCCATCGGGTACGCCAACCTTTGCGACCGGATCATCGCCCCCAGCCGCGGCATCTTCGAGCTTCTGCGTAAACAGGGGGTAACCAGGCAGATCGATATTATTCCTACCGGTATCCGCACGCAAGATTTTAAATCGGCTGACGGGAAAAGTTTCCGTAAAAAATTCTTCATTCCCCGCCGGGCATTTGTGGTGGGGACGGTCAGCCGGATGGCTTCCGAAAAAAATATCATTTTCCTGGCTCACGCCGCGGAGGCGTTCCTTAAGCGGAATAAGGAAGCGTATTTTTTGATGGTCGGAGAGGGGCCGCTGGAGAAGCGCCTGCGGGCGATCTTCGGAAAAAGCCGGGTTGCGGAAAGGGTTGTATTTTCCGGGACGCTGACCGGTAAAGAGCTTAGCCGGGCATACGCGGCGATGGATGTATTCGCTTTTGCCTCGCACAGCGAAACGCAAGGGTTGATCCTGGCCGAAGCCATGGCCGCCGGAAAACCGGTGGTCGCGGTTAACGCCGCGGCAATAAGCGAAATGGTGACCGATAAGTATAATGGCCGGATCGTGGCTCGGGATAATCTTTCCGGATTTACCCGGGCGCTCTCCTGGGTGATGCGGCAGGGCCCGCAGAAGCAAGCCGCGTTTTCCCGTGATGCGCGGAAAACCGCGCAAAACTTTTCCGTGTCCCTTAGCGCGAGGAAAATGCTTGCGGTGTACCGGGAGGCTTCCAAAAGCAAGCGCCTTTCCTTGAATGTGGAAAATTCTTCCTGGAATAAGGCGATGCGCCTGTTAAAGGCCCAGGGGAGCCTGATGTTTAATACCGCCAAGTCCACGGTGTCGGCGATTTCCAGAAAAGAGCCGGCATAGAATGCGCTTGCTATCTTGAGGCATTAAGTTTATAATCACTTTTATAAAATACTAATATAAAAGAGGATTAAAATGGCGGAAACAGAGCAAAAAAAACTCAGGATCCTGATGATCGATGACGACGCGGACATTTGTCAGTTGATCAAACACGGCCTGGAGCTTGAAGGAAAATATAAGGTGCTTATCGCCAGTGGAGGCAATATCGGTACCTGGCTGGCTTCCTGCCGGTGGCATAAGCCGAGCCTGATCCTGCTGGATATAAAAATGCCGGGGATGGACGGTTTCCAGGTTTTGGAGAAGCTGCGCAATGCTTCAGAGACCAAGTATACTCCGGTGGTCATCTTTACCGCTTTTGACGATCCCGCATTCAAGGTTAAGGCCGAAGGCCTCTATTGCGACGGCTGCCTGCTTAAATCCGAAAGCATGGAAGTGTTGAAGCAGAAGATCGAGGGGATACTTAAAAACCGTGGTTTATTGGAAGATTAACAAGGGGTAGGCGCGATGCGTATTTTAGTCGTGGAAGATGAAACCCGGATCGCTTCTTTTGTCGCCAGGGGTTTGCGCGAAGCGCAATACGTGGTGGATGTGGCTGCGGACGGGGGAAAAGGCCTGGAGATGGCCGAGATCAATGAATATGACCTGGTGATCCTGGATGTGCGTTTACCGGTGTATGACGGGATTGCGGTATGCCGGCAACTGCGCGGTAAAAAGATCGATGTCCCGATCCTGATGTTTTCCGCGAAAAATACACCCGAGGACAAAGTGCGCGGGCTTAACTGCGGAGCGGATGATTACCTGGCCAAGCCTTTTGCCTTCAAGGAGCTCTTGGCCAGGGTGCAGGCGCTTTTGCGCCGGAATAAACCCAGCCAAGGGGGGGTCCTCAAAGTAGCTGACCTGGAATTGAACCAGCTTACCCATAAAGTTACCCGCAAGGGCAAAGAGATCGAGCTGACCAGCAAAGAATACATCCTTCTGGAATACTTCATGCTCAATCCGGGAACAGTGATCAGCCGGACAATGA
>CAINQO010000076.1 GCA_903852325.1 Candidatus Omnitrophota bacterium
ACCCTGGATATCAGCGCGGTTCCGGTAGCTAAACACCTTTCGCATCTACCGATCATTATCGATCCGTCGCACGCTGCCGGAAAATGGAGCTGGGTTCCGGCTCTTTCCAAGGCCGCGGTTGCCGCCGGATGCGACGGTTTGATCATCGAGGTGCATAATCATCCGGAGGAAGCGGTTTCTGACGGCGCCCAGTCGCTTATCCCGGATAAATTTAAAAGTTTAATGCTTCAGCTTAAAGAGGTTGCCGGGGCAGTGGGAAGGACGCTTCATGAAAATGTTCGGTAAAGTGGTCATTATCGGTACCGGTTTGATCGGCGGCTCTTTAGGCCTGGCTTTAAAAAAACAGCGCCTGTGCGGCAGGGTGATCGGGTTAAGCCGTCGCCGGGAAAATGCCGTTTTAGCTCAAAAAAACGGGGCGATCGACGAAATTGCCGGTTCACTGGAGGCGGTGTCCGAAGCGGATCTGGTGGTCTTGGCCACTCCGGTAGATAAGATCATTGATTTCGGATTAAGGATCAGAGGAAAAATCAGAAAAGATTGTATTGTTATCGATGTGGGCAGCACAAAAGAAACCATTGTTTCGAAATTAAGCCCGCTGATCCCCAATTTTGTAGGCTGTCATCCTCTGGCCGGTTCGGAAAAAAGGGGAGCGGCTAACCTGAAGGAAAATATTTTTAAGGGTTCGCTTTGTATTTTGACCCCGGCGGACAGAACCAGCAAACGCGCTTTAAGTACGGTTAAGCTGTTTTGGAAAGAATTGGGGGCCCGCACTGTCGAGCTTTCCGCAAAAAAGCATGACCAGGTCCTGGCGCTGACCAGCCACCTGCCGCATTTTCTGGCTTTTTCCCTGATTAATTCTGTTCCGGAGGGCTGCTTGCGCTTAAGTTCCAACGGGCTTAAGGATACTACCCGGCTTTCGGCTTCCGATCCCGAACTTTGGAGCGAGATATTCTTCAGTAACCGGGCTAACCTTTTGGCTGCTTTAACCGTTTTTGAAATAAAGCTTACCGCTTTAAAACTGGCTTTAAAAAATAATGACCGCAAAAAGCTTGCCGGGATCCTCCGTCAGGCGCAAACCAAACGTAAACTACTAGGATGATTATTGCGATTGATGGACCGGCGGGAGCGGGAAAAAGCACCGTGGCTAAGATTTTAGCCAAAAAGCTCGGTTTCCTTTATATCGATACCGGGGCAATGTACCGGGCGCTGACTTTAAAGGCGCTGGATAATCATGTGCCGGTAAACGATGAGGCAGCGGTGATCCGCCTGGCCCAGGGAGTTAAAATCGACCTGATCAATAATCCCGACGGGCCATTAACGGTAATGCTGGACGGTAAAGATGTGTCTTTAGCTATCCGCCAGCCCAGGATCACCCAGTTTGTTTCGGATGTGGCTAAGATCAAAGAAGTGCGCCAGGTCTTGGTGCAGATGCAAAGAGAGATGGGCAGGAGAGGGGATTGTATTTTAGACGGCCGGGATATCGGCACGGTGGTATTCCCCGGCGCGCAAAGAAAGTTTTTTATCGATGCCTCCCCCGGGGAAAGGGTTAACCGGCGTTATAAAGAATTAAACGGCTTAGGCCAAAAGGTGGAGGAGCAGGATGTTGCTGCCGACCTGGCCAACCGGGACAAGATCGATTCCACCCGTCAAACTTCACCTTTACGGCAGGCCGCCGACGCGATTTATATCGATACTACCGCTCTTTCCATCGAGCAGGTAGTGGAGAAAATGTATAATTCCTGTAAGCAAAATGGATAGATCTATTTTAAGGAACTTTTCGATCATCGCCCATATCGACCACGGCAAATCCACTTTGGCCGACCGGATCCTGGAGATTACCGGGGCGGTGGATAAGCGGCATAAAGGCGATCAGCTGCTGGATGACATGGATCTGGAAAAAGAACGGGGGATTACCATTAAGGCCTCGATGGTCCGGCTGAACTATTTTTCCAAAAAATTCAATAAAGAATATATTTTAAACCTAATCGATACTCCCGGCCACGTGGATTTTACCTATGAAGTCTCCAAATCCCTGGCGGCCTGCGAAGGCGCGGTCCTGGTGGTCGACGCCGGCCAGGGGATCGAGGCGCAAACCGTGGGAAATTATTACCTGGCCATGGAAAACAACCTGCACGTCATCCCGGTGATCAATAAGGTGGATTTAATTTCCGCGGATGTCCCCCGGGTAAAAGCGCAGGTGGAAACCGTCTTGGGTTTTAAAGAAGAAGAGATCATCCTGGCTTCCGCCAAAGAAGGCCAGGGGGTGATCGAGATCCTGGACCGGATCATTGAAACCATCCCTCCTCCGGGCGGAGAGATAAACGGTCCGCTTAAGGCGTTAATTTTTGATTGCCGTTTTGACGCTTATAAAGGAGTGGTTATTTTCCTGAAGGTTATCGATGGCCAGATTACGGAAAAGACCCAGTTAAAAATGTTCCACGCCGGAAAGATTTACAAGATCGAAGAATTGGGTGTTTTTAAAGATCTGAAGTATTGCCCGGTAGACAATTTATCCTGCGGAGAGGTCGGATATTTTACCGCCAACATCCGCGACCCGCGGGAAGTGATTATCGGGGATACGATCACTGACCCGAAAAATCCCTGCGCTAAAGCCTTGCCCGGTTACCGCCAGGTAAAACCGCTGGTGTTTTGCGGGATTTACCCGGTTAACCCGGCGGATTTTCCCCAGCTGCGGGACGCGATGGATAAATTAAAGCTTTCCGACGCGTCTTTTGTGTTTGAACCGGAGAATTCCCAGTCTTTCGGCACGGGATTCCGCTGTGGATTTCTCGGGCTTTTGCATATGGAGATCGTCCAGGAAAGGCTGGAGCGGGAATATAACCTTAACCTTATCCTGACGGTGCCCAATGTCGTTTACCGGGTTAAAACCAAGTCCGGTGAACTGATAGAGGTGGATACCCCGATGAAGCTTACCGCTTCCGGGGATATTCAGGAGGCGCAGGAGCCGTTTGCCCAATTATTAATGATCGTTCCGGTAGATTCTATTGAGGCGGTTTGCGACTTCACTAAATCCCGGCGGGGCGTTTTTGTTTCCAACGAGTATTTGGGGGAAGACAGGGTAAAAGTGGTTTTTTCCATCCCGCTGGCAGAAATAATCGTGGATTTCTATGACCGGATAAAATCGATCACCCGCGGCTACGGCTCGATGGATTACGAGGTCAAAGAATACCTGCCGACCCGCCTGGTAAAACTGGATATACTGCTCAACAGCCAGATCTGCGACGCGTTTTCTTCGCTGATGTTTAAAGAAAAGGCGACGAGCAAGGCCCATCTTCTGGTCTCCAAGCTTAAGGAGTTGATCCCCCGGCAGCTTTTCGAAGTGACCATTCAAGCGGCGGTAGGCAGCCAGATCCTGGCTTCGGAGAGGGTGCGTTCGGTAGGCAAAAATGCCACGAGCAAATGCTCCGGAGGGGACATTACCCGCAAACGTAAACTTTGGGAAACACAGAAAAAAGGTAAAAAAAGGCTAAAACAGTTCGGCAAGGTAGAGATACCCCAAGAAGCTTTTCTGGAGGTTTTAAAAATATGAGTTTAAAAAAGAAGTCTGTTCTGCGCGATTGGACTGAATCGATTATTATCGCTTTTTTCCTGGCCCTGGTGATCCGTACCTTCCTGGTGCAGGCATTCAAGATCCCGACCGGGTCGATGCGGATGACCCTGATCGAAGGGGACCTGATCCTGGTGAATAAATTTGTTTACGGGGCAAAGGTCCCTTTCACCGACCAGCGCCTGCCCGCCGTGCGCCAGCCGAAAAGAGGGGATGTGGTGGTTTTTATTTACCCTGAAGACAAGAGTAAGGATTTTATCAAGCGGCTGGTCGGGCTTCCGGGAGATACCGTAGAAATAAGGGGAGGTTCGATCTATATCAACGATAAATCCGCCGAGGAGCAGATCTTTAACCAGATTTATTACTATAACCGGGGACAATTGGAAGCGGGCCAAAAAATGACCGTGCCTGCGGACAGCTATTTTGTTTTAGGGGACAATTCCGCCACTTCCAAGGATAGCCGTTACTGGGGGTTTGTGCCGAAAAATTATGTGCTCGGCCAGGCGATGGTGGTTTATTGGCCGCTGAACCGGATAAAGGTAATTAAATAAATGAACATCGCTAATAAAATCTCGACCTTCCGTATTTTAAGCGTTCCTTTCTTTATTGCCTGCTTATTGTTCTATACCCCTGAAAAAGTGTATTTAAGGTATCTGGCTTTGACGATATTCATCCTGGGGGTTATTTCCGACGGCCTGGATGGTTATATCGCCCGGAAGGCCAAGATGCAGTCCACTGCCGGATTAATCCTGGATCCTTTGGGGGACAAGCTTTTGTTGATGAGCGCTTTTATCTTTCTTTCTCCGATCAGCCGGATGGAGCTGAAATTCCCGCTTTGGGTGAGTTTCATCGTGATCTCCCGGGACCTGATCATTATCATGGGGGCGGTGGTTATTTACATGGTCAAGCAGGCCCTGGATGTGCATCCTACCCGTTGGGGAAAGTTGACCACGACATTTCAAATGCTTTCGGTCATCTGCGTTTTAGCGCAATGGAAATCGGGGCAACTGATCTTTTGGCCGGCGGTAATTTTTACGGTTATTTCCGGCTTTGATTACGTAAAGAGAGGGTTCAGGATTTTATATGCTGCTGATAATCATCGCGCTGCTAATTAGCTATCTGGTCGGCTCTATCCCCACCGCCTATATTTTCGGCAGGGTGCTTAAAGGTATCGACATCCGCCAGTCCGGTTCGGGTAATGTGGGAGCCACTAATGCCCTGCGGGTTTTAGGCAAAGGGCCGGGGATTACCGTCTTGCTCCTGGATATATTTAAAGGTTTCCTGGTCGTCGTTTTTTTAGGAAATCTTTTTCTGGGTAAAGCCGTTTTGATTCCCGAGCAAAACCTGCGCACTTTGATGGGGATTGCCTGCATCTGCGGGCATAACTGGACGGTGTTTTTGCAGTTTAAAGGGGGTAAGGGGATCGCCACTACCTTCGGCGTGCTTATCGGCCTGGCTTTAAGTATTAACGGACTGAATTTAGCGCTGGGGGGAGTAATTTTAACCTGGTTTATCGTTTTTTTTATTTCCCGGATGGTTTCCCTGGCTTCGCTGTGCAGCGCCGCTGCTTTGCCGGTTTTAGCCGTTTTATTTAAATTGCCGCCAATCCTTATCATTACCAGCCTGCTTTTATGTATCTTTGTCATTGTCCGGCATAAGGCCAACCTGATCCGGATCCTTAAGGGAAAAGAACCCCGTTTGTATTTCAAAAAACAACCCAAGCAATAATTCCTCGCCGGTTTATTAAAAAAATCTACTAAAAATTAAATTGGTAACGCTTTCTTTCTAAGGCCAAATAGTATTGATTTGGCATATTTTTACCGACATACTTTGTATACCATTTGAAAGTATTGCCTTAGGAGAAAAGATGAGAGACCTCCTTTATAAAAATTTGACTTTCCCCCGTCTCGGCCGCAAGATAATCGCCAGCTCCGAAATCGCGGATAAGCAGGGGGTACATAGCGTGGTGCGCAGGCATTTTGCCTATGTGGTCAAGCCGATCGAAAGCGCTGAGCTGTTTAAGCCGCAGCCTTACCTTTATGTAGTCAAGGAAAGAAACACCAAGGAAAAGCGGGAGCATTTTTTCTGCAAGGTAAAAGGGGCCATTTTAGCGGTCAATAACGGCAACCTTTTTCAGATCTTATTCGTGCATACTTTAAACGTTAATCTTACCGCTAATGAAAAATTAGGCAATCAGGTGGGGTAAAAGCACGGGAAATTTTAAAGCAGGTCGCCGGGATCTTTTCCCGGCTTTTTTATTGGCAGGGATCCTAAAAAGTTATTCCAGGTAAATATCTATTTTTTGGATTCGACGCGACCTTATTGCTTGGGCGTAGGGGGAGGGGATGAGCGGAGAATTGAATTCTATCGGATTATCCAGATCATCCAGGATAATGATCTTATTGATCCGGGCAGCGTCCTTGCCGAAGGTGTTTTTACGTTTAGGATTGTGGTAGGTTACCGGGATATTGCTTAAGAAGTTGAAAGAATATTCCCCTTTTTTGTCGAATAACCATCCCGCCAGCGCCGGCTTAAAAGTCAGGTTTAGTTCCCCGCTTTTGTTATCCATTGAAAAAGGATTTAAGCCCGCATTCATCAATAACCAGATGTGCAGGAATTCGGCGGTTGAGCCGGAAAGCCTGGCCACGAAGCCGTTGCCGTGCAGATTTTTGTCCGGGAAAGCGCTGCTGACCAGGAAGGAGGAGTTCTCCAGGATGTTGCGGCCGTATCTTTTCGGGTCCTGGAAACAAACCAGCACGTTTTTAAATTCCGCGTAAAACTCTTCGGTCAACCCGCCCTTAAGTAGTTCCAGAATATACTTGTATTCCATATGCAGCCACACCGATTCATTTTCCAGCCAGCCGGGGGTAAACACCCTGCATCTGCCGATCTCTTCAGGCATGGATTTAAGCGGGGCAGTCACTTTATACATTTTCAATTTTTTATCAAAAAGTGCGCTGCGTTTAGTGGCCTGGTGCAAAGCCTGCGCGCGGGGTTTATCCTGACAAAGCCTTAAAGCGTGCATTTGCCCTTCGAGGAACAGGGGGACGGGTTTTTGGGTGAATTTTCTGGGTTTGATGTAACGGTCCTTCAGCCGGTCATATTCGGCCACTTCATTGATAAAATAGGAAACATACACCCCTTGTTTCCGGTCGAAAGCCTTGTTTAAGCCGGCCTCCACCTTTTGCAGGGCGGCGTCCAAAAAGCTGTTTATCCGCTCAACCGGGAGATTGATGTGGTTTCCGGAAAAACCCAGCCGGGTGTCCCGGCGGTAAATTTCTTTCACCGTGCTGCTTTTATCCCAATAGCTGAACGCCTCCTCGGCAAAAAGGTTGGCAAGATTTTCGATGAACTGGGCGATCTCTTCGGCCAGTTCAACTTCCTTAACCGGCGAATTTTCCAAAGCCGCCTTGATCATCATAAGCAGGCGTTTTAACTCGAAAGTTTCGCAGATCGAAGAGCCGAAGAGGGCAGGCAGGCCGTTAAGTGAATCGTACCAGTTTGGTTTATTGGCTTCCATCTCTATCCCTACTCCAAAAGCGTCCAAAGAAGCGGCCTTGTTGGCGGCCAGGCAGAGGAGCTTGGCAATGAGGGTAGTGTAATAGACCGGGCCTTCGCCGTTAGCGGTCCTTAAGCAATGCGGATTTTCCGGGCGCTTGCGCAGCAGTTCTTTCTTGCTGTTGTCCAGAAACAGGGATTGCAGCTGCCGGGGCTGCCCGTTATACAGCACGTATTTTTCATTACGCGGCCGGACAGTTTCGGCATTATCGAAAAAGGAAAACACTTTTTTCTCAAAGAAAAGCGCGTTGGTTTTTTCCGGGTATAACCCCAGGTAGCTGTCGATCAAATCCAGGTTATAGGCCCAGTGGTCCGTCCAGAAACCCTCACCGTGCTCCGCTTCCTGTATCCGCAGGGAAGAAGAGAAGACCCGGTCTAAAAAATCATCGTAAGATTTTTTGAGGGTGATGCCGTTTTTTTCGATAAAAAAGAAAAGCTCTCCCGGGTTGAAAGGTTTTTTAAGGAAAGGGCGCAATTTTTCAATATCGCTTTCGCTTAACTCCTCCGCCAGCGCCTCGCACAGCTCCAGGTTTTCTTTCCACAGGAAACTTTCCGGTTTTACCACCAGCGGGTTGTAACCATCGGACTGGATCAGGTTCATGAAGAAAATAATATTTTCATCACCGATCTCCGGGTTAAACCACGGGTCGTTGCGGCGATTCTGGTTATTATCCCGGTAGTTGGCGTTGCCCTGGGAAAGGTAGGTCGGCTGCAGCTGGAATTTATTGTAGTCCCGCTCCAGGTCGCCGTGCTTGCGCGAATAAAGATAGAAAACAATGCCGGATTTGTAAACCTGCGGATATCCTCCGCGCATAATGTTATCCAGATAAGTCTGGCCGGCGTATAAATTAAATTCCTCCGAGCTGCTTTTGGTGAGGATATCCTTTTCCAGACCAAAGATCAGCTCCGTATTTTGTTCAAGTTTTTGCCCGAGATAACCGGGTTTAAGGATGTTTTTTACCGAATGGTTCAAGGTTTCAATATTGCGGGCCTGTCCGGCTACCGTGTAAAAAGTTTTTTCTTCCTTCGGTTTTAACACCAGGTCCAAAAGCAGGAAAGCACAGGGGGTTTGGCATTGATCCAGCTGCCTGGCGGGGTATAAGAATTTTTCACGCGCCAGGAACTGCGCCGGATAAGAAAAATCGGAAACCTGTCCGAAAACCGCCTGGGGATCCACGATCGGCTTAATGATCCGGGCCTGCTTGCCTTCAAAATGAAAACCTAAATAGAAGTTTCCTTCTTCGATGTGCACCACTTCCGGCCGGTCTGCCGGGTCAACGGCGAGTCGGTAAAAGGGGACCTTATTTTTCAGGTTATCCACCTTGATCCAGGCCTCGATAGTGCGCCCAAGCTCCTTGAGGAAAAAATTATTGATGCCGAAAGGGACGATCTGGGGCATCCCATCGATGATTTGGAGGTTTTTTGTTTTCTTGCCGGTATTTTCCACGCTAACGGTGCGGGTCAGCCCGGCGTAAGAATCATTGGGGATATTAAAATATTTTACCCGGGTTTTTATCCCCAGGGTGTAATTTTCTTCTTCCAGGGTCAGCTCGGCCGCGCCGATGCGCATGGAATTCTTGATCCGGTATTTGAGGTTGGCGTAGCCGTCGTGGAAAGGCTCATAGTAAAGGTGGCCGGCTGAACCGTTTTTGATCTTGATAAAAGTGCGGAACCCTTTGTCACTGACCAGCTGCCAGGATTTATTGGCGGAAAAAAATTCCATGATCGCATGGTCTTTATCTTTGATCCCGAAACTGCAGATGCATTGGCCGCGGTTTACGTAGAAAACCCACATCGGGATCCCGTATTTTCCGGCGATCCCCGGGAAAAAATTAGCGAAGGGCTTGGCGTAATTGTAATTTTCGATTACAAATTCACCCTGCTTGTTTAAAGAGTAGCTGGCTTTTGGCTGTTGAATTTTCATCGGCATTAGAAAAAGTTAATTAGGTGTATTTTACACATTTTTGCGGATTTGTCAACTTATAGCTTGGCGGCTCAACCGGATGCAGACAGCCAATATTGACTTTTGAAAAGAAAGATGTTAAAATAACAAAAATTTGGAGGTTCAATGGCGATAGATAAAGAAACGATCAAACATGTGGCGCATTTAGCGCGTATCGATTTGCAGCCTAATGAGTTAGATAAGCTTTCCGCTAACCTGCAGGATATCCTCGGGTTTATCGATAAACTAAGCAGCCTGGATGTAGAAAAGGTCAGCCCCACCAGCCATATTTTACCCATCAGTAATGTACTGCGGGAGGATGAGCCGCGTACTTCATTAACCCCGGAAAAAGCCCTGGAAAATGCCCCGAGCAAAAAAGGCAGCTTCTTCAGCGTACCCAAGGTAATCGAATAATATGGAATTAAATCAGCTTACGGCCCATGAACTGCTGGAAAAGTTAAAAAGCAAAGAAATTTGCTCCAGGACTATCCTGCTTTCGCTTAGCCAGCGCATAGAGAAGACTGACCCTAAAGTTAAAGCGTATGTCCGCAACCAGGGGCCGGTAAAGTTTGCCCCCCAGGATGAAGCCTTCGGTGAGCTTAACGGATTACCGGTCACGATTAAAGATAATATCTGTACCTCCGGTTTGAACACGGAATGCTGCTCCAAGATTTTGCGTGGTTTCCGCCCGCCGTATGACGCTACCGTAATCGATAAATTAAAGAAAGCCGGAGCGCAAATTTTTCCTTTAAAGGCGAACATGGATGAATTCGCTTTCGGCTCCTCTACGGAAAATTCTTTTTTTGGCCCGACGGCTAACCCCTGGAAACTGGATTGCGTCCCGGGCGGTTCATCCGGTGGCTCGGCCGCGGCGGTAGCCAGCGACGAAGCGATCTGGGCGCTGGGTTCGGATACCGGCGGTTCTATTCGTCAGCCGGCATCTTTTTGCGGGGTAGTCGGGTTAAAGCCGACTTACGGCCGGGTCTCCCGTTACGGGTTGATCGCTTTTGCTTCCAGCCTCGACCAGATCGGCCCGCTCACTAAAGATGTTGAGGATTCGGCGCTTTTGTGCGGATTGATCAGCGGTTATGACCCTCAGGATTCGACTTCCATTAACCAGAGTGTTCCGGATTACACCAAAAGTTTGACCGGCGATATCAAGGGTTTAAAGATCGGGATCCCCAAGGAATATTTTGTCGAAGGCTTGGACCCGGAAGTTAAATCCGTGATCGAGGAGGCAATCGATAAACTTAAATCCCTGGGCGCGGTCATCAAACAGGTTTCTTTGCCGCATACCGAATACGCGGTGCCGGTTTACTATATTATTGCTACGGCCGAGGCCAGTTCGAACCTCGCCAGGTTTGACGGAGTGCAATACGGTTACCGGGCGCAAGCCGATAATCTTTTGCAGATGTATAAAGAAACCCGGGCGGAAGGATTCGGCCAGGAGGCCAAGCGCCGGATCCTTTTAGGTACCTTTGCTTTGTCGCACGGATATTACGACGCCTATTATTTGCGGGCTTTAAAGGTGCGCTCTCTGATCAAACAGGATTTTGACCGGGTTTTCCAGGAGTTTGATTGCATTGTCGCGCCCACTTCCCCCACCGCGGCGTTTAAGATCGGCGAAAGGACTGAGGACCCTTTAAAAATGTACCTTTCCGATATTTATACGATCTCGGTTAACCTGGCGGGGATACCGGCGATCTCCGTGCCTTGCGGTTTTACCAAGCAAGGCCTGCCCGTAGGATTACAGATCATGGCCAAGCCCTTTGATGAAGAGATGCTTTTTAAAACGGCCTACGCTTATGAACAAAATACGGATTGGCATAAAATTAAACCAAAACTATGATTTACGAAACAGTAATCGGATTAGAAGTCCATTTACAGTTAAATACTAAAACAAAAGCCTTCTGCGGCTGCTCCACTGATTTTGGTAAGCCCCCGAACTCCAATGTTTGCCCGGTTTGCCTGGGTTTTCCCGGATCCTTGCCGGTTTATAACCGCCAGGCACTAAACTCGGCGATCAAATTAGCCCTGGCTTTTAACTGCCGGATCCAGGAGCATACAAAATTCGACCGGAAAAATTATTTTTACCCGGATTTGCCGAAGAATTACCAGATCTCGCAGTATGACCTGCCGTTATCGCGCAACGGCTATCTGGATATTTTTACTAACGGGTCGCCTAAACGCATCGGGATCACCCGGATCCATCTGGAAGAGGATGCGGGTAAATTGATCCATGAAGATGCGGTAAGCCTGGTGGATTTTAACCGCACCGGAATCCCTTTAATGGAAATAGTCAGTGAGCCGGATCTATCTCATCCGCAGGAAGCTTTTGATTATCTGACCAATTTGAAAAACATTATTGAATACCTGGATATATCCGATTGCGACATGGAAAAAGGTTCCTTGCGCTGCGACGCCAATATTTCTCTCCGGCCGGCCGGGGTCAAGGAACTGGGAGTAAAAACTGAACTGAAGAATATGAACTCTTTCAAAGGGGTAAAAGACGCCTTAACCTTTGAAGTAGAGCGCCAAACAAAAATTTTAGAAGCCAAAGAAACCATGGTCCAGGAGACCCGGCTTTGGGATGTGGAACAGGGGATCACCGTAACCATGCGCACCAAAGAAGGGGCCAAGGATTACCGGTATTTTCCCGATCCGGACCTGACCGTTTTTGTGATCGGAAAAGAACTGATCGAACCGGTAAAAGCCACCTTGCCGGAACTGCCGTATGATAAAATGCAGCGGCTGATGAAAACTTATGCCTTGACGGAGTATGATGCCAAGATCCTGGTGGCCTCTAAAAAAGACGCGGAGTTTGCCGAAGTGTGCATGCAGGAATATCCGGGTAAAGATAAAAAGGAGATAGCCAACTGGCTGATCGGCCCTTTAATGGCGGAAGCGAATTTGCGCAAAGAGCAGCTGCATACGCTTAAGTTGGATCGGAAAGAGCTGATCAATTTGATCGGGTTTGTGCAAAGGCAGGAAATTTCCCACCTTTCGGCTAAAACCGTTTTAACCCAGATGCTGGATACGGGTAAATCCGCCCAGGCGCTGATCAAGGAGGGAAATTTAGAGCAGATCTCCAATACCGACGCCTTAGCCCAGGTGATCGAAACGGTGATCAATGAAAACGCTAAATCCGTCGGTGATTTTAAAGCCGGCAAGGTCAACGCCTTGATGTACCTGGTCGGCCAGGTGATGAAGAAAAGTTCCGGCAAAGCTAATCCCAAGGTGGTTGGGGATTTAATCAAACAGAGGTTAAGTTAATGCGTAAAAAGATATTTTTTGTTTTTTTAGCGTTCCTGTTCCTGTTTACCGGAGCCCGTTTGGCGGTTGCCGATAATAAAAATAAGAACAGCAACGAACAATTGTACCGGCAGGTAGAGGTGTTCTCCGATGCCCTGGCGATCGTCCAGAAGGAGTATGTCGATGAACCCAAAACTAAAGATTTGATTTACGGTTCTCTTAAGGGGATGCTCGGTTCACTTGACCCGCACAGCCAGTTCATGGATCCGGAAACTTACGACGAGTTGAAAGTGGACACCTTGGGCAAGTTCGGCGGATTAGGGATCGAGATCACTACTAAAGACGGGGTGTTGACCGTGATCACCCCGATCGAAGATACTCCGGCCTGGAGAGCGGGGATCAAGGCTAACGACCACATTGTAAAAATTAATGACGCGCTTACCCGCGAGATGTCCTTGACGGACGCGGTTAAAAAAATGCGCGGCAAGCCCGGAGAGGTGGTCAACCTGACCATTATGCGGGATAATGAAAAGAAACTTTTGGAATTCAAGATCACCCGGGCGATCATCAAGATCGCCGATATTAAAAATGTGCGTATTTTGGAGGAGGGGACCGGCTATGTCCGTTTGACCGAATTCCGCGAGAACACTTTTACGGAATTGAACAACGCTTTGAACTCCCTTTCCAAGCAGGGGATGAAAAGATTGATTATCGACCTGCGCAATAATCCTGGAGGATTATTGGACGTGGCGGTCAAGGTAACCGGGAAATTCCTGGAGCCGAATAAGCTGGTCGCCTATACCAAGGGCAGGCAAAAAAACCAGGACCTGGAATTCTTCTCCGGAGATAATGATTTTTACCGGATGCCCATGGCGGTGTTGATTAATGAGGGCTCTGCTTCCGGCAGCGAGATCGTCGCCGGAGCGCTGCAGGATTACAAGCGGGCGGTGATTATCGGAAAAAAATCTTTCGGTAAAGGTTCCGTGCAGACGATCATCCCGCTGGATGACGGTTCTGCCTTGCGTTTGACTACCGCGCATTATTTCACCCCTTCAGGTAAAATAATCCAAGGGCAGGGGATCATGCCGGATATTTCAGTAGAGGAGAAAAAGGAGACCCCGGCAGAAAAGACCGCCGAGGAAACCGGGGAAGTCGAGGAAGCAACCAAACCCGAGCCGGCCGTATTCGATTATAAAACCGACCCGCAGATAATGCGCGCCGTAGAGATGTTGAGATCGGTTCCGGTTAACCAGGCAAACCGCAACTCCAAAATCCACCTTTGATTTAAAAAGCCGGCAGGAGCATAAAATTCCGGCTGCAAGATAGAATATTCCTCAAATGAATAACCCAATATTAAAGATCGCCGGGATCATTTTTCTTCTGCTGTTGTTTATCGCTTTGATCCTGACCCCGATGCATAAAGCGAAAAAAGCCGCTCCTCAGCTTAAGCGGCCGGCTCCGGCGCAGGTCCAGGTGCCGGCGCAGCGCGGCCGGATCGCCATCGTGATCGATGATTGGGGGTACCATCAGGATAATCTGGAAATTATACGGCAGATCAAACAGCCGGTAACCTGCGCGATTTTGCCTAACTTAAAACATTCGACCGCGGTAATGCAGGAATTAAGTGCTTCCGGACGGGAAATAATTTTGCATTTACCGATGGAGCCGAAAGAAAAATATAACCTGGAACAAAATACGATCATGCGCACGATGAATGCCGGGCAGATCCACGAGATCTTTGAACGGGCGCTGGCCAGCGTTCCTTTAGCCAAGGGGATCAATAACCATATGGGCTCGGCGGTTACCGAGGACAAGAGAGCCGCCGGTTTGGTTTTGGCGGAGATCAAAAAACGCCAGCTTTATTTTTTAGATAGCTTTGTTACCAGCGCCTCGGTTTGCCCGGGGATCGCTAAGCAATTGAAAGTGAGATTCGCCAAAAGGGATGTTTTTTTGGATAACCAGCCTGATCCGGGGTACATAAAAGCCCAACTCTTAAAATTAAAAAAAATATCCGGGAAGCAGGGAATGGCGATCGGGATCGGGCATGACCGCAGGAATACTTTGCTGGTCTTAAGTGAAATACTCCCGCAGATGGAAAAAGAAGGTTACCGGTTTGTTTTTCTTTCACAGGTGGAGAAATGATCGTTTTAGGGATTGAAAGTTCCTGCGATGAAACCGGCGTAGCCGTGGTTAAGGACGGAACAAAGATCCTTTCCAACCTTGTCGCTTCGAGCCTTAAATTGCACAGCCGCCACGGCGGGGTGGTGCCGGAGATCGCTTCGCGGATACAGCTGGAAAGTATCGCCGGTTTATTCGCGCAGGCGCTTAATGAGGCGAAAATCAAAGCCGGACAGATCGACCTGGTCGCGGTGACCACGCATCCGGGATTGCCGGGCTCCCTCATTGTGGGAGTTTCCTTTGCTAAAGCGCTGGCTTTGGCGCTGGGAAAACCGCTTCTGGGAATTAACCATATCCACAGCCATATTTACGCCAACCTGCTTGGCAATAATAAGGCCAAGCTTCCGGCCGCCGCGTTGGTAGTTTCCGGAGGGCACACCTCGTTATTTTATATCAAAGATTTTTCCGATATCCGGGTATTGGGGCAGACCCGCGACGACGCCTGCGGTGAGGCTTTCGATAAGGTGGCTAAAATTATGGGTTTAGGTTATCCGGGTGGGCCGCTGATCGAAAAGATCGCCAAAGACGGGGACAGGCATAAAATTAAATTTGCCTGTTCCGGTACGGACGGGGAGCTGGATTTCAGTTTCAGCGGGATCAAAACTGCGGTACTTTATTATTTTAAGGATAAAAAACCCAGCCTTAAATTAAAAAAAGACCTGGCGGCATCCTTCCAGGAAAGCGCGGTAAATGTCCTGGTGAGGAAATCCCTGCTCGCCTGTAAAAAGAAAAAAGTCAAAAACCTTTTGATCGGAGGGGGAGTGGCGGCCAACCGCACTTTGCGCCAGAAGTTTACGCAAGCCGCCAAAGAGCAGGGGATCAAATGTTTTTTTCCGGAAATTAACCTGTGCATGGATAACGCGGCCATGGTCGCCGGTTTTGCGGGCGCGCTCTATAAGCGCGGGGTAAGGAATGATCTTAATTTAAATATGTAGGTTAAAGATTACCACGTAGCTTTGAGAGCAGTGGTTGATTGTACTTCGCTCAAACCTATATGATACGGTTAGGCGCATTTCGATTGTTGTATCGCGAAGTACAAATTAAAAATTACCACTTATTATAAACAATTTTTAATTTAGGAGGAAGCATGCCTACGGAAGCACAGATGATCGTTCGTTTATTATTGACTTTACTTTTAAGCGGGCTGATCGGCCTGGAAAGGCAGGCGCACCGCAGGGACGCGGGGTTGCGCACGCATATCCTGGTGGCCCTGGGAAGCTGCCTTATCATGTTGACATCCTTGTATGTTTTTGATATATATAAAAGTCAGGTGTCCCTGGATCCGGCGCGGATTGCCGCCGGGGTGGTTACCGGTATCGGATTCCTCGGCGCCGGCACGATCATCCGGGAATCCGACGGGGTCAGGGGGTTGACTACTGCCGCCAGCCTTTGGGTGGCCGCTGGCCTGGGCCTTGCCGTGGGCGTGGGTTTTTGTAAAATCGCGGTTTACACTACCATTTTAGTCCTGATCGTCTTGCATTTTTTACGCTTTATAGAAAAACCACTCGTCAAGACATCCGATAATATAAAAGCATAACGTATGTCTTGATTACGGTGATTAAAATAGATTACAAGATTAAAGCAAGAACTTTAAGATGGCGGTTTAATCGCCGGAATCTTTATTAATCGTAGTAATCAGGTATAATTTATAATTTTTTATACCTGAAAATTATACCAGGAGGAGAAACATGGCCTTTAAAAAGAATTTAGAGGAAAAAACGCTGGATGTCGACGCGGCAATGCAGGGTACCCTGACCTTTAAGGATCCGGTCAACCTGCGGATCAACGGTAAGTTCGAAGGTACTTTGGATACCCGGGGTAACCTCACTGTCGGCCCGACCGCGGTGATCATCGCGGATATCACCGGGGATAACATTATTATCGGTGGCAAGGTTAAGGGAAAGATTACCGCTAAAGAAAGATTGACCCTACTTCCCCAGGCGGTCGTGGAGGGGACGATCTTTCCGGCCAAGCTGAATATTACCGAAGGGGCGATCTTTGAAGGCCGCTGCAACATGCTGCACGATTTTCTCAATCCCGAGCAGCTGGCGGAATACCTGGAAGTGGAATTAAGCTCGATCATGGAATGGGCCAATTCCGGCAAAGTTCCCGCAAGTAAAGAGAATAACGACTGGAAGTTTGAACGTAAAGCGATCGATACCTGGATCGCTTCGGGCAAAATCGCAAAATAATGGTGGAACTCCCCCCAACCGGGGATTAAAAGCGGATACCCTTGTTTGTTTGGCACACCAAGTTTAGGCCGCGGATAAAAAATGACTGAAGAGAAAATGCTCACCGTCCGGGATGTATCGGCTGCGCTGGGAATTTCCGAAAAAGATGTTTTGGATCTTACGGAAAACGGCGCCTTACCCGGCTATAAAGTCGGGGGAGTATACCTAAGGTTCAAAAAAGAGCAAGTGGAGCAGTATAAGAAATCCCAAAGCCATTTAAAGCCCAAGCAGGATAAAGGGGAAGCGGAAGCCTGGGTAGGCAGGGTCCACGATTTTTTTTACTTCAATGATTTTTATATCTTTGCCCTGTGTTTTATAATCCTTCTGGGTTATCTGGTTTACCGGGGTCTGTAGGATGACCGCGGGCAAAGGTTTTTGCGATTTGGGGTTTGCCAAGATCGATACCGACCGGCAAAGGAGAAAAGGGTTTGCTGAAGTCATTTACTGCCCGGGCAAGGACCGGCAGCATTTAAAAGGGATCGCTAAAAAGATCATCAGTTCCCGCCAAGACCTGCTTTTGACCAAGCTGGATAAAGCGACATTTTCGTTTTTAAAAAAAAGCATCCCGCGCCTGAAATATAATCCCCTGGCAAAAATCGGTTATTTTTTAAGCAAGCCGAAGACTTTATCCCAAGGCCTGGTTTTAGTGGTTTCCGCCGGCACAGCGGACATTCCCATCGCGGAAGAAGCGGCGCAAACCCTGGAGGTAATGGGTAACCGGGTGGAAAGGCTTTTTGATGTGGGGGTGGCCGGGGTGCACCGGTTGATGAGCAATGTCGATAAATTAAAAAAGGCCCAGGTGATCGTGGTGGTCGCCGGGATGGAGGGGGCCCTGGCCAGCCTGGTCAGCGGGTTAGTGAAAGTCCCGATCGTGGCGGTGCCGACCAGCTGCGGGTACGGGTCGAGCTTTTCAGGCTTGGCCGCGTTATTAACCATGCTGAACGGCTGCTCTCCGGGAGTCAGCGTAATGAATATCGATAACGGATTCGGCGCGGGTTATTTCGCGAGTTTAATCAATAAAAAATAATATATGCACCCCGCGCCTAGTGGAATTGCGCGGGTGTGGACTACTGTCCGAGGGAGATAATATGGCGCTATCGGGTTTGGATATTTATAAATTATTACCTAAAACAAATTGTCGCCAGTGCGGCCTGGCGACCTGTCTGGCTTTTGCCATGCAGCTGGCCAAAAAAACTTTGCCGATCGAAAAATGCCCTTTTATTTCCGCCCAAGCCCGGGAAATTTTGGAGTCGCAGGCTTTACCCCCGGTCAAGCCGGTGATCCTGGGGACAGGAGAACGCAAATTCGAGATCGGTAACGAAACGGTAATGTTCCGGCATGAAGAGAAATTCCGCAATCCGACCGGAGTGGGTTTTATTCTCGAGGATAGTTTAAGCGATAGCCAGCTAAAAGAGCAAGTGGGCCGGATCAATGAATTTAAATTTGAACGCGTCGGCCAAACCCTGGAGGTTAACCTGGTGGCGCTGCGGCAAAATAAGGACGCGTCAAGGTTCTTGCAGGCGCTGAAATTACTTTTAGAGAACACCGACCTGGGGATCATTCTGATCAGCGAGGATATGGCCGGCTTGAAACAGGCGGCGGCATTAAGCCAGGGGCGCAAACCTTTGTTGTATTCTGCGCGCAAAGAAAATTTAGCGCCAATGGGGGAAATCGCCAAAGAATTCCAGCTTCCGCTGGTCGTGACTGCCCAGGATATCGACTCGCTTTCCGAGCTGACCAAAGAATTGGCGGCGCAGGGAATAAAAGAATTGATTTTAGATACCGGTAAAAAATCGATTGCCGATAAGCTTTGGGACCTGACCCAGATCCGCCGGCAGGCGCTAAAGAAAACCAACCGGGCTTTAGGTTATCCGGCCCTGGCGATCGTCGAACGCAACGATGCTTATGAAGAAGCGATGGAGGCAACGGCTTATATCGCCAAATACGCCGGGATAGTTTTGATCAAGGGTCTGGCCACCTGGGAGGCGCTTTCTATTCTTACCTTGCGGCAGAATATTTATACCGACCCGCAAAAACCCCTGCAGATCGACCCGAAGCTTTATCCGATCGGCAAAGTTGCCGCGAATGCTCCATTACTGGTCACCACTAACTTTTCCTTAAGTTACTATACCGTATTAGGGGAAGTGGAAGCCAGTAAAATTCCCGCGTATATTTTAAGCGTGGATACCCAGGGGATGTCGGTGCTTACCGCCTGGGCCGCCGAGAAATTCAACGCCGAGGTGATCGCCAAAGCCCTGAAAAGCTTCGCGGTCCAGGAAACCGTCGGGCACAAAAACCTGATCATTCCCGGTTATCTGGCGATGATCAGCGGAGACCTGGAAGATGCTTCCGGATTTAAGATCATTGTCGGACCGAAGGAAGCAGCCGGTATTCCGGCGTTTTTGAAGAACTTGAATTAGGATCAAACTCTAAACACTAAACTCGAAATCCTAAACAAGCTCAAAAATTCTAAACTCAAAACACAAAATTATTCAGTTTAGAGTTTTGATTTGGTTTTTTGGGTTTGTTTAGAGTTTAGGATTTAGAGTTTAGGGTTTAAATAATTATGCAAAAATTCAAAGTCACCTTTCTTCCCGATAATCTCACGGTTGAAGCTGAAAAAGATAAGACTATCCTTTCGGCGGCGATCTCCGCGGGGATCAATATTAATTCTAACTGCGGAGGGGACGGGATTTGCGGCCGGTGCAAGGTGATTGTCAATGAAGGCCAGGTCAGCAGCCAACCTAACGGGATCATCACCCCGCAGGAAAGAAAAAATAATGTTTACCTGGCTTGCCTGACTACGGTCCACAGCGACCTGAAAGTTTTGATCCCGGACAGTTCCCGGATCAATTTCGATAAGCTTACTCCGGAAGAGCTGGAGGAGCGGTTAAGCGGGCTGTATTCCAAGGCAGAAGATATCCAGCCGGTAAAGGAAAAATTCGAGGACAAGGTTTTTACCCATTCTCCTTTTGCCACCAAAATTTACCTGGAACTTCCCGAGCCCACCCTGAATGACAGTATCAGCGATTTGGAAAGATTATACCGGGCCTTGCGCCAGTACGGGGAATTCCCGGCGATCGCTACGGGATTGTTCAATATCCGCCAGTTAGGGGAACTGCTGCGCGATTACGATTGGAAGGTTACGGTTACCCTGGGCAGGCGCAATGAGACGGTAGAGATCGTTTTGATCGAGCCCGGGGATACGACCGCGAATAACTACGGGCTTTGTTTTGATATCGGCACGACCACCATCTCCGGGCAATTGGTGGATTTAAATTCAAAAAAGATCCTGGGAACCAAAGCCACTTATAACCAGCAGGCGGCTTTCGGCAGCGACGTGATCACCCGCATTGTTTACGCCGCTAAAACCGACGGATTGGAAAAATTACATAACGCGGTCACCGATACGATGAACCAGATCATTAAAGACCTGGTCAGCGAGCACCGGATCGATTTGAACTCGGTCAATTGCGTGGTCTGTTCGGGAAACACCACGATGATCCATTTGCTTTTGAGTATGGACCCTTCGCATATCCGCCGCCAGCCTTATGTGCCGACGGCAAATTTTATTCCCGTTCTGCGCGCCGCCGAAGCGGGGATCAATATCAATCCCCGCGGGCTGTTGAATTGCGTGCCGGGGGTTTCCAGTTATGTCGGAGGGGATACGACCGCCGGAGTTTTATCCAGCCGGTTATATCAGAAAGAGGAAGCTTGTATTTTGATCGATATCGGCACTAACGGAGAGATCGTTTTAGGAAACAAAGATTTCCTGGTGGCTTGCGCCGCTTCCGCCGGGCCGGCTTTTGAAGGCAGCGGGGTATCCAGCGGCATGCGCGCTTCCAGCGGGGCGATCCAGAAGGTGAATATCGACAAGAAAGATTTTAGCGTTAAATATTCGACGATCCAGGACGCGGCTCCCCGGGGGATATGTGGTTCCGGTTATATCGATTTATTGAGTGAAATGCTGGATGCCGGGATCATCGATAAGGCGGGAAAGATCAAAGTCGAGGGTAAACGCATCCGCCAGGGGGAAAACGGAAAAGAATTTGTCGTTTGTTTTAAAGAAGAGGCTAACTCCGAGTCGGATATTTTGATCAACGAGGCGGACATTGAAAACCTCAAACGTTCTAAAGGAGCGATCTATTCGGCCACCGCGATTTTAGTCCGGCATCTAGCTCTGGATTTTTCTTCCGTTTCTAAAATATTCATTGCCGGAGGGTTCGGCACCTATTTAGATATTGAAAAAGCCATCCGCATCGGGCTTTTGCCGGATTTAGAGCGGTCAAAATTTGTTTTTATCGGCAACAGTTCCCTAGCCGGTTCCAGACAAATATTACTTTCCGCCCAGGCAAGGGATATGGCCGATGCCCTGGCGCAAAAGATCACTTATTTTGAATTATCGGTTGATCCGGGGTATATGGATGAATACAGCCAGTCTTTATTCTTTCCGCACACGGACCTAACCCGCTTTCCTACGGTGAGGGCGTAAATGGGTTATGTTATCGCGCTGGCCGGTAAAGGGGGGACAGGCAAAACTACGCTGGCGGCTTTAATCGTCCGGGCTTTAAAAGAAAAGAAAGCCGGTTCGATTTTGGCAATAGACGCCGACCCGAACAGTAATCTGGGTGAGGTTTTAGGGGTTAAATCCTCGGAGAATGTGGGCGCGATCCTGGATGAGATCGCCCAGGGGCCGGATAAAATCCCGGCGGGAATGGCCAAAGAACGTTTTATCCAACTAAAAGTCCAGGAGGCGATCACCGAAGAGGATGGTTTTGACCTGCTGAGTATGGGTAAACCCGAAGGCCCTGGCTGTTATTGTTACGTAAATAATGTTTTGCGCGGGCTGATGGCTAAGCTTATCGCCGATTACGATTATATTGTCGTGGATAATGAGGCGGGCCTGGAGCATTTATCCCGCAGGACCAGCCGAAGAGCGGACGCGCTGGTGGTGGTTTCCGATGCTTCCAGTGTGGGTTTAAAATCCGCGCAAAGGATCTCGGAATTAGTGAAGGCTTTGAAATTTGAGGTTAAAAAAAGTTTTTTGTTGATCAACCGTTTTAATAAAGACATCCAAAAAGATCTGGTCAAAAATACCGGATTGGAGTACTTGGGTAACTTGCCTTTTGATCCGGGAATGGAAGAGTTAAGTTTATCGGGAAAACCGGTGTTCGATCTGAAACCGGATGCGCCGTTGTTTGCGGCGCTTAATCAACTGGGAGACAAAATATGGAAACACCATTAGTATTGGAAAAATGGCCGGGAGTGATCTCGACCGTAACCATCGGGGCAACCGCCCAGGAGGGTGGGACGCGCAGCCACAGTTTAAAGATCGGCGGCCAAAGCTCGATGCCTTTATTATTTAAAGAAGGGGCTAATCCGAATAAGCCGAAGCTGGCTTTTGAGGTCTGGGATGTCGCGCCCTCGGATTTTGATGAAGAAGTGATCAAAGCGTTCGGCAAGGAGATCAATGACCCGCTTGTCTGGGCGGAAATTTGCGTGAATAAATTTAAGGCCGAATTACTTTGCTTAAAAATGCAGGGGACGCACCCGGATTTCGGGAACAAAAGCCCGGAAGAGGCGGCAAAATTCGTTTCCGCGTTCTTAAGTAAAGTAAAAGTGCCCTTGATCATTACCGGCAGCGGTGATGACTCCAAGGATAACCTGGTGATGCCGGCTTGTTCGGAAGCAGCCAAAAAAGAGCGCTGCCTGGTCGGAAGCGCGGTGCAGGATAACTATAAAACCCTGACCGCCAGCGTCCTGGCTGACGGCCACAGTATCATTGCCGAAAGCCCGATCGATATCAATATCGCCAAACAGCTCAATATTCTAATTTCCGATATGGGCCTGCCCCTTGAGCGCATTGTCATCGACCCGACGATCGGCGCATTAGGTTATGGTTTAGAGTACGCTTATTCAATTATGGAAAGAGCGCGGCTGGCAGCTTTATCCGGGGATAAAACCCTGGCTTCCCCGTTTATCTGCTTTGTGGGGCAGGAGGCTTGGAGGGCAAAAGAAGCCAAGACTAATCCCGAACAGGGGATTATGTGGGAGACACTTACTGCTTCCAACCTTATCCAATCCGGGGCGGACGTATTGGTGATGCGCCACCCGAAAGCTTTTACCAATGTGAGTAATTATATCGAGGAGTTATTTAATCTCGGATCTTAACCAGGAGTGGTTGATTCACCGGACTCAAACCTGTATGTTACGGTTTGTATATATTCGAATATTGTATCGTCCGGTGTAAAATAAAAATCACGGGACAGATTAGGGGGTAATTTTTATTTTATGTTTATAATCGGTGAGTTGATCAACGGGATGTACGCCAATATCGCTTCGGCGCTTAAGGAGCGGAATAAAAAGATCGTGCAGGATTGCGCCCGGGAGCAGGTCGCCGCGGGAGCCGATGCCTTGGACTTAAGCTGCGGTACCGCCTCTAAAAATCCTTTACTGGATATGCCCTGGCTGGTGGAAACCGTCCAGGAGGTCACCGATAAGCCGTTGTGCCTTGATTCCAGTAAGCCCAAAGTAATCGAAGAGGGGTTAAAAGCGGCGAAAAATAAGACGATCATCAATTCCACTACCGCCGACAGGGAAAAACTGGAGATCCTTGTGCCGCTGGCTAAAAAATATAACTCTAAATTGATCGGGATAACCATCAGCAGTAAGGGTATCCCGCAGAATAAAGACCAGCGTTTAGAGCTGGCGGCGCAGATCCTGGACTATGTTAACGAAGCCGGGTTTGCCGTATCCGACCTGTATCTGGACCCGATCGTAATGCCGGTGAATGTGGCGCAGGACCAGATGAAGGATATCCTGGAGGCGATCGCCGAGTTTAAAATGCTTTGTGAGCCGGCTCCGCAGACGATCATCGGGTTAAGCAATATTTCCCAGGGGGCTAAGCATCGCAGCCTGATCAACCGGACATTCTTAACCATGGCAGTTGCATCCGGGCTGGATTCTGCTATACTTGATCCTAAAGATAAAGAGCTGATGGACACTTTGATCGCCGCTGAACTGATCTTAAATAAGAATATTTACTGCGATTCGTTCTTAGACGCTTACCGGAAAAAATAAATGCCTAAAAATCCGTTCCGGGATATTTTTAAAGTCAGGGAATTCCGCAAGAGTTTGATTATCGCCTGTAAAGGGATACTGTATCTTTTTCTTTATCACCGGAACATGCGGTTGATCTTTCTGGCGGGTATTCTGGCGTTTCTGGCCGGACTCCTACTTAAATTAAAAGGTTTGGAATTAGCGGTCCTTTGCATTACGATCACCCTGGTGTTCATGGCGGAGATTTTCAACACGGCGATCGAGTTAATGATGAACGCGATTACGGAACAATACCATCCGAAGATCAAGATCATTAAAGATATTGCCGCCGGGGTAGTGGTCCTGGCCTGTTTAAATTCGATTGCGGTCGGCTGCGCATTGTTCTTGCGTAAAATTTAAAGTTTTGATAATATATATCAGTTTTCTGCTCCAAAGTGTCATTGCGAGGAGCGCCTGCCTGCCGACAGGCAGGAAGCGACGCCTGCCCGCCAACGGTTTGTGGCGGGAAGCAATCTATTAAGCGGTCTTTTTGAAATTCTTTTAGTTTTGGCGGAGTTACCCGGTGCTTAAATGAAGGGGTACTGCGCCGCATAGATTAATATGGTGCGGCTTGAGCCACCGGCACTCTAGAAATAGGGAGGCGGCGAATACCCTTCAGGTCGGTGGCCGCGACCAATAATCAAAGCAATGGAGCGCTCCGCTTATAAAAGGTGGGCGGAGTTTTCCGATTCACTAAATTTGAAAATTCATTAAGTTATGGCGGAGTAAGCCACCCGGGGCTTATATTAGGGGGTGCTTCGCCACTGAAATAAAAAGAGGGTGGCTTGATACCCGACAGGTCGGTGGTTTCTACGACCAATAAATTTTTGCGATGGGAGTGTCCCCCTATAATAAACGCAGGGGAAAATCCACTCTCCGCAGTTTTTGAAAAGATAATTAAGTTTTGGCGGAGTAGCTCAGCCTGATAGAGCATGCGGCTCATACCCGCCTGGTCGGTGGTTTAAATCCACTCTCCGCCACCAATTTTTCCCTCTCTGGTGACCAGGAAAATTGGTCCCCGAGAGTGGCACCCCACAGGTCCCGCCGTTACCTGTGACCCGCGAGACCTCCAGGGTGCATACTTCACTCGCCCGCTAATTTGCTAGCGAGTGACCCCGAGCGAAGCGAGGGGCTCCGCCACCACAATGAAGCATATATCTTCCCGCCGATTTTACTAGTGCTAAAAAGTCAATAATGTCCAGATTTCGCTACTTGACACTTTTTTAATAAGGAGTACAGTATAGTTGTAGTAAACATAGGGAAAATTTATGAAAAAAGATAGATTGGAAATACATAGAGACGCACGGAAAAGAGAAGATGATGGTGTCTTTTTTAATTGGTTAAGCTCAAATTGTGTCCACGCAAAATCTGTAAATGAAGTTAGAAAACTAATGAGTAATATAAAAGAGCCCATCCGAGAAGAGATAAAGGATGACTGTTGATTGCTTATTTGATACAAGCGCAATAGTCAAACGGTACCATGGTGAAACTGGTACGAAAATAGTAGATTACTTATTTAAATCCCCTAAAGTCACAATCAGCCTTCCAAATATTCAAGTTGTTGAAGTAATCAAAGTTTTTTACAAACTCCAGTCTGAAAATAAAATTAATGATGTGGCAAGAGATGCTGCCATTGACACATTTCTTAAGGATATTTCTTCGGGGAAAATCTATTTATATGATTTTGCCAAACGGCAC
>CAINQO010000077.1 GCA_903852325.1 Candidatus Omnitrophota bacterium
ATGCAAATGTAAATGATAAACACTAAATCCTAAACTTTAAACTCTAAACAAATTCAAAAAAGCCAAATCCAAAACTCAAAGGGTAAATCCAAGGTAAAATTTGGATTTTGGGTTTAGAATTTTGAGTTTGTTTAGTGTTTCGTGTTTAGAGTTTAGGATTTTTCTTTTTCCTAATGTCGGGCTTGGGGTTAGGAAAAATATTTTTAAAATATTCTTGATATAATAAGACATTACCGCTATAATTATCTAAAGGTGTTTTAATCTAATCATAATTAGGCGCGGGAATTTAAAAAAGTTTGAAAAACAAGGAGTCAGGCATATGCCAGATAAGTTTTTCAAAAATAATTTCCTTATAATTTTAGCGGTCGCAGCGGTAGTGATCCCCTCCGGTTTGGCGTTTGCCCCCGGCAGCCTTCCTTCGATTTTGCCTTTGGTTTATGCGCAGGATGATTCCTCTAATCCCGGTTTTGTTTACGCCGAGGCCGAAGCGGTGATCAGCGTCCTGGAAAGGGAAAGATCCTCTTTAAAGGACCAGCTTGCCCAAGCTAGTGACGCCTTAAATAAAGTAGAATCAAGATTAAGCGATAAGTCCAGCGCCTTGGCCAAGTCTCAGCAGGAAGCGGAAAGGCAGCTCGATCTTTTAGAGAGAGAAAAATCTTCCCTGAAAGAACAGCTGGCGCAAACCAAAGATAATCTCGGGCGCACCGAATCAGGCCTGAATGACCAGCTCCTTTCTTTAAAACAATCCCAAGAAGAAGCGGAAAATAAACTTATCCAGCTAAGCAGGGAAAAAGCCGCTCTTACCGAACAGCTTGCCCAGGCCAATTCCGAATTACAAAATACCCAAACAAGATTAGGGGACCAGCTGGCCTCTCTGACCCGTTCCAAGCAGGAAGCAGAAGGAAAACTTACTGCTTTGGGGAAGGAGAAAGCCGCTCTTGCCGAACAGCTTGCCCAGGTAAACGCGGAACTAAAGAATGCTCAAACCAACGTAGTGAGTTTGAGCGACCAGTCCGCTTCCCTGAACCACTCTAAACAGGAAACGGAAGAAAAACTCAGCGCCCTGGAAAGGGAAAAAGCCTCTCTTACCGAACAGCTTGCCCACGCCAATTCCGAATTACAGAATACCCAAACAGGCTTAGGGGATCAACTGGCTTCCCTGACTCATTCCAAACAGGAAACGGAAGACAGGCTTAGCGCCCTGGAAAAAGACAAGCTTGCGCTTCAGGAGCAGCTTACCCAGACCACTGCCGAATTAAAAAATACCCAAACAAATTTAAATGATCAACTGGCCTCCCTGACCCGCTCCAAGCAGGAAACAGAAGGAAAGCTTAACGCCCTGGAAAGGGAAAGATCTTCTCTGAAGGTGGAGCTGGACCAGACTAAGGATAACCTGAGCCGGACCGAATCCGGTTTAAATGACCGGATCACGGTTTTGACTAAATCCAAGCAGGACGCGGAAAGCAAAGTCGCCCTTTTGGAAAAAAATAAAACCGATCTTCAGGGGCAACTGGACAAGTTGACCGAAACTTCAGACCGGACGCAAAGCAGTTTAAGAGGCCAGCTTACCGCTTTGACCAAGGCCAAGCAGGAGATCGAAGCCAGGATCAGCGGTTTAGAGGCAGAGAAAAAATCCTTGCAGGGGCAGTTGGTGCAGGCGGCAAGTAATTTAAAACTTACCGAGGATAAATTAAATGACCGTATCTCTGTCCTGGATAAAGGAAATTCCGCGTTAAGGGATCAGCTTACCCAGGCAGCGGACAGCTTGAAAGATACGGAAAAGGAATTAAACGGCCAGATTAATTTGTTGACTAAAGCCAAGCAGGAAGCGGAAACCAAGGTGACCAGCCAGCAGTCAAAACTTGAGTTGCAGGAAAAGGAACTGGCCACGCTTAAAGAGCAGTTAAGTACTTTAGATAAAACCAGGCTCGAGACGGAGAAGAAATTAAAAACGGAGCTGATTGCGTTGAGAGAAAAAAGAACCGCTTTAACCGGCCAATTGACCGCCCTGGGGAAAGCTAAGCTTGATTCCGAGGCAAAGCTCAGGTCGGATATCGATAATCTGGAAAAAGAGCGCGGCGCGCTTAAAGAGCAGCTTTTACAATCCCAGGATAATTTGAATAAAACGCAAAGCCGTTTGGGGGATCAGCTGGCGGCCTTAACCGCGTCGAAGCAGGAGACGGATAAAAATCTCCTCCAGGCGGAAAAAGACAAAGGTTCTTTAAGTAAGCAGTTAGCCGATTTAGGAAAAGCCAAGCAGGACTCCGAAAATAATGCCAAAACAGAGTTGAATGAGCTGGAAGCGGAAAAAGCCGCCCTAAAACAGCAGCTGGCGCAAATCGAAAGCAATTTAAAGGATACAGAAAACAGGTTGAATGAGCAGGTCGCCACCGCCACCAGCTACCGGGAAGAGGCGGTTGCCCGGATCAGCAGTCTGGAAAGAGATAAGTATGCTTTAAAAAGCGATTTGCTTGAATCCGATAAAAGCGCAAAAGTAAAAGAAGCCCAGGCCAATGACCAGATCGGGGGTTTGACTAAAGCCAAACAGGAGCTGGAAGCCAAACTTACCCTTTCGGAAAATGCCCGGGCGATGTTAAAGGAACAGATCGCCGCTTTACAGAAAGCAAAAACGGATGCCGAAACCAAGGCCAAGGCGGATATCGACGGCTTAGGACAACAGATCGCCGGGTTAAGGACCCAGATCGCGGCTTTAGAAAAAAGCAAGGTCGACGCGGAAGCGGAGCAGAATAACTTAATCGCTTTTTTCAACAAGCAAATCGGCGCCCTGAATAAAAACAAACTTGATTCGGAAAATAAATTTAAAGCCGACCTGACCGCCTTAAGCGCCAGAAACAGGGATAATGAAGAGAAGCTGGGGCAGAAGATCTCCACCCTGACGATCACCGAGTCTAATCTTCGGACGGAAATTGAATCCCTGAAGGCGAGCAAGAAAGATGTCGACGATAAACTGAAGGCCTTAAAAGACGAGGAATCTTCTTTACAGGCCGGCTATGATGAACAGATCGCTTCTTTAAATACGCGCATCAGCGCGCTGAATGATAAAAACGGGGACCTGCAGAATCAGCTGCAATCCCGGTCCGAGGCGCTCGGCGCTTCCGCCAGGGCCGCGGATGAAGCCAAGGCCTCAGTGGAGCGGCTTTTGCAGAATGAAATCGCCTCGAACACCGATAAGGAAGTAAAAATAAAAGAACTGCAGGCCCAGGTGGCTGCTTTAGATAAAGAGGCGCCCGCTTATAAACAGCAGCTTGATCTGTTGAATAAGGCCAGGGAAGAAGCCGAAGCCAAAGTCGCCGCGGTTGTAAAGTCCAAGGAGGACCTGGCCACGGAATTCAATAAACAATTGAGCACCCTTAAAGACGAAAAGAATGAATTGGAAATAAAGTTGAAAAAAGACCTGCGTTCCCTGGAGGCAGATAAACAGGAGACGGAAGCCCAGTTAAAGAGCCGGATTTCCGAGGCGGAAAAAGAAACCCAGACAATAAAAATGAATGCCGAAGCGCCGAAAACCCCGGAAGCGGTGAAGGAAGAAGTTCCTACGGTGGAAATCAAGTCGCTGCCGGAAATCGTTGTCCCTGCGGAAGCTCCTTCCGGGGGGAGTAAGCCTTCTTCCCGGATCCAGAATGAAGAGAAGAAAACCGGAAAAGTAGTCACCGGTTCGGTCATTGAGAAGGACGCGACGAAAAAAGAGGTCCTGGTCGACCTGGTGAAGGCCGACGGGGTGGCTTTAGGGCAGACCCTGGAAGTCATGCGCGAAGATGAAAAGATCGCCGACTTAAAAGTGATCAAGGTGATGGATAGTTTTACGATCACCAAGCCGTTGACGGATAAAGATTTTAATACTATCGAGTTGTTCGATAAAGCCGAACTTTCCCTTTAAAAGAAGGACGGTTTTCTGCCTGTAAAAAACGAAGCAGAGAACCGTCCTTTTTTTTGTAAATAGTAGTGAGGATTAGGTAAGGTAGTGTGTTAAGTAGTGGGGATTAGTAGTTGGTTTACCCACTACTAATCCTCACCACCAAACTCACTCCTTTACCTAACCCGCACTACTCACCCGTTATAACTTAAGAGTATTTTTTCTTTGCTAAACCGGCTTTTTTTGCTATAATTAAATACTCGAAAACAAAAGAGGAGCCGCGCATGATCGCCCGTTACAGTCTTGCTGAAATGAACAATCTCTGGCAGGAGGAGTTTAAGTTCAAGACCATGCTGGAGATCGAAATCCTCGCTTTAGAGGCCTACGCGGCTAAAAAGATCGTTCCTTCCCCGGCAGTAAAGCGGATCAAGCAAAAAGCCAGATTCAACCTTTCCCAAATTAAAAAAATCGAAGAAAAGACACAACATGATGTTGTGGCCTTTGTCGCCAACGTATCCCAATATATAGGCAAGGATGCCCAATTCCTGCATCTGGGGCTGACTTCCTCCGATATTTTAGATACTACACTGGGAGTACAACTTAAAGAAGCCTCGGACATCTTACTGGAAGACCTGGAAGTACTGCTGACAGTGCTTGCCGGGAAAGCCCAGCTTTATAAAGATATGGCTTGTATCGGCCGCACCCATGGGGTGCACGCTGAACCGACTACCTTTGGTTTAAAACTGGCCCTTTGGTATGATGAAACTAGGCGTAATCTGGCCCGTCTCAAACAAGCCAAAGCCGAAGTCAGCGTTGGAAAACTCTCCGGTGCCGTCGGCACATACTCCAATATCGAGCCTTTTGTGGAGGATTATGTCTGCAGGAAGCTCGGGCTTAAGCCCGTAAATATCGCTACCCAGGTTATACAAAGGGATGTATATGCACAATATATGGCTACTTTAGCCGTGATCGGCGCCTCCCTGGAAAAATTTGCCCTGGAGATCCGGCACTTGCAGAGAACGGAAGTTTTAGAGGTCGAGGAACCCTTTGCCAAAGGGCAGAAAGGTTCCAGCGCCATGCCACATAAGCGCAATCCGGTAATTTGTGAACGGATCTGCGGATTGGCCAGGCTTTTACGGGGGAATGCCCAGGTGGCCTTGGAAAACGTGGCGCTTTGGCATGAACGGGATATCAGCCACTCCAGTGTGGAGCGGGTGATCTTTCCGGATTCCACCCTGGCTTTGGATTACATGCTGCATAAATTTACCCAAGTAGTCGCGGGCTTAAATGTTTATCCGGAAAATATGCTGGCTAACCTGGCCAAGACCCGGGGATTGATCTTTTCCCAGCGGGTTTTGATCTTCCTGATGAATAAGGGACTGCCCAGGATGAAGGCTTATGATCTGGTTCAGGCAGCCGCGATGCAGACCTGGAAAGGGACCGGTAACTTTAAAGATAACCTTTTGGCGGTGCCGCAGGCCGCGGAATATTTCAGCGCCCGGGAGCTGGACCGCTTGTTTGACCTGGATTATTATTTACGCAATGTCGGTAAAATTTTCAAGAAGGTCGGTTTATAATTAATCCTGCCTTTTAATAAACCTCTTAATAGATATGCAGTACAAAATCGAAGTGGTGGATAAACCCGGTATTTTCGACGCTGTCGGCCAGGGTGTAGCCAAAGATATTGCTGACCTGGGAATCGGCGCGGTAAGATCGGTAAAGTTTATCCAGGTGTATATTTTAGACGGTAACCTTGCCGAAGGGCAGGTTACCAGCATCTGCGAAGAGCTGCTTACGGATAAAGCCGCCCAGGATTACACGGTGTTATCCAACGGCCGGATCCACAAACCGGCCACCGGCCAACAGGTCGTGGAAGTTGCCTATAATCCCGGAGTAATGGATCCGGTAGAGGGTTCCGTCTTAAAAGGGATCCGGGACCTGGGGGTCACCGGGATCGATTCTGTCAGGACGGCAAAGAAATATATCCTCTACGGGAAACTCTCACCCGCGCAATTAAAAACAATCTCCGAAAAACTTCTCTATAATAAACTAATCCAGCATATCGTTAATCCGGCGGCCGCCGAAGCGGATATCCAGCATTTGCCCGCTTATAATTTTAATTTGATCACCGTAGAACTCCTAGGGGCCTCGGATGCCTCACTCCTGGAGATCAGCAAAAAACGGCAGCTTTTCCTGAATTTAAATGAGATGCGCCAGATCCGGGGTTTTTTCCGCAAGCTTAAACGTGATCCCACGGATTGCGAGCTGGAAACGATCGCCCAAACCTGGTCGGAGCATTGTTACCATAAAACTTTCCGGGGCAAGATCAGCTACAGCGAAAAACTCCTCGATTCCAAGGCTAAACCGCAAACAAAGTTAATCGACAACCTGCTTAAGTCCACAATCATGAAGGTGACCAAGGAATTAAACAAGCCCTGGTGCGTTTCGGTGTTTAAAGACAATTCCGGAGTGATCAAATTCGACGCCAAAAACAATATCTGCTTTAAAGTGGAAACCCATAATCATCCTTCGGCCTTAGAACCTTTCGGCGGGGCAAACACCGGTATCGGCGGAGTGATCCGCGACGCGCTGGGCACCGGCCTGGGGGCCAAGCCGATCTTAAATACGGATGTATTTTGTTTTGCGCCGCCGGACCTGGAGTTCAATAAAGTTTTGACGGGGGCGCTGCATCCTAAGCGGGTAATGAAAGGGGTGGTCAGCGGGGTGCGGGATTACGGGAATAAAATGGGGATCCCCACCGTTAACGGGGCGATTTTATTCCATGAACATTTCGCCGGCAATCCTCTGGTGTATTGCGGCACTGCCGGGATCATGCCCAAGGATAAATCTTTTAAGCAAACCAACCGGGGGGACCTGGCCGTAGTGGTGGGCGGGGCGACCGGCAGGGACGGGATCCATGGCGCGACTTTTTCCAGCGGGGAACTGACCCATGAATCCGAAACCGTCTCCAGCGGCGCGGTGCAGATCGGTAACCCGATCGAAGAAAAGAAAGTTTTAGATACGATCCTGCAGGCGCGGGATATGAATTTATACAGCGCAATCACTGACTGCGGGGCCGGAGGCTTATCCAGCGCCATCGGGGAGATGGGGCAGGAATTAGGGGCCCGGGTAAACCTGGATAAGGTGCCTTTAAAATATTCCGGGTTAAGTTATATGGAGATCTGGATCTCCGAATCGCAGGAAAGAATGGTTTTGTCCGTGCCGCCGGAGAATATCGATAAGCTGATCGCGGTTTTTGCCGGAGAGAATGTTTCCGCTACCGTGATCGGGGAGTTTACCGGGACCGGAAGATTAGAGCTTTATTATAAAGATGAGCTGGTCTGCGACCTGGATATGCATTTTCTGCACGAGGGGGTCCCGCAAATCGCCAAAAAAGCGGAATATATCCAAACCCGCCACCGGGAGCCCAAAATCGCGCGGAAAAAAGATTACACCGCCGACCTGCTGAAGCTTTTGGGGCATTTTGATATCTGTTCGAAAGAGTGGGTCATCCGGCAGTATGACCATGAAGTGCAGGGAGGTTCGGTGATCAAGCCGCTGATGGGGATCAATAATGACGGGCCGTCGGATGCCAGCGTTACCAAACCTCTGTATGATTCCAATAAAGGGATCATGCTTTCCTGTGGCATAAATTTCCGTTTCGGTTTTATTGATCCGTATTGGATGGCGGCCGGCTGTATCGACGAAGCTTTGCGCCAGCTGATCAGCGTGGGGGGAAATCTGGAAGAGGTGGCGCTCCTGGATAATTTCTGTTGGGGGAACCCGGATAAACCCGACCGCCTGGGCGGGCTGGTGCGCGCCGCTTACGGCTGTTATGACGCGGCTAAAGTTTACGGGGTGCCTTTCATTTCCGGTAAAGACAGTTTTTATAATGAATTCAGCGTGCACGGCCGTTCCATTCCTATTCCCGGGACTTTGCTTATCTCGGCGATCGGGGTGATGCCGGATGTGCGCAAAGCGATTTCCATGTACGCCAAGGCCGCGGGAAACCTGATTTATGTCGTCGGCAATACCCGGGAGGAATTAGGGGGCAGCCATTATTATGACCTGTATCAGGGGACGGGAAATCAGGTGCCCAAGATTTATCCTAAAGAATCCAAAGCCGCCTTCGCGGCTTTAAGCAAGGCAACGGAAAAAGGGCTGGTTAAATCCATGCACGATTGCTCCGACGGAGGATTGAGCGTGGCTTTGGCGGAGATGGCGTTTAGCGGCGGTTTAGGGATGGAGGTTTTTCTGGGGGAAGTACCGGTGAAAGCCGCCGGGATAAATAACGAAGGGATCCTTTTTTCGGAGTCGCATTCCCGTTTTGTGGTGGAAGTGAAAAAATCCAAACAGAAAGATTTTGAAAAACAATTAAAAGGGGTGGCCTGCGGCCTGGCCGGTTGTTTAACGGATAAAACGGATTTTAAGGTTTACGGTTTAGACGGAAAGATTTGTATCAATGCCGGCATACCGAAATTGAAAGAAGCCTGGAGGGCGCCATTGCGATGGTAAAAAAGAAATGCACCAATAAAGACGTGCTGGAAAAAGATGATTTTACCCGGGAGGATACTTGGCGGATATTCCGGATCATGTCGGAGTTTGTGGACGGTTTTGAGGTCCTTTCTAAAATAGGCCGGGCGGTTTCCATTTTCGGTTCTGCCCGGAGTAAATCCGACACTAAATTTTATAAAGACTGCGAAGAGGTGGCTTACTATATCGCCAGATCCGGTTTCGCGATCATTACCGGAAGCGGCCCGGGGTTAATGGAAGCGGCGAATAAAGGCGCCCAGCGCGGAGAAGGGGAATCCGTCGGTTTAAATATCCATCTTCCCTGCGAGCAAAAGCCGAATAGATACGTGGATACGGTTTTGGGGTTCCGTTATTTCTTTGTGCGCAAGGTGATGTTCGTAAAGTACGCCAAGGCATTTGTGATCATGCCCGGCGGATACGGCACCCTGGATGAATTTTTCGAAGCGATCACCCTGATCCAGACGGAAAGGATCCCTAAATTCCCGGTGATCCTTTTTAACAGCCAATACTGGAACCCGCTTTTGGAGTGGCTTAAAAAAACGGTTTACTTCCATGGGAATATCGATAAAACGGATATGGATTTGTTTGTGGTCGTAGATAAGCCCGAGGAAGTGGCCAGGGTAATCAAGAAATTCTACGGGACCCGTTAGAAACTATTGCTAACGGATAAATGGAGGTTTCTAACGGGGTGATAAAAAAGCCTAAGGTTTGTGTTTTGAGGAGCGCGGGAACAAACTGCGACCAGGAAACTGCGGCGGCATTTGTCCTTGCCGGGGCCCGGGTGGAGCGGCTGCATATTAACCGACTGGCTTCCGGGGAAAGAGCGCTGGATGATTTTCAGCTCCTGGCCATTCCCGGGGGGTTTAGCTACGGAGATGATGTGGCTTCCGGAAAGATCTTTGCCAATGAATTACGGTTTAAGCTGGTCGAGGGGATGCGTAAATTCATCGCCGACGGAAAACTGATCATCGGGATCTGTAACGGTTTCCAGATTTTAGTCAAAAGCGGATTTTTGCCGGGTTTATCCGGGCCCGCGGCGGAGCCGGCTCAGGAGGCCAGTCTTATCCTCAATGATTCGGCTAAATTCGAAGCCCGCTGGGTATATTTAAAACCCGCCGGCCGGTGCGTGTGGACAAAAGACCTGAAAAAAATAATTTATCTTCCGGTGGCTCACGGGGAGGGAAAATTCCTGGCGGATAAAAAAACCCTCGCGGCTTTAAAGAAAAATAAACAGGTGGTTTTCCAGTATTGCGACGCGCAGGGTAAATCCTCCGGCTATCCGGATAACCCCAACGGTTCCGTGGAGGATATCGCCGGGGTCACCGACAGTACCGGAAGGATCCTGGGTTTAATGCCTCACCCGGAGCGCCATGTTTCGCCGCTGCAGAGCCCGCGCAAAGAATTAAAATTACCGCCCGCAGGGGACGGATTACAGATATTTAAAAACGGAGTCCAATATGTTAAAACGCATTTCTGACGACACCCCCAAAGAGTTTTGCGGATTATTCGGGATCACCAATAACCGCCAGGCGGTATGGCTTACTTACCTGGGGTTATTCGCCCAACAGCACCGGGGCCAGGAGGCTTGCGGGATCGTGGCCAATAACCAGGGGACCTTGGCCATTCATAAAGACATGGGTTTAGTCAGCGACGTATTCAGTGAGCGGGTACTCAGCCGTTTAAAAGGGAATATGGCGGTCGGCCACGTGCGATATTCGACTACCGGTTCAAGTGTGATCAAGAATGCCCAGCCGCTGTTGATCGATTACGCCAACGGCTCGATCTGTATCGCCCATAACGGAAACCTGGTAAATTCATTCGAGCTGCGCAAAAAACTGGAAGCATCCGGCTCGATCTTCCAGACGACGACGGATTCTGAGCTGGTCATTCACCTGATGGCCCGCAGCAACAAACGTTCCCTGGAGGATAGCTTACTTTACGCTTTGAAAAGGGTTAGGGGAGCGTATTCCCTATTGATGATGAACAGCGAGTACCTGATCGGAGTAAGGGACCCGCACGGTTTCCGTCCGTTAGTGTTGGGCAAACTGGGAGGCTCCTATTGTTTTGCTTCCGAGACCTGCGCCTTTGATCTGATCGGCGCTAAATTTATCCGTGAGGTTGAGCCGGGAGAGATGGTTTTCATTAATAATCAGGGGGAGATTAAATCGATCAAACCTAAGGAGCTGGCGTTTAATGTCCACTCGCATTGCGCCTTCGAACATGTTTATTTTTCCCGTCCGGATTCCAATGTTTTCGGCCAAACCGTGCACACCGTGCGGCGTAAATTCGGCGCCCAGTTAGCTAAAGAGCATCCGGTAAAAGCGGATTTTGTGGTTCCGGTGCCGGACTCCGGGTTTTCCGCGGCTTTAGGTTACGCGCAGGAATCCGGAATTCCTTTAGAAATGGGGATCATCCGCAACCATTATGTCGGCCGGACATTCATTCAGCCGGCGCAGGATACCCGGGACATGGGGGTGCGGGTTAAATTCAATACTTTGAGAGCGATCTTAAAAGGAAAAAAAATTATCGTGGTTGACGATTCGATCGTGCGCGGCACCACCTCCAAGATCCGGGTGCGCAAACTGCGCGAAGCCGGGGTAAAAGAGGTGCATTTACGGATCTCCTGCCCGGCGCACCGTTTTCCCTGTTTTTACGGGATCGATTTTCACCGCTCCAGCGAATTGATCGCCAATAAATTTGATAGTATGGAGAAGATCACTAAATATCTGGCGGTGGATAGCCTTGGTTACTTAAGTTTGCCGGGGATGCTGAGCTGTTTGCACCAGGGGCAAAATTATTGCACGGCCTGCTGGACTGGTAAGTACTCGGTAAGGGCGGAAAAGCGGCATAGTAAATTTTCTTTGGAAAAGCGCTGCTGCGGGCAGGGAGAGTTGCAGACATAAAATTGTATTATAAGTTTTTTGCGGGTCCTGTCTTAGGTATTTTCTTGCGCTGACGCGCTGCGAAAACACCTAAGCCACCCGCAAAAATAGCAACAATTTTATATATATAGGGGGGATGGTGG
>CAINQO010000078.1 GCA_903852325.1 Candidatus Omnitrophota bacterium
ATTATGCATGTCCTGCTTTTTCCGATGCTGAGGGAAAAACGGGGACGGATCGTGGTCATTTCTTCTACCTCAGGCCAAGTCGGCCAGGCCGGACAGGTAAATTATTCGGCCTCCAAAGCCGGCCTGATCGGCGCAGCCCGCGCCCTGGCCCGGGAGGTCGGTAAAAAGAATATCTACGTCAATGTCGTCAGCCCGGGGGTCATTGAGACAGAGATGACCGCGGAACTGCCAAAAGACAAGATCCTTCCCTTAATCCCCCTGGGACGCTTCGGCCGCGCGGAAGAAGTGGCCAGTATCGTTAACTTTTTATGCACCCAGGAAAATATGTATATTCATGGCCAGGTGATCGGGGTTAACGGCGGCCTGGCGATTTAAGGCATCTAAATTGGTATTTTTGCCCAATGAAAAGCTATGATCATATAGTTGTCGGGGCCGGGATCAGCGGTTTGACTTTATCCCTGCTTTTGGCAATGAACGGTAAAAAAGTCCTGCTTTTGGAGAAAGGGGCGCGCATCGGCGGCAGCCTCAACCGTTTTTATAAAGAAAGCGTGCCTTTCGATACCGGTTTTCATTTTACCGGAGGATTTGCCCGGGGCGGGATCCTTACCGATATGCTGCATGTTTTAGGGATCGGAGAGCAGATTAAGCCTGTATTTTTGAACGCTCCGGGAAGCGGCCTTTTCATCTTTGAAAAGGACAATTTAACTTACGATATGCCTTCCGGAACGGATAGGTTCCGCTTAAAACTGCATGAATATTTTCCTAAAGAAACCCAGGGGATCGACGAATATTTTTCCAGGGTAAAAAAAGTGTACGCCTCAACGGTTTCGCTGGACTTGCGCAAGATCGGACTGTCCGCCGAAACGCTGGAAGAGGATTATCAGAGCCTGCAAAGTGTTTTGGATTCTTTGACCGCGGACCGGCACTTACAGGGATTGCTTTCAGTTTTTTGCGTCTGCTATGGGGTCAAACCCAAAGAAGTATCCTTTGCCAGCCATGCCCGGGTATCCGGCGGCCTTTTTGAGTCGGTGGCGCGCATCGAAAACGGGGGAGAGGCATTTATCCGGGCATTCAGCGGCTCCTTTAAGCAAACAGGCATTGAGATTATTTGCAACGCCTCGATAGTCGAATGCGCCAATATTAAAAATGATACCGTTGGAGAATTTGTCTTAAATAACGGAGAGGTAATTAAAGCGGATCACTGTACTTTCACTATCCATCCCCAGGAGATTATCAAGATCCTTCCGCGCGAACACCTGCGCAAAGCCTTTCTGGAGAGAGTCGCTTCCTTTGAAACATCCAACGGATTCTTCGCCGTTTCCGCCATTGCCGAGGGTGCCGATCCGCAGCAGTTTGGGCCCAGCATTGCCTCACTTTTACCGGATACGGATATAAACGCCCTGCTTGATCCTGATTTAAAAGGGGACGGGGCATTGGCGGTGATCCGCAGCGTAGAAACAGGAAAAGACGGCAAGAAATACTGCGTGGTCAATGCCTTCGAACCGGAATTTTACCATAACCTCGAACAATGGTCGGATTCTTCTGTCGGCAGGCGCCCGCGGGATTACTACGAATATAAAACAAAAAAAGTGAAAAGGATCGGCGAGCGCTTTCGGCAGATTTATCCGCAATACCGGGATAATTTTAAAGTCCTGGATGCGGCGTCCGTTTTAACTTTCCGGGATTATCTATTTTCTCCGGAAGGCAATGCCTACGGGATAAAACAAAAAATGGGGCAGTTCAATCTTTTCGGCAAACTGCCGCTGGTCAATATTTATGTCGCCGGGCAAAGCGCGGTGCTGCCGGGTATCGTGGGGGCGATGCTATCTTCCTTTATCGTTGCCAGGAACCTGGTCGGTAAAGAGAACTTCAACCGTTTTATCGAAGGAGAATTGGCAAATTGAAAAGAGTAGTCATTACCGGCCTGGGGGCGATAACTCCTTTAGGCAACAGCGTAGAAGCTTTTATCTCGGGATTAGAAAGGGGAGATAACGCCTCGGTTTACATGCCGGAATGGGAAAAATATAAAGGGTTGCGCTGTTTAGTCGGCGCTCCTGCCCGGCTGGAGAATGAAATGCTTATTCCCCGGCAAAACCGGCGCTCAATGGGAAGATTAAGCATCTTTGCCGTCCAGGCAGCCCAGCAGGCGCTGGGGGACGCGAATTTACCCGCCAGCACGGCCGGCAGCGGCAGATTAGGATGCGTAATCGGTTCGACCATGGGCAGCGCGGAAAGCATTGCCGAAGCATTTGAAACCTTGCTCCCGGATAACGACCTGTCCAAGCTCACCTCGACGAAGTTTTTCCAGTGTGTTTCCCATACCGCTGCTTTGAATGTCGGGCAATTCCTGGGTATCACCGGAACAGTGATGGCGACAAACGCGGCTTGCGCTTCCGGCCTGCAGGCGATCGGCGCCGGATACGACTTGATTCGCACCGGCCAACAGGATATAATGCTATGCGGCGGCGCTGAAGGTTTGCATCCTACGGTAGTCGGTTCTTTTGACGTGCTTTTTGCCGCTTCCAGCAGATATAACCATTCCCCCAAAGAAACTCCCCGTCCTTTTGACGCTGCGCGCGACGGCCTGGTCTGCGGAGAGGGAAGCGGGATCCTGGTCTTGGAAGAATATGAAGCGGCAAAAAAGAGGAAAGCCAGGATTTACGGGGAAATTATCGCTTACAACAGTTTTGGCAACGGCAGCCATGTCAGCGAATCAAGCCGGGAAGCGATCACTTCCTGCATAAACGAAACCTTAAAAAGAGCGGATCTTACGGCCGCGGATATCGATTATATTAACGCCCATGCTACAGCGACAATCCAGGGAGATAAAGAAGAGGCTGCCGCCATCAGGCAGATCTTCGGCGAAAAAGTGCCGGTAAGCAGCCTGAAAGGGAATATCGGCCATACCTTAGGGGCATCCGGGGCAATCGAATTAATCGCCTCTTTGATCATGATGGAAAAAAATTTGATTTACCCGACGCTGAACCTGAAAGACCCGGACCAGGATTGCCGCGGGATCAATCACGTAATGGCCCGGCAAGAAAAAAAGATCGATATTTTACTCAAAAACTGTTTTGCTTTCGGCGGGATCAACGCCAGCCTGATTTGCAAAAAACCTGCTTAAACGGAGGGGTAAGGAATGGCATCTGAACAGGAAATAATTAAAATGGTTAATGAAGTTTTTGTGGAATCCTTTGAGATCGATAAGGCCAAACTGGCCCCCGAAGCCAATATTTTTAACGATCTGGGGCTGGACAGCCTGGATATCGTGGACCTGGTCGTGGCTTTGCAGAAAAAATTCGCCGTGACCATCCGTGATGACGAAAGAGTGCGCAATATCCGCACGTTAGGCGACCTCCAGCAGTTCATTTTAACCATAAAGAAAGAAATCGGAAAATAATGCGGATTTTAAAAATCGCATGTTTAAATCTTTTATTTTATCCGCTCTTTATCATTTTTTCTTTGACTACTTTTGTAAACCTGGGAATAGTGGTAATTTTTTCGAGCTTGTTTTTATCAAAGCGCAAAGTTTTGAAATTACTGCGCCAGGCGATCCGCTGGTATGGGGCGGTGATCATCCGTATCCTGTTTTTTCCGTTTATCCGGCTGGATTACAAAAATTACGGCGCCAATGACCCGCCCGGGCCTTATTTATTCGTCTGCAACCACCGGGCCGCAAGCGACCCTTTTTTAATGGCGGTATTTCCTTACGAGATCATCCAGGTAGTGAATATCTGGCCTTTCCGCATTCCCGCATTAGGGATCATCGCCAAGATTGCCGGCTATTTAAGCGTCCGGGAGATGCCTTATGAGGAATTTTCCCTGCGCACCCGCGAATTGATCGGGCAGGGGGTTTCTATCGCGGCATTTCCGGAAGGCACCCGCTCCCGGACCGGAGCCGTGGGAAACTTTTATGGCGCGATCTTTCGCACCGCGCTGGAAACAGGGGCGCCGATTGTGCCTGTATGCATTACCGGCAATGAATCCGTGCCTCCGATCGGTTCAGGATGGCTGCGGCCGGGAGTAATAAAAATTCACCGCCTCCCGGCGATAACCAGCGATCGATACCGGGATTTTAGCGCTTTTAAATTAAAAAACTACGTCCGCGATATCATCGCCCGGGAAGTGCAGGCGATGGATCAAACAGCATGAAAGATCTATACCGCTATAAAAATTTAGAGTTCCTTTCTCCGGACAGTATCCGCCGGGCTCAGGATATCCTGCTCAGGGAGCACCTCAGGCATTGCCGGGAGAAGTCGCCTTATTACCGGAGAATATTGAAGAAAAGAACGGATATCGCCCGATTTAACCTTGACCGGCTTTCCACTCTTGAGTTTACCGATAAATCGGACATTGAAAAACACAACGCTGAATTCCTCGCCGTACCTGCGGAAAAAATAGCGGAGATAGTCCTGTCGAGCGGCACAACCGGCACCCCGACGAAAATCGCCTACAGCGAATGGGACTTAAAACGCTTAGCTTATAACGAAGAACAGTCTTTTGCTTCCTGCGGCTTCGGCGAGCGGGACACGGTCCTTTTAACCTGCACCCTGGACCGTTGTTTTATCGCCGGCTTAGCTTATTACTCCGGGATACGCGCCCTGGGCGCCTGCGCGGTGCGTAACGGCTTAAACAGCCTGGAAAGCCACCGGGAGCTTATCCGCAGGATCAAACCCACGGCGATCGTCGGCGTGCCCAGCTTTATCCGTAAATTAGGGGTTTATTTAAACCAGGAGGGGTGCCTTGCCCGGAAAAGCGGGGTAAAAAAGATCGTTTGCATCGGTGAGCCTTTACGGGACAAGGAGATGCGCTTCCTTAAGGTCGGTGAAGACCTGGAAAAAATCTGGGACGCAAAAGCTTATTCCACTTATTCCACCACCGAAATTGTTTCTACTTTTTGCGAATGCAGCGCTCAAAACGGCGGGCACCTGCATCCGGAATTAGCGGTAGTGGAAATTATCGATTCCCAGGGGCGCAACCTGCCCAACGGCCAGACGGGAGAAGTAGTAGTTACCCCGTTAAGGATAGAGGGGATGCCGTTGCTGCGTTTTAAAACCGGCGATATCGGTTTTTTGATCGATAAACCCTGCTCCTGCGGAAGAAAATCACTGCGCCTGGGGCCGATCCTGGGCAGAAAAAAACAAATGATGAAGGTGCAGGGGACCACTTTTTACCCGCAGGCCATTTACTCCTGCCTGGAACAGATCAAAGGGGTCAGTGAATACTATATCAACGTCTCCAGCGCGGGTTCATTATCGGATAATATCGAAATTTATATTGCCGTAGACGAGCGTTCCTGCACGAAAGAAAAGATCCAGGAAAAGTTGCAGGCGCGCTTGAGGGTCAAACCTAAAATTTTCATTTGCGACGAGGAGTTGATCAAAGAACAGGTCTATACTCCCGGAGCGCGTAAACCGGTGCGGTTTTTTGACCGCAGATAAGCATGCCTAACTGCCAGGTAATCGTCCCTAATTTTGAATTCAGCGAAGCCCAGATCAGGGAAGCGGTAAAAAATAACCGCCTGCTTTCCATGGAGATCGAATTTTCCCTGCGCTGCAATTTTCATTGCCAGTATTGTTATATTCCCGATAAATCCAGTTTCGCCAACGAATTGAGTTTTGAGGAATTGCAGGACAGCGTGCTGCAAGCCAAAGCCCTGGGGGTAAAAAAGATCGTCGTTTTAGGCGGGGAGCCGATGCTTTATCCCCAGGTGATCAAAATGCTTAAATTCATCCGGGGAGAAAACCTGGAAGCGGAGATGTTCACTAACGGCTTCGGCATCACCCAGGAAATTGCCAAACAGCTGTTTGACCTGGGGATTTTAGTGGTTTTAAAAATGAACAGCCGCAAGGAGGAGGTCCAGGACGCGTTGGCCGGGAAAAAAGGCGCTTACAAGATTATCCAGGACGCGTTCCATAATTTAAGGCAGGCCGGATACCCCCATAAAAATAAACGCCTCGGGGTAAGCACGGTCATTTGCCAGCAGAATTTCGATGAGCTCATTTTCATGTGGGAGTGGCTCCGGCAGCAGGAGATCGAGCCTTATTTTGAGATCATTACCCCGCAGGGAAAGGGGAGGGAAAATGAATGGCTCCACGTCGATCTGCAAAAATTGAAAGAAACCTTTTTTAAGATCGCCGCGATCGACCGGAATAAATACGGCATCCACTGGGACCCGCAGCCGCCGTTGATCGGGATCAAATGCCTGCGCCACCAGTTTTCCTGCCTGCTCAATTCGCAAGGCTATATTCTGCCTTGCGTAGGGATAAATATTCCCGTCGGCAATATCCGCCAGAAAAAACTGGCGGATATAATCAAAGAAAGCGAAGTGATCCAAGATTTGCGGAATTACCGCGCCAACCTCAAGGGCCCCTGCCGGCAGTGCGATAAAATTTCCAATTGCTACGGCTGCCGCGGCGCCGCCTACCAAATGACCGGAGATTACCTGGCCTCGGACCCGTTGTGCTGGAATAATATTGAAAGACAAAGCGAAATCGTGCATCTGCCTGTTTCCGTAAGCCGGTTTATTCCCCAGCAGCCGCCGATGCAGGTGGTCGATAAGCTTAACAGCATCGGAGAGAGGACGGCAAATGTCAGCGTGACTATTTCTAACGATATGTTGTTTGTGCGCGATGACGGGACGCTGGATGAAACCGCTTACATTGAATTGATCGCCCAAAGCATCGCCGCTCATGCCGGTTTTAAGCAGTCGGGGGGAAACGCCCAGGCCGTAGACGGTTTTCTTCTCGGGGCAAAAAATCTGGAAATCTTTTCCACCGCCCGTATCGGGGATACGCTGGAGATTTCCGTGTTTAAATACGCGCGGTTCGGGGATTTCGGGATATTTAAAGGACAGGTTTTCCGGGGGCAGGAGCTGCTTGCCCAGGGGGAAGTAAAAGTCTGGGAGAACAAAAAGAAACCATGAAAAAAATAATCGCATTTTTATTATTGTTCGGCTGCCTGAGTTTTGCCGGCCTTTATGCCAATGAAGCCGCGGATAAAGAGTTGGATGCAGTCTTGAATTCATTGCAGGAAAAAATGTCGGCGGTAAAAACTATCCAGACGGATTTTATCCAGGAAAAGAACCTGGCGCTTTTTAAGCAGAAGATCGTCTTAAAAGGAAGGATCTGCATCCAAAAACCCGGGATGCTTTCCTGGAGGGTAAGCAGCCCAATGCGCTACTGCCTGGTAATTAACGGCGCTACCATCAGCCAGTGGGATGAAGACACCAACCAGGTGCAGTCGGTCTCCCTGGACAAAAATCCCAGTATCCAGGCGGCGATCGCCCAGATGCAAAGCTGGTTTTCCGGGACTTACGGAGCAATGCGCGGGGATTACCAGATAAAGGTGGTTGACCAGCAGCCCTTAAAATTAGAGTTTATTCCGAAAGAATCACCAAACAGGATAACCTCAACATCATCGGCTGTATTTAGCCAACTTCGAATAGCTCGATATTGATGCTCCAGAGCAATTCCTTTG
>CAINQO010000079.1 GCA_903852325.1 Candidatus Omnitrophota bacterium
AAACGACATTGGCCCCGTTAACCGCGCTTAAGGGGTCTTCGGTTATTTTTATCTGGCTGCCGGTTTCCTTGGCCGCCTCTTTGGCTTCTTTGACCACTTTCTCATCCGGGGCATATCCTGCGGGAGTAGCGACGGCAATATTCATTCCGGTCCTGGCCGCGGCAAAAAGCAGGGAATTACAGACATTGTTCCCGTCCCCGACATAAGCCAGGGTTAACCCCTTTAACCGAAACCCTAATTTCCGCGAAGCCGGGTTGAACCGGGAAAATTTTTCTCCGATCGTAAAAAGATCAGCCAGCGCCTGGCAGGGATGCGAAAAGTCGGAAAGCCCGTTAATTACCGGCACGGTCGCCGCCTGCGCCATATCCAGGCAATTCTTGTGCTCGAAAGTCCTTAAAACAATCCCGTCCACATACCGGGAAATAGTTTTCGCCACATCCTCAACCGTTTCCCTGACCCCCAAATTTATCTCATTAGGAGAAAGATAAACGGAATTGCCTCCCAGCTGGTACATGCCGACCTCAAAGGATACCCGGGTCCGGTTGGAGGGTTTTTGAAAGATCAAGGCCAGGGTTTTTCCGGCCAGCGCTTTGCTGAACTTAGCTTTATTCGCTTTTACCTTTACCGCCAGGTTGAATATTTCGTCGATTTCTTTGGAAGTGAGGTCTTTGATCGAAACCAAGTCTCTTTTCATTTTAGCTCCTGCTTCAGGCATCTACTTTTGTACCGCGGCGAATACGCTTTTTAATATGCCTATTGCCCGGTCGATCTCTTTTTTCGTCACATTCAACGCCGGCATCATCCTTAAAACTTTATCGTGCGTGCAATTGATCAATAAACCTTTTTCCATCGCCTGCTGGACGACAGCTTTGCCTTCGATATTTAATTCTATTCCCAGCATTAAACCGGCCCCTCTTATTTCCTTTATCACCGGACAAGCGCTTTTCAGTGCTTCCAGTTTTTCCAGAAGATACTTGCCCATGCTTTGGCAGTTAGCCAGGATCTTTTCTTTCTGCATGGCTTTTAAAACCCCTAAAGCCGCCCGGCAGATCACCGGCCCGCCGCCGAAAGTGGAAGCGTGGGTGCCGGGAGTCAACACATCCGCCCATTCTTTTTTGGCGATCATTACCCCGATCGGTAAACCTCCGCCCAGGGCCTTAGCTAAAGTCATTACATCCGGCGTAATCCCGTAATGCTGATAGCTGAACATTTTCCCCGTCCGCCCGATCCCGGTCTGCACCTCATCGATAATTAAAAGTATTTTTTTATCGTCGCAGAGTTTTCTTAATCCCAGGACAAAATCCCGGCCGGCGACATTGACCCCACCCTCACCCTGGACCAGTTCAAGCATCACCGCGACGGTTTTATCCGTGACCGCCTGCTTTACCGCTTCCAGGTCATTAAATTTAACCTGCTTAAAACCCTCCGGCATCGGGGTAAAACCTTTCTGGTATTTTTGCTGTCCTGTGGCGGCTAAAGCCGCCAGGGTCCGTCCGTGAAAAGCGTTTTCAAAAGTGATGATTTCATATTTCCCCTGCTCGGCGCCGTATTTTCTGGCTAATTTGATCGCCGCTTCATTGGCTTCCGCGCCGGAATTGGC
>CAINQO010000080.1 GCA_903852325.1 Candidatus Omnitrophota bacterium
TAAAAGTATAACCGGTACGCCTTCTCTCATTTGGCCAGCCCCGATTTTTCTTTACTGCTTAAAGAAACCAGGATTACCCCGGCCAGAATGAGAAATACCCCCATCCATCTGGCCGCGGAAATCTTTTCATGAAGGCCCATGATCGAAATAAGCGGGACCAGGATGTAGCTAAAACTGGCGATGGGCACGGCCACGCTCAAGTCTATCTTGGAAAGAATCAGCGACCAAAGAATGAAAACGGTTACTACCGTGAATAATCCAAACCAGAGGAAGGGGGATAAGATAACCACTTTAAAAAACGCCAAGGCGCTCGCCAGATCGGTCACCTGCATCGGACCGGCGGACAAAGTACTCTTTTTAAATAAAAAGTGTACCGTGGTTTCAAGGATATCGCTGACAATCAACAGGAGCAAAACTTTTAAAGTAACGTTTTTTTTATTCATCGATCTTGTTGCCTGAGATCCGAATCAAAATTATCCGGTTTTAAAATTAAGGTAAGCGGCCTAAGGATGAAGTTTAAGACCGGGTTATAGTGTTTGACGTAAGCAAAAAGCGGGACCAGTTTTCCCCCCAGCCTGATCTTCGGCTCATAATCGGTCTGACCGGGATGATAATGGCGCAGGGAATGGTCGATACACCACTGGATATTATTGACCCAACTGACAAAATACAAATGGTACCGGTTGGATACATCATAATCGAAACCGATAAATTTATCAATGAACAAATTATCGTAAACAAAACAAAGGTTAAAAGCCCCCAATTGATTATCGACATAATAAAGGAAGAAAATTGCCTGCGGGCCAAGATCCCGGGAGGCATTCAGGAAGAATGCTTTGGTTAACCGTTCAAACTTGGTCGAACCGCCGTGGTAAGCATTTTCATAAAGCTTAAATACCTGATCGATATGCGGGGAAATGTCCCGGATGGCCTCCACCCGCACATTCCCGTGCGCCCCGGTTTCTTTAAGTTTGCGCTTTAAATTTTTTCGGGTGGATTTTCCCAGGCTTTCCAGGTATTCCGGAAAGGATTTATAATTCACTTCCACGGCCACATTCGGGAAACTTTCCATCCGGGCAAACCCCTGTTTGAGCAAGGGATCCAAAAACGGACAGCCGGATTCGGGAAAATCCTTAAACATTATTAACCGGGAATTGGTTTTTGCCGCCAGCTCCTTTAATCCGGCATGCACCTCCCGGATAATTTTGGGATTATCGGCAAAACCCTGGCGCACCCCCAAAACTCCGAATTCCGAAAAAGGGGAGCCGCAAAACAGCGTTTTGGAGATAAGGAAGCGCGGGAAAATCCTGCGCAGGCATTTGATCGGCCCGCAAAACCACCCCTCTACGGCGATATCCAGGTTAAAATCCGCGGTAAATAACGGGGCGATGGACACCGGAGTATTGTCACAATAAACAACCAGGTAAAAAAAGGTAAAATCATCCAGGCCGGAGGCGGCGAGGAGCCTGTAGAAAGCGTAACTTTCCGGAATATCGCCGAAAACCGCGTCCCAATCATTTTTGCCGATCCGCTCGATATCCTCGTATATTTTAAAGGTAATTCCACCCATGGGCTTATTCCGGGATTTGCTCCTTTGTCCGCAAGATCAGAGTTAGCTTGAATTTCCAGGTATTTTAACATAAAATAGAAGAATCCATAAAAAGAAAAGGAAAAAATTGAACCTGTTCAGAGAGATCCCTCCAACCGCGGGTTGGCCGATTGATGCCGCAAGCCTGGCCAAAATAATCTTTACCCGGTATCCCGAAAAAGGATTGGAAAAAAAGTTCCAAAGCTACCTGGGGGCGCCGGCCACCGTGCTTACCTATTCCGGTACCGCCGCTTTTTATTTGATCCTGGAAAGCATCAAGCGGCTTTCGGATAAAAGGACCGTGGTCATCCCGGCTTTTGCCTGCCCGCTTATACCTTTAGCGATAAAAAAGGCCGGGCTTAAAATAAAGCTTTGCGATATCAACCCGGATAACTTCGATTTCGACTCCCTCGCGCTAAAGGAGATCTGCGCGCAGGAGAAGGATCTCCTGGCTATCCTGGCGGTGCATTTGGGAGGCATCCCCGCGGACCTGGATTTTATTTCGGGGATCGCCGGAAAAGAAAAAATATTCCTCATCGAGGATTGCGCGCAAAGCCTGGGGGCCGAATACGCCGGTAAAAAAACAGGGACAAAAGGGGATTTTTCTTTTTTCAGCCTTTGCCGCGGCAAAGGCCTGACCATTTACGAAGGGGGCCTGGCGGTCACTAACCGCCCTGAATATGCCGGAATCCTGGATTCCTGCGCCCGGCAGATCATGCCGGAAAATAAATTGTCCGAATCTTTAAAGATATTCGAATTATTCTGCTACAGCCTTTTTTACCGGCCGCAGCTATTCTGGTTTGCCTTCAGGCTCCCGCAAATATTCTGGCAAATGCGCAAGAATCCGGTAAAAGCCATGGGGGAATATTTCGATACCGATTTCCCGCTGCATAAAGTTTCCCGGTTCAGGGCAGCCGCGGGTTATTTCTTTTTTGACCGGATCCAGGAAAATGTCCGGGGGCAAAGGGAAAAAGCTGCGCTTTATTTATCCGCGCTGAAAAATATGCCCGGGGTTAAGCCGGTGGTCGAACCGGCCGGCACAAAAGCCAACTATCCTTATCTGGGGCTTGTCTTTGCCGATCCGACCAAAAGAGACGCCGCTTTAAGGACCCTGGGCAATCGCGGATTAGGGATCTCTATAATCTACCTGTATGCCGTCGCCGATTACCCGTATCTAAACGGGGTAGTGCCGCAAAGCGATTGCCCGCACGCCCGGGCCCTGGCCCGCAGCGCGATCACCGTAAGCACCAGCAAATTTTTAAAAAAAACCGATATTGATAATGTGGTTAAAGAACTGGAAAGGATTTTATGATAATTTTTTCAACTAAAGAAGACAGGCGGACCGAGGTCAATATCCCGGATACCGGTTTCTTTTTACCGGGAGATAAAAATTTATGTTTTCTCATTCACGGGCTGACCGGCACGGCCAGAGAAATGGGCTCCATCGCCCAAAGCTTAAACCGCAAAGGATTCTCAGTGGCCTGCCCTTTAATGGCCAACCACAATAAATCCATTTCCTGTCTTAAGCGTACCAGCTGGGAAGAAATTTACCGGTCTATCCGGGAAGTATTCCTGCAGCATCGGGATAATTACGAAAAAATATTTGTGGCGGGTTTATCTTTCGGCGCCCTGATCGGCATACTGCTGGCGGAGGAATTCCCCGAGAAAGTAAAAGCCGTGAATTGTTTTTCCCCCACCCTTTTTTTTGACGGATGGGCCAATCCGAAATTGAGAATCCTTCTGCCTCTCACCTACGTCACTCCGTTAAAATATTATTTTTACCTGAAAGAAGGATACCCTTACGGGATCAAAAACCAGCGCCTGCGTTCAAGGATAGAAAGTTTTTACGCCAAATCGGATTTATTCGATTACGGTAAGGTGCACCTTTACGGCTACCCGGTGATCCCGGTATCGAATATGTACCAGAATTACCGGCTGGCGAAAAAAGTAATGCGCTTACTTCCCCGGGTCAGGACCCCGATCCAGCTGCTCCAGGCCAAGGAAGATGACGTGACCAGCCCGAAGAATTCTTTTTATATCCGCGACCATATCGGTTCGGAAGATAAAACGGTGGTCCTGTTCGAAAATTCATACCACATCATTATTGCCGACCAGGAAAGAGATAAAGTCGCGGAAAAAACAGTGGCTTTTTTTGAAAAATATAAGGCTTAAGCGAATATTTCTTGAAGGATGTCCAGGTTGGTCTTTTCGTTCACCCGCAGGATCTCTTCTTCGGTAAAACCCTGTGCCGCCGGATGCCGGGGATGGTCCAGCCGGGAAACCCATCCTTTGATCCTGCCGGAAAAACAAGGGGCGGAATAATCCCCGGTAACATCCAAACCGATAATCTCCAGGTTCTCCCGCAGCACCCTGAGCATAGTGAGCAGCTGCTCTAAACGCAGGCACCCTTCCTCCCAGTTGGTCAACGCGAAATCTTTGGTCAGGCAATCTTTATCGATGGAAATATAAACTCTGCGCTCAGGCAGGCGTTTAATCAATCCCAGGGTAAACTGCGCTAAACCGGTGTTTTCCAGCTGGCTCCAGGAAATTTGTGTGGAAAAAAAATTCTTTTTTGCGGCAAGGGAATAATTCGAAGCGACCTTGCGCAGATAAACCCGGCTTGGGGAATGGCGGTAAGGATAAATCTCCAGGCGGTTATGGGCTAAAGCGCCCAGGCCGGCGGATTGCAGCGCCGGACCGTTTAAGTCCTGCGACCCCATTCCGATCAAAATACATTTAGTGATATTTTTATTTTTCAAGGCCTGAGTGACCCAGGAACCGCAGCCAAAACGCGGGGGCAGCCCGTCCCAGTCAGGATGGAAATCGAACACCACCAAAGTCGCCGGAGAACCGATCCGGCTGGTTAATATTTCGCTGATGTGGTGAAAATCCCCGGAGCCGGTAAAAGTGGGGTGATTTTCCGCGGGGGGAATGAGCGAGGAAATTTTATGGCGCAAGGAGGCGGAACAGTAAAGCCGGGCGCTGCCGGAAAACCCGGTCAGGTCGGTAATCCGGGAGGAATAACAAGACAGAAGCTGTTTTTGCCGGATAACGCTATTATCAAAATTCAAAATACGGATAACCTTATCCAGCATATACCGCTTTAGGACTTCTTCAATGCTCTAATCAGCGCCTCTTCGAAAAGCTCCACTCCCAGGTTGATCTCTTCTTCCGTGATATAAAATGACGGGGCAATGGTAAAAACGTTTTTATAATACCCGCCCACGTCCAGGATCAGGCCGCGGCGCTTTCCGCCGGTATTAAGCGTCCCGCTTAATCCCAGGTTAGTGATCTTATCGGTCAGCTCTTTATTCGGAGTATAGCCGTCCTTTTCGCAAATCTCGATCCTTAAAGCCAGGCCCAGGCCGTCCACATCCCCGATCTGCGGATATTTTTTCTGCAGTTTTTTAAGCTGGGAGACGAAATACTGGCCTTTACGCGGAATGGAGGTCGAAAAATCCGATTCCTCGATCAGCTTCATTACCTCCAGGCCGCAAGCGGTGCCCAGGGGATTACTGGAAAATGTCGCATGGGTAGAGCCCGGAGGAAAAACAGCGGGAGAAATTAATTTTTCTTTGGCCCAAACCCCGCTGATCGGGTTTAGCCCGTTGGTCAAAGCCTTACCGAAAACCAGGATATCCGGGGTAATGTTGAAATGCTCAATCGCCCAGAATTTTCCGGTACGATAGAAACCCATCTGAATTTCATCGTCGATAAAAAGGATCCCGTACCGGTCAAGGATCTCCTTTAGCCCGGCGTAATATTCCTGAGGCGGCACGATGTAGCCGCCGGTTCCCTGGATGGCTTCCGCGTAAAAAGCGGCAAATTCACACTTATTGTTCTTTTTATTGACTACCGAATAATACTCTGTTTCAAAAAGCCTTTCAAACTGCTTGAGGCAATAAAGGTCGCAAAAATCCCTTTTTTTGTCATAGGGGCAGCGGAAACAATAAGGATAAGGGACGAACATCGCCCGGTCCCCGAAATGCCCGAAACGCTCCCGGTAACGGAAGCTGGAAGTGATTGCCGAGGCCCCCAGAGTGCGGCCGTGATAACCGCCCATAAAAGCAAAGACCAGGCTCCGGCCGGAATAATTCCGCACTAATTTCAAGGAATCTTCCAGGGCGCTGGAACCGCCGACATTAAAATGGATCCTTCCTTTTTCTTCGAAAGTGCGTTCATTTTTTTGCGCCAATTTTGCGGCCAGCTCGATCTTCTCCCGATGAAGATACTGGCAGGCCAGCTGGGGCAGGATATCGATCTGGTTCTTTAAAGCGGTATTGAGCCGTTCATTCCGGTAGCCGAAATTTGCCGCCGAATACCACATCTGCAAATCCAGGTATTCCGTCCCCTGGCGGTCATAAAGATAGCTGCCTTGGGAGCTTTGGAATATGTTTAATTTATCGGCATAATGCACCGTATCCCCCCAGGAGCAGTATTTTGCCTCCAGTTCCAGCAGTTCATCCTGGTTAAAAACTTTTTTGTTTTTTTCTTTAGTCATTTGTTTTGGGCTCACTGTAGTTTCCTTTTTAAATAGGTGTTAACATCCCTTAAATTATGAAACCCCATATAATCCAACTTGCTTTCCTTAAGGTGCCGCAGGAGATGGTCCTTGGCAAAGATCACGTGCGCGTGTTTGGCCGGGCAGATATCCGATTCACCGTCTCCGACATAAATAATTATAGAATCCTTGGGTGATTTTTCCAGCAGATTTTTTGTCTTGCAGTGCGCGCAAATCTGGCAATCCTTATTTTTATACGGGTAATCGGTAACGATTTTTTCCCGGGAGAAACTCAGCTTATTGGCGTAAACCTTCAGCTTATTTATGCCGTTCATTTTTAACACCCGGTTAAGGATATAATCGTAATTATCGCTCAATACCAGCATTTTTACTTTTTTAGCCAGCAAAAATTTATAGAGCGGTTTAAAATAAGCATCCAGTTTTATTTTCGGCAGATAAGCGTCTAAGGTCTTTTTGTTTAAATCCATCCCCCGCAGCTGCCCCTCCAGGCAGGTCTTGGAGCCGATCCTCCCGCTTTTCCATCTTTTTTCCAGTTCCACCCATCGGTCATCCCGGGAAAAAAGCAAAAGCATGTTATCAAACACATCGCAGGTAGCGATAGTGTTGTCAAAATCAAAAAAGACGATGCATTTTTTAGGATTAAATTTATTTTCCGGTGTCATTTTAATAATTCTTAAGCATCCCTGTCTTAATGGGTTAAATTGCTGGCTAAAATCAACTCTGGCGATAAACCCGGTTTAGCCTGGGGCTTCTGGCGCGACAAGCCTGCTCTCCCTGGAACCTTCCCGAGTGAATCGAGGGCTTTAGGGTGGTGATCCAAGCGGCGCTTTTGAACCTAAAGCCTGAAGGCCGGGTTTGGCGCCGTTGAACAATCTAGCGGTTTAATTATTTTAAACCTAACCGCAAATGCTGTCAATACCAATTTAACCCCTGAAACCGGAGCCGAAAGCGCAAAAAACGGGTTTTTTCTTAAAAAACCCCCGGCAAATAAGTGCGGCAGGAGACGCACTTATTTTTGGCTAAGTGGGATTCCGAAATATCAAACCCCTCCCGCTTGATCAAAAGCTTGCGGCACCGGGAACAAAAGGTATCCTGCCCCCACGACCCGAAATTGCCCACGTAAATGTAATGTAACCCCTGGGCAATCCCGATATCATAAGCCAGCTTTAGCGTGCCCTCCGGAGTACTCTGGTAGTTTTGAAATTTGTAATCCGCGTGAAAACGCGAAATGTGCCAGGGGATCTCCCGGCTTACTCCGGCAATAAATTTGGCGATTGCCTCCAGCTCCTCGGGGGCATCATTTTCCCCGGGAATAACCAAAGTGGTGATCTCCACCCAAACCCCGGCAGCATGCAGCATTTTTATTGCCTCAAGCACCGGAGCCAGCCTGGCGGAACATATCTTTTGATAAGAAGCTTCTTTAAAGAATTTTAGATCGACATTGGCCGCATCCAGATAGGGGCTAACCTCAGCAATTGCCTCCGGGCTCATATATCCGTTGGTGACGAATATATTGCGCAGACCGGATTCCTTGGCCAGCTTAGCTGTTTCTAACGCGAACTCAAAATAGATCGTCGGCTCGGTATAGGTATAAGCGATGCTGCGGCAATTATTCCGGCGGGCCAGCTCCACCACCTGTTTGGCGGTGAAATCCTCTCCCCCGGGCGGCCCGGAGGAAGCGGCCTGGGAAATCTCCCAATTCTGGCAAAAGCCGCAGCGGAAATTACATCCTGCGCTGGCGATCGAAAAAGCGGTTGTTCCGGGAAGAAAATGATACAACGGTTTCTTTTCCACCGGATCGATATGGGCCGCCGCGATCTTGCCGTAATTAAGGGTATAAAGTACCCCGGAGATATTCTGCCTTACCCCGCAAAAACCGGATTTACCCTCCGGAATTTTACAGCCGTGCGCGCAAAGCTTACAGTGCACCTTAAGATTATCCAGTTTTTCATAAAGCTGGGCTTCTTTCATACGAATAAATGCACAAACTTTTCTTTGGGCAGGCAAAGCACTGCTTGCCCCTGCTCCGCTACGGTTCCCGCTTGGCGGTAAAGCACCTCGATTTTATCTAATCCGCGCGTATCCGTGTAAGCACCGACAATCTGGGAAGATAAAAAAATAAGTTCCGGATTAACCGCTCCCCTGGCCAGCGCGGTAGGGCCGGCCAGGTCTTTTTGCGGGCTGAATAAATGATCCCCGGTTCCGGCCAGTTGTTCCAGGAGATTATTTTCCCCCTGGTCCCTGCCGACTACCAGGCGGGTATTCTCGGCGATGCGAAAGTGCCGGCCGATTTTCAAGAGCTCCAGGTTCTCTAAATTCAATTCTTTGTGCTTCAGGAGTTCGATCAACCTTTTGGAAAAACACGGGTCAGTCAACAGGCAGCCTCCGGCGGGCTGGGCAGCGTAAGCGCTTAAGCCCCACTCTTTAGCCAGCCGCATCTGCGGGGTGCGTAAACGGCCGTTAAAACCCAGCAGCTTCTCCCGGTTGACCCACCCTTCTTTTTCCGCTAAGCTGGGAGGGAAAAACTGCGCCGAAAGCGGACGCAGCAGCAAATCCTCCAGCCCGCTTCTTTCCCGGATCAGCCGCAAGGCCTGTTTATTCTGGGACATCGGCCGCTGGCCGAGCACCTCTCCGGTGACGACAAACTTAGCCCCCCACTCCGCCATCAATTCTTTGGCCCGGCCAAACATCAGGATCTTGCAATCGATACAGGGGTTCATATTCGAACCAAACCCATAGCGCGGTTCTTCGATAAGCTTGAGGAACTGCCGCCCCAAGTCTTCCTCCATTATTTTTATACCGATATCCGGGAAACTCTCTTTAAGATTGATCTTACAGAAAGGGATTTTAAAATGCAGCCCGATCACTTCGCATCCCTGGTCGGAAATAAGCTTGGCGGCCAATAAACTATCCAGGCCTCCGGAAATCAAAGCTAACGCTCTTATCTTCATCGAATTTATTTAAAAGGTTAACAAGGTAAGAATTTTTTGGCGGCAGCCATTAAGATGATGCCCAGCAAGAAAGCGGCAAAAGCCAAAGTGGCGCGCTGCTGGTCTTTTTCTTTATGTACTTCCGGGATAAGGTCAGACATCGCGATATAGATAAATCCTCCGGCGGTGAGCGGCATGATAAATTGGGCGAAGTTTACCATAAGATCGGAAATAAAATAACCCGCCAGCGCCCCGACGATCGCCATCAGCGCGCAAACAAAATTATAAAATAAGGCTTTTTTACGGCTAAACCCGCCGAAAATAAGCACTCCGAAATTCCCCAGCTCTTTGGGAATCTCATGCAGGATGATCGCCAGTGTGGTGATCATCCCCAGCTTAATGGAAATAACAAAACTGGCGGCAATGGCGATACCGTCGATAAAATTGTGGAAGGCTTCCCCGAAAAGGTTGAGGTAGGTAAAAGCGTGGATATGGCAGTCCTTATCGTGGCAATGCCTCCAATGCATATACCTTTCCATCAGGAAAAATATAATGATCCCCAGGATCAGGGAATAAAACACGCTGCTACTGTTTAATTTTTCGAGCGCTTCCGGAAGGAGATGCAAGAACGCGCTGCCCACAAGTGCCCCGGCGGAAAAACCGATCAGGCCGAACAGGATCTTATGCAGCAGGTTCTCCCTGATCGCCAGGGTAAAAATGCCGACCAGAGAGATAAGGCTGACTAAAAATGTGCTGGCGAGGATCCAGAGTAAGACCATCTGTAGGAATTTAGCCTAAATTAGGTTTTCTGCCTTTATTGGCTTTTTTGGAGCGCCAATTAAGTTTGCCTCTACGTTTTCTTTTTCCCATTTTTTCCTTTCTTAAACCTGCTGTTTATAGTGTCAAACACCTGTCCCCCGACCTAACTCCGGGGGCTGCTGTAATACTTCTGCGGCACATTTTGAGCGGTAAAATTACCGGCTTCGGACAGGCAGTCGTAGATCACCTTGCCCATCGGGGTGCCGGCATAATCACTCAACCCCTCCTTAAACACTTTATCCTGGGGGAATCTTGTTTTTTTCCCCGGATTTTCCACCACCTGGCTTTGAATGTCCCGGCTGCTGACCACTTCAGAGCTGGCCCGATCGATAATCCGCAGGGAAAGCTGCATATTCGCCTTATTTTGGACCTCCCCCAACAATCCCCCCATAAAACTGCTGGCGCTGCTGCCTCCGCCGGCCAGGCCGGATTTACCTCCGGAGTTTTCCGGTACGAACTCAATGATCCCGACACTGATGATCAAGTCCGCATCCTGAGGGGGAACGATCACAAAACGCCTGGTATTGTCCAGGATATTGACAAAATATTCTTTCAGCGCCTGGCTGACCTGCGCGTCAAGCCCGGAAGTCTTTACTTCAAAATCGCTAACGGCGATCTTCGCCTGGGGCCCCAGGTAAGGGCCCTGCTCCGCGGCGGAATTTTCATCGGGTTTATGCGGCGTCGAAGAACAACCGTTTAAAGCTAATAAAAGGCCGGCGAAGATTAATAACCGAAATTTTTTTTTCATAACGTTTTTAATATATTACCTATTTCACGGACTGTCAAGGGAAACTCCTTTAAACCAATCTATCCAGGGAGTCGAGGGAAGCGATGATCTTAAAGGGGGCTTCTTTTTTGATCTGCGCCTTGCTGCTGGAACCTCCGGTGACAATAATGGTGCTGATTCCCGCCCGGCGCCCGGCCTGGGCATCGATCACCATATCCCCCACATAAATGGCTTGCGCTTTCTTCAATCCAGAACGTTTCACTATTTTATTTAACATTTCCGGGTGAGGTTTACCGTGGGCCGCCTGGTCGGCGCAAAGCACATCATCGAAAAAATGCTCTATCTTCAGGTGCTTTAAAAGGATATGCGAAAATTTATTGGGACGGTTACTGGCAATCGCCAGCCGGCAACCCTTTGCCTTTAGTTTACGCAAAACCCGGCGCACAAACGGAAGCAGGTGAGAGTATTTAAGCAGGCTCTTTTGATGATGCCTCCGGTATAAGTTTAACGCGTTTTTTAGATCCGCGGCGGGGACAAAAGGCTTAAGCAGGTTGCGGTCCCCCCACCCCACCAAACGCCGCACAGTGCCGGTACTTTTAGTCTTTAAGCCCAGCCGGCGCATCACAAAATTGAAACTCTCACCGATCGCCGTGTAGGCATCGACCAGGGTGCCGTCTAAATCAAAAATAATTAATTTAACTTCTTGCATCGTAAATGGGCTTGAAAAATTTAGGCAGGGTTAAGAACCCTGCCTAAAAATTGTATTTAATAAATTTATCCCTGAAAATACCCTAAAAAAACCAGCCTTTTATTGGGCCTGGGCGGCTGGCGCTGATTCCTGGACCGGAGCAGAGGTCGCTGCCGATTCCTGTGCCGGGGTAGAAATTGGCGTCGATTCCTGCATTGCAACCGGAGCAGAGGTCGCTGCCGATTCCTGTGCCGGGGCTGCCGGAGTAGAAACCGCTGCCGGTTCCTGGATTACGGGAGCCTGACTCATGTCGCCCGCAGCACCGGAGGCATTAACCGCCGGGGTTGCCGGAGCCACGGCGGTGCTTTCTACCACCGGTGAAGAAGTATCTTCCGGTTTTTCCAAGCTGATATTCTTGGCGAGGTTGCGATTATCCGGGCTGCTGACATAATCGATACTTAAAGTATCTTTTAATTTCAGCTCACTGAAATCCTTAACGTTTTCAAAGGTAGTTTTATCATCAACCGCTAAAACCAGGTCTTTTTCCTGGTCAGTTTCATAATCAAGGTACTTTAAAGTTATGGTTTTGGCTTGCGCGTCCAGGTCCGTCACTTCTCCCCAAGCCCACTGGATCTCCCCTTCTTTTGAGGCAGTTTGGTTAGTGATCAAAACGGAATCTGGAGTGGCGGCAGAATCCTGGGCAAAGACAATTTGCGCAGCAGTCAGCGTAATTATTGCAATCCCGGCCAAAACAACCATTTTTTTCAAACTCATCTTATGCCTCCTTTAAAGTTATTTTCAAACTATCACAAGTTGTGCGGCTTGTCAAGCTATCTATAAAACAGGAGATAAAGTTGTTGGCTGGGCTTGTTTTAGCCCAAGAATCAATAAAGCGCCGCTTTAACCCGGGCGCTTATCTTGGAATAAACCGCTGTTGCCAGGGAAATCTTCAGGAGATCCCCCAGGATAAACGGGGCGAATCCCAGCAAAAATGCCTGCCCCCAGGAAGCGGAGATACTTATTTTAAGCCAAAACGTGCCGCTGAATAAAATTATACAATCCGCAACCAATAATTTCAGAAAAACCTCCGGGGCAGCGGCCTTTTCTCTGTTCAGGAGGCTGCCGGCAAAAACAGAAGCCAGGACAAAACCGGCGATATACCCTCCGGTCGGCCCCAAAAGGTAAAGGCTCCCGCTTCCGGACCCGGTAAACACCTGTTGGCCGGTAAAACCCAGGAGCAAATAAGCCGACTGCGTAATGGCCCCTAGTTTTCTTCCCAAAAGCGCAGCGCCCAGCAAGACAAAAAAAGTCTGCAGAGTAAGCGGCACAGGAGTAAACGGCAAGGGGATGCGCACGAAAGCCGATAAGGCAGTTAAAATAATAAAAGCGGTCACCGCCAAAACGCGGCAAAGCTTTTTATCGCTGATTAATTCTCTGGTAACAATGATCTCCATCTTAAACTCTCTCCTTATTTGATTTGGAATTCTATATATTATATATGAAAACCGGATAATAGCAAAAAGAAACTGGGGTTAGATCTTTTTAGATCTAACCCCGTTGTTTTAACGCGGTTATCGAAAGTGGCGGCGGTTTATTCCTTGGCGATCGCCAAAGTAATCACTCCGGCTAAAATCAGGAACAAGCCGATACAGCCCTTAATGATCACTAATAGATCCGCCCAAAAATTCAGGAGCGCCAGGCCTCCTAAGCCTAAAAACACCAATCCCAGGATAACCTTAAGCGCCATCCCGCCGATCTTTTTAGAACCGCAGCAGCTTGCTTCTGTACCGCAACATTTCTTCTCATCTCCCATTTTTGCCTCCTTAAAGATTGTTTTTCTCCTAAACCAACAGGCCTTTGGCTATGGCTAAGAAGCTTACGACGCCGGACGGCTTTTCCACCGGCGGTGGATCCAGCCCCATTCCGCCGGATACTTGCGGATGTAATTCTCGATTATATTCGTAAGCTTCTGGATATTTAAAAGAATGGTTTCCTGCGGATCCTGGGCCTCTTCTATTTTTAATTCCGGCTCGATAATTATCTTGTGCCGGTCACCCGGTTGGCGCAGAATAAAACAGGGCAGCAAAACCGCTTTTGTCCTTTGCGCCAGGATTACCGGGCCGGTGGCGGTGGCCGCTTTTACGCCGAAGAAATCCACGAAAACCCCGCCGGTGCCGAAATTCTGGTCGATCGGTATAAAAATCACCTCATTATTCCGCAACGCGCTGATCGTGGCGTTTACGCAAGCGTTCCGCGGCTGGCTATAAATAGTTTTAACCCCGAATTTTTCCCTTTTCTTAAAAAATAACCGCTCCATCCTTTCATCGCGCATCGGCTTCATGATCCCGCCGATCTTATAACCTTCCGTAGCCAGCCTGCCCAAAAGCAGGGGAAAATTTCCAAAATGCGCGCTGACCAGGATCACCCCCCGCCCCTGCTGCAGTGCTTTATCCAGATTATCCCGGCCGCAAATTTCTACCCGGTCTTTTAAAAGCTGGGGCTTGTCGAAAAAAAACATCAGCTCCACCGCGCTTTTGGCGATATAAATAAAACAGTTTTTAGCGATCTCTTCGATCTCTTGCGCGGATTTTTCCCTGCCAAAAGCGGTGTTCAGGCTGCCCAGAGCGAGCTTTTTCTGTTTTTTGGCAAAAATATACGCCATCCCCGCCATGTTTTTGGCAAAGGAATAAAGATAGGCGGTAGGAATTGCCCTGACGATCGAAGAACATATGCTTAAACCGAGCCAGGCCGCTGGCCGGCTAATACTTTGGCGGATTTTTTTAGCGTCCATATGAATTTAGGTTAGCAAAATTATAGCAAACTGCCTTTAAATTGCAAGATAAATTGGCCGGGGCGTACGCTTCTTTCCCCCCGCCGCCGAGATTTTAAAGCTTATAGCCGATTTTACGCAAGAGCTCCTTACGCCAGGCAACATCTGCGCTTTCTTCCAGCCCCTGGGGAGAGGCCCCGTCAATTACTCCCAATATCCCCCGGCCGCTTTGGCTGCGGGCGACAATTACCTCCACCGAATTAGCCGTAGCGCAATATATGTTGCACACCTCCGGGATATTTTTAATCGCGTTTAGGACATTGAGCGGATAAGCGTTTTTAAGAAAAACAATAAAACTGTGGCCGCAGCCCAGTTCCAGCATATTCTTGCGCGCCAGATCCAAAAGTTCCGGATCATTGCCTTCGCTTCTTACCCGGCATGCGCCCGAAGCTTCAGCAAAGGCCAGGCCGAATTTTATCCCCGGGACGGCGCTGACCAGCGCCTCATAAAGATCCTCCACTGTCTTAATAAAATGGCTCTGCCCTAAAATAAAATTTAAATCCTGGGGTTTATTGATTTTCACGGCTTCCAGTTCCAGCATTCCAGCCTCCTTTTTTTCTTAAACGCTTTAAAGCCTAAGGCGTCCGCTCCTTTATTTGAGTTTAATTTTCCGGAACACTACCAGGTCTACGGGCAAGCTTCCGTGATAAGCTTTCAGCGCAGTTAAAGCGTGGTCCGGGTCACCCAAAAGTTTAAGCGGAATTTTTATGGTCAAAGAATCTCCGGAAATAACCGCGCGCACCAGCGGATCTTTCAGCCGGGCCTTACCGTCGAATATTTTACAGCTTTTGCCGATATTAATAATCCGGACCTTGGGCATCTGGGCAAAAGGCGTGCCCTGGCGGTAACCGAAAATATACAAGATTACGCCAAAGCGTATCCCGGATCTTTTCGGTTTATCCAGCCGCACAATAAGATTCCCCCCCTCAACGGCATAGCTGACTGATTCTTTTTCCGGAGCGGTTTCTTTTTTCAAGCCGGACGGGAATGTTTCTTCGCGGGCAAGATCAGAGGCGTCGGAGTAAACCAGCTCCCTGCCCGGCACCGCTGTCTGAGGTTTTAATTCCAGTTCGGGATAATCGCTGAAAAGCTCGCTTTTCCTGGCGAAGGAAAGCAGATAAAAAGCGTGGGAAGCGGTCTGGCTTTTATAAAAGAGGATCGTCCGGTATTTTTTATCCACCTGCGCCGGGTTTAAATCCAGACGCAGCCAGCGGAGAGGGGAATCCTTGAACTTTTCCGGAGGGTTAAGCTCTAAATCCGGATGGTAAAACCGCGGTTTAGGCCAGCCGACGCAATGCACAAGATAAGGATAAACTTCCGGCCTGGGTATCCGGCCCTCAAGCTCACTCAACGCTATCTGCAGGAAAAGATAGAGGGTTTTATGGTCTACATTCACATCGGCCGGATGCGAAACAAAAATTTTATCCGGCTGGTAATCCAGGATCTGCCGGGAGATATCGGTGAGGATATTTTGCCCCACATATTCCACTCCGTAGGAAGGTTCATCTTTATAGGGGACCTTGGAGATCCGGGTCAGCCGGTCGCGGAATGGCTTGCCGGCCTGCCAATATTTGGTAAAGATCTCAAAGGTGCCGTAATCCGGGTATCCTAAAAATACCAGGTCTTTTTCAGATAACCCTAAAAATTTCATCGCTTTGATCGCTTCCTTCTGGCGCACCTCCCCCAGGTGGATAAATTCACCCTGGCGCAGGGTAATCCTTCTTTCATACACGATAAAAGCAAACTCATTATGGTCGCCGTTGGTCAAATAAACTATCCTGACCCGGGCCCCGGCTTTAAGCGCATCCTGGATCACTCCGGCGCAGCAAATCGCTTCATCATCCGGGTGCGGAACAAGAATCATGATCCTTTCATCTTTTTTAAATACCCCGAACTCCGCATGGCGGTCCTGTCCGGACAAGAGCGGCTTTTTTACGCCGGCACACCCACAGGACAATAAAACAAGCAGCAATATGAATAAGCTTATTTTGCGCATTTTCTTCATTTTAGCATTTAACTGAATTTTTACAAAGCTAAAACCTTAATTGACATTTACAAACCCTGAGGGATGTTATACAATGCCTTTATGACCGCCAACATAGAAGACCATTACCGCCTGATCAGAAGGATCCTTCTGGCTGTACTGGCGTTAAACTGGACCGTGGCGCTGGCTAAGATCATCTACGGATTAAGCAGCCGCTGCTCCAGCATGACTGCGGACGGATTCCATTCTTTAGGCGACGGTACTTCCAATCTCATCGGGTTGATCGGAATCCATTTCGCCTGCCGGCCGGTAGACAAGGACCATCCTTACGGGCACAAAAAATACGAAACCTTATTCTCCCTGGGGATTGCCGCCATGCTCTTCCTGGTCTCCTGGAACCTGCTTAAGACAGGCTGGCTGCGTTTGCACCATCCGGTTGCCTTTCAGGCCGACTGGCGGAGTTTTACGATAATGCTGGTGACCTTGACGATAAACTTCCTGGTCATGCGCTATGAGTATAAAAAAGGCCGGGCTTTAAAAAGCGATATCCTGGTTTCGGATTCCCTGCATACCCGGACGGATATTTTTACTTCCTTGGCCGTAATTGTCTCTTTGATCGTAACCAGCCTGGGGTTTCCTTTGATCGACCCTATCGTCACAATCATGATCTCCCTGTTTATCGGGTACGCTGCCTTTGAAATCGCCAAACAAAGCTCCGACGTCCTTTGCGATACCGCGGTCTTCCTGGATGACCAGAAGATTATCGACCTCGTATTAAAAACGGCCGGGGTAACTTCCTGCCATCAGATCCGCAGCCGCGGCCGGATGGACGATATCCATATCGATTTACATGTGCTGGTTAATCCCGATATGCACATGGATGACGCCCACCGGATAAGCGACAGCATCGAGGAAACGATCAAATCCGGTATTCCCGGGATTACCGACGTGGTCGTGCATATGGAGCCCGATGACGAGACAAACATCCCCGGCACCGCGGGGAAAAAACCTGCTTTGCGCAAATCAAAATCTAAAAAATAACCTCACCCTCTTTTCCTGCATAAGTAAAATACCGCAAGACCAATATCAAGCAGAAGGCAAAGCAAAATAAAATAATCTCCGTAACGGTTATAAATAGTGCGCCTGCCCGCAAACAGGCACACCTCCCCGCTCAAGTATCCCGGGACAAAAATCTCCTTGCCCCGGCGGTCGGCCACCATACCCAGGACCCTGCCTGCCGGATCGATTATCCCGGAAATCCCTGTATTGGCTGCCCGGGCCAGGTAAACCCGGTTTTCTACGCAGCGAAAAACCGAAGCGGCAAAATGCTGGTAGGGGGCGCTGCTTTCTTTATACCAGGCGTCATTGGTGATATTTACCAGGAACCCGGCGCCGTTTTTAACAAACTCCCGGGAAAGCTCCGGAAAAAGATCCTCAAAACAAATCAACACCCCGAAATCGGCCGGCCGCTCCGATAAAGCCGGGCGCAGGCGGAAAATGGTATATTCTTTACCCGGCGTGATATCCCCGATCGGAGCAATCGTCTCTAAAAAAGGGAATACATTCTTAAGCGGGATATACTCGCCGAAAGGGACCAGGTGCAATTTGTCGTAGGAAGCCGCAACCGAACCGGCGGGATTGATCAGCAAAGCGCTGTTAAAATAATCTCCCGCGGAAAATGAAACTGCCCCGGTTAAAATCTCCGTCTGCAGCCGGCCGGCCAGGGAAAAAACCCGGTCATATTCCTGCTTATCCCTTCCCCACAAACCCGGCACAGAAGCCTCCGGCCAAATGATCAGATCCGGCCTGTCTTTAACGGCGGCAAGGCTCAACTGTTCATAACGCTCCTGGATAAAATCTACCTGTTGCCTATCCCACTTCAGCTCCTGGGCGATATTGCCCTGGATCACTGAAATTCTTACCCGGCCCTGCGTATTACGGTCCGGCGGCTGATTTAATTTAACCCAACCGTAACCGGTAACCAAAAAAAGCAGAAAAAAAGTAATGCCGAATATTTTTTTTCCGGCGGATTTACGCAAAAGTAAATAAAACGCGGCATTGACTAAAATTACCAGGAAGGAGACCCCCCAGGCCCCGGTAATGTCGGCGACCTGGATAACCGCTAAATTTTTGTATTGGGAAAAGCCGGTCAAGGCCCAGGGCAGCCCGGTAAATAAATGGCTGCGCAGATATTCCAGTAAAACCCAGCCGGCCGGGAGAAAAAATAAGCGGCCGACCGGCGGAATGAAACGCGCTAAATAAATAATGCCGCCAAAAAGGGCAAAATAAACGGAAAGATATAAAATTAAAACTATCTGGCCCAGGAGGGTTACATGCACCAGCCACCAGACGCAGATGCTCCAGAAAACCAAACCGCATAAAAAAGCGATAAACAGGGAGGAACGCATGGATTTATTTTCCAGGGCAATGAAAAGAGGGATAAAAGCACACCAAGCAAGCGGCCAAAGATTGAAACTGGAAAAGGAAAGGGAGGACAATACTGCCGCGAGGATAGCCAGGCCGGCGGGCATCATTCTCCGCAGCACTTCTTATATTTTTTTCCCGAGCCGCAAGGGCAGGGTTCATTGCGCCCCACCTTCTGCTGGGCCTGCGCGGGTTTTGCCGCTTGAGCGGCGGATGGCCCGGAGGGCAGCGCAGCGCTCTCCTGGGAGGAAGCATTGACGGCAAAATTGGCGGATTCCGGATGGCTTAACTCCGTGGGCAAAGAACTGAATACCCCCTGAAACCTTTCCGGACGGGCCGCCTCTAATTTATAAACGGTCTGCACGGCATCTTCTTCGATAGCGCCGATCATCTGGGAAAACATTTCAAAAGCCTCGCGCTTATATTCGATCAACGGGTCCCTTTGCCCGTAAGCGCGCAGGCCGATCCCCTCGCGCAAACTATCCATGGCATAAAGGTGGTCTTTCCATTTGCTGTCGATGATCTGCAGAAAAACCATGCGCTCCAGATTCCGCAGCATTTCTGCGCCGATCAATTTTTCTTTATTCTCGTAAGCCTTCAAGAGCTCCGCGGTCAATTTCTCTTTAGCCTCGGCATCATTTTGCCCGTTAAATGCCTGCGGATCAAGCTGCAGCCCGAAATTCAAGTTCATAAAATTAGTCAAGCCGGCGCTGTCCAATTCCGCCGATTCCGCCTGCTTGTAAATTTTTGAATAATCGTCGACCAGGCGGGCAATGATCTCGATAATGTTCTCCCGTAAAGAAAACCCTCCCAGGATCTGACGGCGCTGGCCGTAAATTATCTCCCGCTGCTTATTCATTACATTGTCGTATTCCAGGAGCTGTTTGCGGATCTCGAAATTATGCTGCTCAACCCGCCTTTGGGCGATCTCGATGGAACCGCTCACCCAGGGATGTTCGATAACCTGGCCTTCCTCCAACCCCAGCTTTTCCATTAACCCGATGATCCGGTCGCTTCCGAACAGCCGCATCAGATCATCTTTTAAAGACACATAAAAACGGGAACTGCCCGGGTCCCCCTGCCGGCCGCTCCGGCCGCGCAGCTGGTTGTCGATCCTCCTGGCTTCATGGCGCTCGGTACCTAAAACATGCAGCCCCCCCAGCTCCACCACCTTATTATGCTCTACCGCGGCAGCCGCTTTATAATGCTCCAGTATTTTTTTGTATTCAACGGCGTAATTAGGATCCTGGGGATCTAATTTCTGCTTGGCCACGTTCCTGGCGACAAATTCCGGGTTGCCTCCCAAAAGAATGTCCGTGCCTCGGCCGGCCATGTTCGTGGCGATAGTTACCGCTTTATAGCTTCCGGCCTGGGCGATGATCTGGGCCTCCATTTCATGGTATTTAGCGTTGAGGACCTGGTGCTTAACCCCCCGGCGCTTAAGCATCTCCGAAAGTTTTTCCGATTTATCAATGGTGACCGTACCCACCAAAACCGGTTTTCCCGAATTACTCAATTCCACGATCTCTTCGACTACCGCGGCAAATTTCTCTTCTTCTGTTTTAAAGATACGGTCCGGATAATTCTTGCGTACTAAAGCCTGGTTGGTCGGCAAAACGACCACATCCAGCTGATAAATACTTTTGAATTCATTGGCCTCGGTAAAAGCGGTCCCGGTCATCCCCGCCAATTTTTCATACATCCGGAAATAGTTCTGGAAGGTGATCGTCGCCAACGTCTGGTTTTCCCGTTCGATCTTCATCCCTTCTTTGGACTCGACCGCCTGGTGCAGGCCGTCGCTCCAGCGCCGCCCGGGCATTAAGCGGCCGGTGAATTCATCGACGATGATCACCTCTCCGTCTTTGACCACATAATCCACATCCCGCTCGAAGAACTCCTTGGCGCGCAGCGCCTGGATCGTATGATGGCGGTACTCGATCGTCTCCAGCGCGTGCAAAGTATCCACCCCCCAAAGCCTGGAGGCCTTGATCTCTCCGGCCTCGGTGAGGGCGACGGTCTGGGCCTTTTCATCCGCCACATAATCAAAGCCTTTACCCAGGTCTATCCCCTTGTATTTTGCGTCAATCTCATCCCGCTCGGTCACCCGGCGGCCGGTCAGCTGTTCCACGATTTTCTTGGCGGTATAATATTTATCCGTGGATTCTTCCGCCGGGCCGGAAATGATCAGCGGGGTGCGCGCTTCATCGATCAAAATGGAATCCACCTCGTCCACGATCGCATAATAAAACGGGCGCTGCACCAGGTCCCCGGTAGAATATTTCATATTATCGCGCAGGTAATCAAAGCCGAATTCATTATTGGTGCCGTAAGTGATGTCACAGGCATAGGCGATCTTCCTTTGTTCATCCGACATATCGTGCTGGATGGTGCCGACGGTAAGGCCGAGAAACTCATAGATCGGCCCCATCCATTCCCGGTCGCGCCGGGCCAGATAATCGTTGACCGTAACCACGTGCACCCCCTTACCCAGCAAAGCGTTAAGGTAGGCAGCCAGGGTCGCCACCAGGGTCTTACCTTCCCCGGTAGACATTTCGGCGATGCGCCCTTCATGCAGGATCATCCCGCCGATGATCTGGACGTCAAAATGCCTCAGGCCGATCGTGCGCCGGCTGGCCTCGCGGACCACCGCAAAAGCCTCCGGAAGGATCCCGGCAAAGATCCGGTTGCGGCTGATCTTTAATTTTTCTTTCAGCTTTTCTTTTTCTTCGGGCATCGCCACGTTAAGCATCGCCTGCTGCAGTTCTTCCAGTTCAGAATTGATCTTGGCGGATTCTTCCCACAAATGCCGGCGGAATACCTCGGTCTTGGCGGCCAGTTCGGCGTCGGTCAAAGCGCTGATCCGCGGTTCCAGGGAATTGACCTGGGCGGCCAGCCTGGACAACTCCACCATTTTATCCATCGACGGGGAAGGCAGTTCCGCGTGCAAAGTGACCTTTAACCCCGGATACCTTTTACTGATCTGGGCCTGCTTACTCTGGAGCAGGAGTTTTTTAATTAAACCTAACATACTTTCCTTTATTTTTGCGCGGCAAATTTAAGATAAGCCTCGATGAAATCATCCAGGCCGCCGTCTAAGATCTTCTGGCTGTCCCCGGTTTCAAATTCTGTGCGGTGGTCCTTGACTAAATTGTAGGGATGTAAAACATACGAGCGGATCTGACTGCCCCACTCGATCCTCTTTTTGTCGGAATCCTTTTGCCTGAGCGCTTCGTCTTTTTTAAGCTGCTCGGCTTCGTAAAGGCGGGCTTTAAGTATTTTTAAAGCCGTGGCTTTATTCTGGTGCTGCGAACGCTCATTCTGGCATTGCGCGACGATTCCGGTAGGTAAATGGGTGATCCTTACCGCTGAATCCGTAGTGTTGACGCTTTGTCCGCCGGCCCCTTTGGAGCGATAGACATCGATCCGCAAATCGCTTTCCTTGATCTGGATATCCAGTTCTTCTTCGATCTCCGGGATCACGTCCACCGAAGCGAAAGAAGTGTGCCGGCGCTTATTGGCGTCAAAAGGCGAGATGCGCACTAACCGGTGTACCCCGCGTTCGGATTTCAGGTAACCGAAAGCATACGGGCCTTCGATGAGCACGGTGACGTTCTTTATCCCCGCTTCTTCTCCGTCTAACAGGTCGATCGTTTTGACGCTATAGCCGTGGCTTTCGCCGAAACGGCTGTACATCCTTAAAAGCATTCCCGCCCAATCGCAGGATTCCGTCCCCCCGGCCCCGGAATTAATGCTTAAGATCACGCTGTTCTTGTCGAACGGCCCGCCCAAAAGCACCTGAAATTCTAATTTATCGATCACCCCGATAAGGGTGGCGGCGGTGCGTTTTATATCCGCAACCAGCTCCTCATCGCTTTCTTTAACCAGCGGGACCAGCTCGGCCAGCTCCTGATATTTTTTGTAAGCCGCTTCCCAGGGCTCTACGGTAACTTTAAGATTTTTTAATTCCTTAACGATGCGGGTGGATTTTTCGGAATTATTCCAAAACCCCTCTTCCGACATTTCCTGGTTTAAAACATCGATCTTTTGCCTTTTGCGGGCAACGTCAAAGATAACCTCTGAGGTTTTCCATCCGGACGCCGATCTGGGCAATTTGCGTTTCGATTTCTTCAAGCATGGATTAATCTCCTAAGGTTTTAAAATGTTTGGAATGTCCTTACGGCTTTTTGATGCCCCGGTAAGCCAGCATAAACTCCTCGCGGCTGTCAGCGGCTGCCGCGGCATCCTCCAAAGCCACCTTGCCTTCCTGCACCAGTCTTACCAGGGATTGATTAAACGATTGCATGCCGAACACCGTGCCGTCGTCGATAAAATGGGGGATCTCCCAAATTTTACCTTCGCGGATCAACCGGCTGATGGTCGAGGTCAAAAGCATCACTTCATAAGCGGGGACCCGGCCCACTCCGTCCTTGGCCGGGACCAGACGCAAAGAAATTACCCCTTTTAAAAGCGAGGCCAGCTGGTTGCTTACCTCCTGATGCTGGTGGGGAGGAAAAAGATTGATCAGCCTTTCCACGGTCTGGGAGGCGTTGATCGTATGCAGGGTACTTAAGACTAAAACCCCGGTTTCCGCGGCCGCCATCGCCGCCGAAACCGTATCATAATCGCGGATATTGCCGATAAACATGACGTCAGGGCTTTGCAAAGTAAAAGCGCGCAGCGCTACCGGATAGGTGGACACGTCGATACCCAGCTCACGCTGGTTAATGATCGACTGCTTATCCTCAAAGGTAAATTCGATCGGCTCTTCGATGGCTAAGATGTGTTTCCTGGCGTTAGCGTTTATATACTCGATCATGCTGGCAATGGTCGTGGATTTTCCGCTGCCCATGCTTCCGGTCAGCAGCACCAGCCCACGGGTCTCCATGGCAAGTTTCTGCAGAATCTCCGCGGGAAGATTGAGCTCTTCAAAAGAAGAGATCTTGTTGCGCACGTTGCGGATAACAATCGACGGCCAGTTCCTCTGGGTGAAGATGCTTACACGGAAACGGCGGTTAAATTCGGCCAGGTATACCGCAAAATCCACATCCATCTTGCTGCGGAAAACCTCAAGCTGTTTACTGTTGGCCAATTGTTCCGTGGCAAACATCACATCTTCAATGCTCAACACCCGGGTATCCATCGCCACCACTTTTCCGGCGATGCGTAAACGCGGTGTGCCTCCGGCGCGAAAAAAAAGGTCGGAAGCTTCCCGGGAGACCATTTCCTGCATTAATTTTTTAATATCCATCTTTCCTCCGGAATAATGTAATTGAGGAGACCGTTAACCTGCTAAAATAATTTTTTTTATTATAACACTTTATTGCCTTTTAACGTAGGATTAAATTCCATATACCGGGCCAGCATCAGCCTGGTCTGGGCGTCGATTGCCGGAGCGGAACCGACAATCAAAATAATAAACGGTACAAAGATCCATTCGATAATTAAAAGCCCCTGCTTTAACCAGCTGGTCCCTTTCGGCCGGGGAGGCAGAATGGTCCAGCTTAAGAATACCCAGGTCAGGCTGGTCAAAAGGGTAAACCGGAACAATAGGCCGGTGATCTTGGGCAGATTATAAGCGATCGACATCTGGCTGAAGAAAGCCCCTCCGAAAAATATGGGCAACGGGCCGATAAAGACCAGGATTACCGCCCAAACCGCCCAGGTGACATGGCTTTCCAGCAGATGGAAGGACCGCCTTATTTTACTCACCAGGGGGATTTTATTGTTTTTTATAAAACCGCTGACGACAAAAGGAAAATTCTCTACCCCCCAGGCCCACCTTCTTTTCTGTTTATACTGCACCGCGATCGTGCGCCAGAGGTTGCTGGAATAAGCCGCATCCAGGGAAACGGTGACATACAGCGGGACGACCCGGTAATCCCCGTTATAGTGCAAATACCCTTTCCAATAAATAACCGAATCATCCGAAATCATATTCGTCGGCCAATAATCGATTGCCACCAGGGTCTTAAAACTCATGCTGTGGCTGGAAAAGGTAACGAACTTTTCCAGGCGCATGCTTTCGATCATCTGGCAGAATGAGCTGCTCACTTCGATCAGCCTGGCCAGGGAAGGCGCCTGCCAGATATTGTTATTGTAAACCGGCATCGGCTGGTAACTGGCCTGGTGCGGCTTGGCGGAAATAAGAAAATGATAACTCAGGCAGCCGAAGTATTCTATTTCCACGCAGGTGTCGGCGTCAAAACAGGAGATGACCACCTGCTCATAAGCGATCGCGCGGCTGTCTAATAGTTTCCTGGCTGCTTTTGCTCCCCAGGTAGCATTGGCCCCCTTGGTCCGGCTTTCCCCGGGTAATCCGTCGGGGTGGAAGGTAGAAAGATAGGCGCCGAACCTGCCGCGGAATTCTTCTTCCAGGATCAGAGCGTTATCGTGCGCCAAAGCATTCCGTTCCTCAAAAGCCATGATCACGATAATTCTTTCTTTGGGATAATGGCTGGCGGACAAAGCTTCCAGCGAAGGACGCAAGACCTCCAGCCCCTCATTATAAACCGGAAAGAGCACCACCTGGTATAACCGCGCAAACCCCCGCTCTGAAGGCAACTCCCGGCAAAGCCCCAGCCAATCCTTCCCCTTCTGCCGGAAAAGACGCTGGTGGGCCATCACCAAAAGAGTGGTTAAATAAACCGTGCGCACGATCCAGTAAAAGTCAAAAGAAATAATGATCACGGCGCTGGCTACCGGATGCAAAAAAGACAAAAAGATCAATCCGATAATGATTCCCCAGGATAATCCCCCGGGGATAATTTCAAGGGTGCGCTTTAAAAATATCCCCTTATTCACCGGATCCCTCCTTTTGCGCCGGCTTCGCCGCGCCAAAAGGCTGAGTGATCAGCTTTTCCAATAAAAAAAGGTCGCTCCTTAATTCCAGCTTATACAAGTTATTGTAAACACTTCCGTCGGGGCTTTTCTGGCTGTCGCTGAAATACAGGATATCCTCTTTTATGTCGTAAAACGCCTCCGGACGGCCCCGGACTAAATCCACCAGGTTTACCGGTAAAGAGCCGCGGCGGCTCTCGATCACCTGCACGTGTTTATCGGTCAACACCACCAAATGGTAACTATCCGAATGCCAGAAAACCTCGCTTATCCTTTCCTGGGGGTACTCCGTGGCAAACACGGAAGAGGAGAAGTCCGCGTCATTCTGCTGGTCGAAAAGAATTATCGCCAGCCGATGCTGATTATAAACAAAAATTTTACTTTTATCCGGGGAAACATCCCATCCGGTCACCGGATCGATCTTATCCGGCAGCCCGGCCACATCCTCGAAATTGCTCCCGTCCAGGTTCGACCGGTAGACGGTTTTCTTATCCTGGTCCAGGTAGTAAATTACTTTTTTCTCATTATCCAGGTGAAAAGAAGAGAATTTTTCCTGGTTTAACTGCTGCAGGCTGGGACGTACCGGAAAAAGAATGACCTTATCCACCCGGCTGACCTTGCCCGCTTCCACCTCTATCTCGGCGTTCCAGGGGTAATGCTGTTCCAGCTCCAAGGCAATTTTATAGGTGCCGGGAAGCAGTTCCTGCATGCTGGCGGGGCTTTTTTCGGGAAAGAGTCTGCCGTTAAGAAAAATTGTCGCTCCCGGCGGCTGGGTCTTTACCCAGATGATCCCGGTTTTTACGAATTTAAAGGTGCGGGTATTGAATTTATACCCCAGGGCAAAAGAAAGGATAAACGGAAGCCCGGCGCAGAATAAAAACAGGCTTAAATAGAATAAGCAGCCTCTTATTTTTTGGAAATTATACATCGGGCTATCTCTTTCTCTAACGCCAACAGGGATTTTTTACGCTGCCGGCCAAAAACATATCCTCCCGGTTTTTGATCGCTGTTGATCACCCGGTGGCAGGGGATGATCAGGGGGTAAGGGTTGCGTTTTAAGATCTGGCCGACCGCCCTGCAGGCGCCCGCAGAACCGGCTTTGGCGGCCACCCACTTATAACTACGCACCTCTCCCAGCGGAATACATAAAGCTGCCCGGTAAACCCTGGCCGCAAAATCCGTAGGGAACAGCTGCGCCCGGGGTTCTTTTTGTTTTAACTTGCCGCTGCGGATGCGTTTTTTCATTTATAAATTAAGGATTTCCTGCGCAATAAATGATGGTAGGCCAAAGCAAACCGGTGCGCTTCATCGCGCACCCGGCGGATCAAATTCAATGCCGGCCCGTCAGACAGCGGGATCAAGCGCGCCTTTGCTTCCCGCAAACAATAAATATTCTCTTTTTCTTTGGCGATGCTGACCAGGGGGATGGACACCTCAAGAGAAGCCAATTCCCCTGCCGCGGTCAAAAGGTGGCCTTTGCCTCCGTCGATCAAAACAAGGTCCGGCAGGCCGGTTTTCTCCCGCAATAGTCGAGTATAGCGCCGGCGGATAACTTCGGCAAGCATTTTATAATCGTCGATCCCGGCAAAAGTTTTGATCCGAAACCTGCGATAATTATTCTTATCCGGCTGGCCGTTATAGAAACTGACCATGGAACCCACCGCCTGTTTACCCGACAGATTGGAGATGTCAAAACCTTCGATCCGGGCGGGAAGTTTCTTTAAATTCAGGGAGTCTTTTAAATCGTTTAACGCATCCTTATAGCTGGAATCATCCGGGCGGGCGGATATTCCGGAGAGGGCGGTAATCTGGTCCCGCTTCCTGGCGGCCGCCTCAAAATCCCCCTGCGCGGCGCTTTCCTGCATGGACCGGGTCAGCTTCTTAATCAATAAATCCGCTTTGCCCTCGAGGATCAGCGTAATATCACCGATATTGCGCTGGTACTCGGCAGCGCTGATCTTTCCGGCGCAGGGCCCCGGGCAAAGATCGATCCGGTAATAGATACAGCTTTGTTTGGGCAGCTTCCGGCAGGAACGGTAGGCAAAATTAAGCCGGATTATTTTAAGCACATTTTTTAAAAGCTTGGCGTTGGTGTATGGCCCCAAATAGCGGCTCAACGGGTTATCTTTTTTCCGGGTGATGCGCACCGCCGGGAACTCTTCCCCGGAAATCTCCACTAACGGAAAGCTTTTGTCGTCTTTGAGCGAAATATTATATTTCGGCTTAAGTTCGTGGATAAGCTGGCTCTCCAATAATAAGGCCATCATTTCATTGGGAGTCAACCTGAATTCCACCCCGGCCGCCTTAAGCATTAAAGCCATGGTTTTAGTGGCTAAATCCTTGCCCAAATAACTGGCCAGCCGCTTTTTCAGGGAGTTAGCTTTACCCACATAAAGCACCTCCCCCGCCCGGTCGCGCATCAGGTAAACCCCCGGGGAATCCGGAGCCGCTAAGATCTTTTCTTTTAGTTTATGCTGTTGCTCCATGGCTTAGGTTTTAATCTTCCTGCGGTCAACCAATGTAGAATTTCGGCAAGCTCCGCCACTTTAAAAAGAAAACAGAAAAGAATGTAGGACAACCCGGCACAGAATACCGCCCAGGCGAAATTCAGCTCCCGGTTCACCAGAAAACATGCCGCGGCCATGCATAAAGAAGCGGCCAGGATCCGTAAAAATGAGCTCACTATCCTGCGCCCTCCAAAACCACCCAGGCGCGCGCGCAGTTTTAAAAATAAAAACAGAAAGGAGATTATGCCCGATAAGGAAGTAGCCAAAGCCAATCCTCCGATCTTTAAGGGGAACATCAATGCCGCGCAAAAAACTATATTCATTAATAAGGCCAGTCCGGCCATTTTTGTGGGGGTGACCGTATCTTTAAGGGCAAAAAAACAGGATTGGAGGATCTTCGTCCCTCCGTAAGCGGTTAAACCGATGCTGTAGAAAAAAAGCGCGTTGCTGGTCAATAAGCTCGAGCTGGAATCAAACTTGCCGCCGCCGAAAAGGGAAGAAACCAGCGGACCGGCTAAAACCATGAACAAAGCCGTGGCCGGCAGCATCACAAAAAATACGGCGCGCAATCCCCAGGAAAGGGTAGCTTTAAGATTATCCCGGTTTTCTTCAAGTACCTGGGTAGAAAATGTCGGCAGGATCGCCTGGGCAACGGCATTGCTGAAGATCCCGATCGGAAACTGGATGAGCCGGTAAGAAAAATAAAGCACCGCTACCCCGCCGTCTCCGACGATCGCCGCCAGGGAACCGAAAATGGAATCCACAAAATTATTCAATTGGTAAATACTGGAGCTGACCAGGCGCGGCAGGAGCAGATTTTTAACCTGGATCACCCCCGGGTGGTTAAACATCAGCTTAAATTTCGGGCGGAAGCCTTTTTTGGATAAAGCCGGCAGCTGCACCGCCAACTGTAAGACCCCTCCCAATAAAACTCCGGTAGCCAGGCCGGCGGTGCCTTCCCCCAAAAGCAAGGCTCCGATAATGATGGAAATATTCAACAAGCAGGGGGAGAACGCGGAAACCGCGAAACTTTTCAGAGAGTTGAGCACGGCCATCGCGTAAGCCGCCAAACCAACCAGCAGGATATAAGGAAAAATTATCCGGTTCAGGTTGATCGTTTCCCTCAGTTTATCCGGAGAAGCGATGAACCCCGGAGCGATCAAGCGCACGATCAGGGGAGAAAAAATAATGCCCAGGATAGTGATCGCGCTTAAGACCACCGCCAAAAGGTTAAGCAAAACATTGGCCAGCTCCCAAAATTCTTCTTTGGAGCGTTTATGGCTGTATTCGCTTAAAACCGGCACAATCGCCGCGTTAGAAGCCCCCTCTCCGACTATATCGCGGAAAAGGTTGGGGATGCGGAAAGCGATGACAAAAGCCTGGGCATGGACATACACCCCGAACAGGCGGGCAATGATCACATCCCGGATAAAACCCAAAATGCGGGAAACCAGGGTCGCCAGGCTGATGATCGTGGCGGAGCGGGCGACCGACTTATTATGGCTTACCGGGGAATATTTGTTTATTGACATAGGGTATTAATTATGCTAATAATAATAACTCATTAAGCCTCTTTTAAGGGCGGTGCGCGCTTGCGCTCCTTTAAAGAAGCAAATTAAACCAAAAATCGCAAAACCGCTACACCCTAAGGAGAAATAAATGCCTAGACGCAGAACATCGTTAAAAAGCAACCGCGTAAATAAAAGAAAACATACCCGCAATCTTAAGGTAAAAGGACAGCTCAAAAAAACGATCAAAAAATTCCAGGAATTGCTGGTTAAAGATACCGCCGAAGCAAAAACATTCATTACCAAGGTTTTTTCCCAGCTGGATAAAGCCGCCAAGAAGAATATTATCCATCCGGCTACCGCTAACCGCAGGAAATCACGCTTGATGCGCCGTTTAAATTCACCCGCCAAAAAATAAAACCGCTTTAGCCGGGGATCTTTCTAACCGGCCATACCGCATAAACTCACGATCAATTTTTCCAAAGCAAAGGCAGGCTTCAGCCTGCCTGTTTTTATTTCCAGATCACAGGATAAAAGCAGCCTGAGCTTCTTCTGGGCGCTTAACCCCTGGACCCCCTGCCTTTCCCAGGCATAACGCAACCCGCCTAAAATACGCTCCGGAGCCTCTCCGTTACGCAACAGTTGATTCAGCAGCTGCAAAGCCTGGTCTGCTTTTTTCAGCTCAATCTGCCGGTTTAAGGTAAAGGTATCCGGATCAACCGTTTCCTTAAAACGCAGGATCTGGGCAAAAGCTGAGATTTTTTTCAAAAATTCGTCTTTATGGTCATACTGCGCAAAATCCAGGACCAGGACCAGCTGCGGGGAAGGCTTTTTGGCAAAAGCCAAAAGAAACTCCCGGCAGCTTTCCTCAAGCAGCTGCGCTTCCTTGATCACGATAATGCGCTTGGCGTTTTTTAACGGCAGGCAGAGAAATTTTTCCTGGATGTCCTTTAATTTTATTTCTTTGGCGTACAGGGTATCCTGGTTAAAATCCTGCAGCGATTGGGAGAGGAACTCCTGTTTTATCTTTTTAAGCTGGGCTTCTTTGGCGGAAAAATCCTGTCCGGCAAAAAGGTAAACTCCGGGGGAAGCGGCCTGCTGCGCTGCGGTTTTTGTATTTGCGGAGGGGTAAACCATTCTACCATTGTTCAACCGTGCGTTCCACGATCCGGCGGGCCAGATCCTCTACGGCGTTATTCACCGCGGTAGCCTCGGGAACTTTGACATTGGCGCTATTGACAGTTTCAGCGGTAAAAAAAGAGTAGTTACCGTTAAAGTTATTTTCCTGCCAAAGCATTTTATTGGTCTTGGTGTCCCAAAGGCTTAGATTCACATAAATATTGATCCGGTATTCCGTGACATTATCCGTATTGGCGGTATAACTTAAAGGATCTTTGCGGTATTCGATCAATTCCCCCTTCAGGATCAGGTCTGCGTCCGTCTGCTTAGCCGGCCTAAGATTGCCGTCGAAAAGATACCGGTTAATCACTTTTTTGGTGATATCGGTTTCCAGCATCGGCCGGTAAATCCGGTACTTATTCGCCGAAAAAGTTTCCTGGGTGATATCTACTTTATTGACAAAAGGTTCCACATAAATCGTGTTGTAATTTCCGTAAAGCATCGAACGGGTGGTATAATTGCAGCCGGACAGCCCGGCGGATAATAAACATAAACTTAAGAATAAAATCAGCTTATTTTTTTTCATTTGTCTGCTCCATCATCTGCAATTTAGCCGCGGCTTTCGGCGCCCAGGCGGTGTGGGGGTAATCGCTGATTATAGTATTATAGTAAATTTTGGCCGCATCCCAAGCCTTCTGTTTTTCGTAAAAAACCGCGATATTGTAGCTGGCCTCCGCCTCTTTATCCTGGATTTGCCCGATATTTTTTTCCGCATCCAGGGAAAGCACGGCATCCGGATGCTCCTTCACGAATTGTTCGAACTTTTCTTTGGCCTCCTGCGCCGAACCCTGGTCATAAGCAAACCCTTTGGATAAACCTGCCCGGCAGGAAGCGATCTGGAATTTGGCGGCGGCCGCCCATTCGCTGTCCGGATAGCGGGAAACCACCTTATTGAATTCTTCTTCCGCCTCGTAATAGCGCATCAATCCTTTTAAAACCAGCCCCAACTTATACTGCGCCTTCGGGGCCAGGGGGCCGTAAGTAGAGTTCTCCACCACCTTGCCGAATATTTCGATCGCCGGATTTTCTACCGGTAAGGCTACCCCCATGGTTTTGCGTTTTTCTCCTCCCATGAACTTTTCCGCGATTTTATATTCCAGCTCGATGATCTCCTGGATGCGTTCGCTGAAAGGATACTTGTCCACCACCTTCTGGTAGGCCTGAAAAGCCTCATATAACTTACCCTGCCTTTCTTCGATCTGCCCCAGGTAATACTGGCTTTCGGCCGCCTCGGCGGATTTAGGGTAAGTTTTAAGCAGTTTCTGGAATTCCTTTTTGGCGTCTTCGTATTTGCCGTTATCTAAAATAACTTTGGCATAAGCAAACTGATCCTTGGGGTTATCTTTGGGCAGGGTCTTGGGATTCACCCATTTTCCTGTTTTAGGGGTCCAGATCCAATAAGCGTGGGCCGGGGTAACAGACAGGGAGAAAATTATTAACAAACTTAAGATTATGCGCTTCATAATATTATAAATCTACCATAGCCGGCTTAATTTGTCAAAGGCAGTTTTTTGCAAAGCGTTGGGAAGCAAAACTTAAAAAGGCTTGATTGAGGGGGATAAGCTGGATTTATGCCGGTGGGAATGATCCCGCGTTTTTCTTCAACGGACGCTTGCCGGGGCTGGAGATCAATGAAGCGCCCGGAGAACTGATCCCGGAAAAAAGTTCGCGTTTTATTTTATTTTGCCAGCCCGCCCCTATCGGAGAAGTCTGGCCGAAACCCAGCCCCATACCATAAAGCCGGGCAAAGGTCATTTCCGGGACCATCCACTCCTCATCACTGACCCCCGATGGCCCGTCTAAAGGCGTCGAGACGATGTTTGAGCGCAGGAAGGGGATAAATTTACCGTCCTTTTTTATTCCCAGCTCTACGCACCAGCTCCGCCCCGGTTGGCGGGTATCGATATACCAACTGTCCGCTTCCGCAGGTATCTCCAGATCAAAAAATGAATGGGCGTTGCTGCCGTCAAAAGCAATTTCACTCACATCATATACGCGCAGTATTCTGGGGGCCTCGCTTAAATTTCCGGCAAGCTGCCCGCTTAATTCCCAATAAGCGTAAAGCCAGCGGGGGTCGCGGGTTAAAATCACTATCCGGTCCTTGCCGTAATCCCGCGGCAATTCCTCATTAAGATTAAACAGGCCGGCAGGAATCATTTTGTTTTCAAAAGATGCTTCTTCTTGCTTGATCTTGGGCTCCGGGATCTCCACCTGCTCTTTTGGTAACGGAATACTTCCGGATCTCCTTCTTAAAACCTTCTTTGGCTTTCCGGCGGTAAGTTTAGGCGTTCTTTTTTTTAGCTTTTTCAGCTTGAGCCGAACCTTTGGTAAAGATTTTTTTAAACCCTGTTTCTTTGTTTTTCTGACCCGTTTCATAAAACCCCCATGACTTTTTTCGCACCCTTCTATGTTGTCTCCATGCCCAGGCGATTCCTTCAACCAGATATATTTTAGCGGGATCAGGGGAAATGTAAATTGTCGAGTTACGCTTTTAATTGACTTATTTCTACTTCAGGAGGAAGTACACCCGCGCCCTCCTCTAGGCGCGGGGTGCATACCTGACTAGGTGACGCTGGCCTTATTACCCTCCGGTTAAAACAAAGGATGCGCCTCCCGGTTTAGAATAAATCCCCTTATTGCAGAAAAATTAGTGATCAATATCAACAGGACATAATAAAAATAAACATAAATGAGCGGTACCTCGGGTAATTTAAAATAAGCTCCGGGAATAATAATAAACAATGAATGGATCTTAAACAAAACCCGGATAAGCAACTCATTGGCCGAGGCCAGTACCGGAGCCGATTGGGGAAAGAAAGCCCCGATGAGCGCAAAACTAAAACCCGTAGCCGTGACCAGCGCCGAATAAGGAACAATGATCATATTGGCCATTACGGTAAGCGCGGAAAAAGTATTAAAATAATAAGCCACCAGAGGCAAAAGCCCGATCCAGGCCGCCCCCGAGGCAGAGAAGGTCAAAATCAGGAAATTCGTCCGGGGGTTTTTAACCAGTCTTTCCGGGAATACCGCCTGAATTTTAGGAGCCAGACAGACAATGGAAAGCAGGCTTAAAAATGAAAGCTGGAAACTGATCTCAAAAATCTGCCAGGGATTAAAAGCCAGGATAAAGATTACGGCGATAGAAAGAGAATGGCCGATATCCACTTGCCTGCGGCAAAAATAAGCTCCGAGAAAAATGGCCGCCATCAGGGTTGCCCGCACGACCGGGGCGCTGGAACCGGTAAGCAGGCAATAAACGATCAAAAGAAGCAGCGTAAAAATGTACCGCGGCTTGCGGCGCAGTTTCATTATTTTTAAAAAAAGCAAAATTACAAAAGCCACGATGCCCACGTTAAAACCGGAGATGGCGATAATATGAATGGTCCCCAGCTTCATCAGCATCTCCGTAAAATAAGGAGGCAGATCCTGCCGGTCACCCAAGATAAGGGCATTCATCACTCCTGCCGAAAAGACGGATAAATTACCCTTGATCACTGCGCTTAACCGGTGTTTTGCCGCCAGGGAGAACGCTTTTAAAGGATTGCCGGCATTTTTCGCCAGCAGTTTGATTATCCCGCTTTTTTCTCCCGCCCGAAAAATAAAATAAATGTCCTGGTGCTTCAAATAACTTTGGTAATCAAACCCTCCGGGAAAAGAAAGCGGGAGAGACAATTTTCCTTGCAATAAAAGCCTGTCCCCGTAAGCAAAACTTCCTTTTCCGTTGATCCTGACCAGGATTTTCCCGCACCCCCGCTGCCAAAAAGAACCCAGGGAAACCTGCTCGATCCGGAAAATGAAAGCTGTTTTTAAGCCCCGGCAGGCAGGGTCATTATCCACCACCCCCCTCAGGGAAACATTAGCGCCCCGATCGCCGGTTAAATGGGTGATATGATCAGGCGGCAAGAATTGAGAGTTCCTGATCAGGCATACCCCCAGGAAAAATCCGAGGCAGAGAACAAAAAAGCTGAATTTTATATTTTGCTTTATAAAAAGAGCCGGAAGCAGGAACAAAAGCGTTCCCAGGCAAAAAACGGGAAAGGGTATCGCGGTCTTGGCCGCGGTAATGATCCCCGCACAAAAAACCGCGCATAAACCGGCCAATTTCATTACTCAATAAAGAAAAATTCTTTAAGCTTCTCGAGCCGCTTCTCTTTGATCCCTTTAATTTCCTTCAACTCCTCTAAACTGCTGAAACTTCCGCGCAAACCGCGCTGCTCTAAAATACGCCGCGCCAGCTCCGTGGAGAGCTGCCCGCAGGAAACCAATTGGGAGAAGTCCGCTTTATTCAGCTCCAACTTAACCGGCCCTACCTCCGGGTACACTATTTTTTCTATCCGGCTGTTGATCTTGGCCAGGCTGTTCAAAAGCAGGCCGCAAAAACTCAAAGCCAAAAGAAACAAAATAACCCTTTTCTCTTCCGGTGTAAAATTAAACAATCTTGCCCCCTCACTTAAATAGACGCACAGTAAGGATAAATCTAACTTAAAAAAGTCCCTTCCCCCTTAAATTGTAATCACCGGGGTTTTAGTGTATACTTTCTTTATGGGCAAAAAAATCCTGGTAATCGATGACGACTACAATATCGCCAAGAAAAGCAAGGAAGAACTGCTGGCGGCGGGTTATACGGTAGTGGTTGCCTATTGCGCTAAAGAAGGAATGGAAAAGTTAAAAGCGGAAAAACCGGATTGCGTGCTGCTGGACCTGGTTTTACCGGATGAAAGCGGATTTAAAGTCGCCCAGGAGATCAAGGCGCTGCCTGAATTCGCGGATACGCCGATCATCGCCGCCTCCCTGAAACACGAAGAGGTGGACAAACATATCGCCGCCAAAAGCGGGATTACCGTCTACGTCGAAAAACCTATCGATTATACCAGACTGCTTTTTGATATTAAGGATGTTCTGGGCGGCGGGATTAAATAACGATATTCACCAGTTTCTGCGGGACAATAATAAATTTCTTCGGGGTTTTTCCTTCCAACCAGGGAACCACTTTCTGATCGGCCAATACCAGCGCTTTTAATTTTTCCTCGGAAATATCCCGGGCAACCGCGATCTTGCTGCGTAACTTACCGTTAACCTGGATCGGCAGTTCTATCGTCTCTTCGACCAGCAGCTGCGGGTCATATTGCGGCCAGGAAGCCTTAAACACGCTTCCCTGGTTCCCCAAAATCTGCCAAAGCTCCTCGGAAAAATGCGGGACGATCGGGCTAAGCATGACCACTAATTTGGAAAACACCTCTTTATCGGCGCCCAGCTGGTAAATGGCATTGGTCAATTCCATGAAAGAGGCGATCGCGGTATTAAATTTAAATTCCCCGAAATCCTGGCTTACTTTTTTGATCGTTCGATGCAAATGCTTTAAAACCTGCGGGTCGGCCTTATCTTTAAGGTTATCCTGGATCCTCCATACCCGGTTTAAAAATTTAAAAGCCCCTTCCAGCCCGCGCTCATCCCACTCCAGCTCCGTTTCCGGAGGAGCGGCAAACAGGATAAACAGCCGCAGGGAATCCGCCCCGTAATTTTTGATCATCGAATCCGGATCAACGATGTTTCCCCGGGATTTAGACATTACCTCCCCGTCTTTAAGCACCATCCCCTGCGTCAGCAGCCTTTCGAAGGGCTCGTTAAAATCCACCATTTCTAAATCCTGAAAAAATTTGGTAAAAAACCGGGAATACAAAAGATGCAAAATCGCGTGCTCGATCCCTCCGATATACTGATCTACCGGCATCCAGTATTTTGCTTCTTTAAGATCAAAAGGCGCCGCGTTAAATTGCGGGGAGCAGAACCTTAAAAAATACCAGGAAGAATCGAAGAAAGTAGCCATGGTATCGGTCTCCCGCCTGGCATTTTTACCGCATTTAGGGCAGGCTGCTTCGACAAACTCCTTGACCTTGGCCAGCGGGCTGCCCCCCTCCCCGGTAAAAGGCGCGTCTTTGGGTAACTCCACCGGCAGATCTTTCTCGTTTACCGGCACCGGGCCGCACTCCGGGCAATAAATTATGGGGATTGGCGTCCCCCAGTAGCGCTGCCGGGAGATCAACCAATCCCGCAGCCGCCAATGTTCCTGGATCTTGCCGATACCTTTTACTTCCATCCAGAGGGCGATCTCTTCTTTAGCCGGAGAGTTTTTTTTCCCGTTAAACTGTCCGGAATTTTCCAAATAACCGTCCCCTTCATATGCTTCCGCCATTTCATAAGCGGAAAGCCTGGAATTATCATCCAACCCGGGCTGGATCACCACGCGCAGAGATAAATTATGTTCTTTGGCGAAAAGGAAGTCGCGTTGGTCATGGGTGGGCACGGCCATGATCGCTCCGGTGCCGTATTCCATTAACACGTAATCGGCGATCCAAATGGGAAGTTCTTCATTGTTCACCGGATTGACCGCGAAACTTCCGGTAAACACCCCCTCTTTGTTAACCTCCGAGGAAGAACGAATGGTTTTACTTTCCTGCGCAACCTTAGCGATAAATTCTAAAGCCGCCGGCTCCTGCGGTTTTCCCTTGATCAACTCTTTGACCAGGGGATGTTCCGGAGCCAAAACAATGTAAGTAGCGCCGAAAATAGTATCTGCCCGCGTCGTAAAAACGGGGATGACCCGGCCGTTATCCTTTAATTTAAAATAAATCTCCACTCCTTTGCTCTTGCCAATCCAATTCTGCTGCATAAAAATTACCCGCTCCGGCCAATATTTAAGCTGCTCCAAATTATAAAGCAGTTTTTCTTTATAGTCGGTAATCTTTAAATACCACTGCTCTAAATCTTTTTGTTCTACTTTGGCGTGGCATCTCCAGCAGCCCCCCTCGATCACTTCTTCGTTGGCTAAAGTGGTTGAGCAGCTGGGGCACCAGTTGACATTGGAAGCCTTTTTGTAAGCCAGCCCCCTTTCAAACATCTTTAAGAATATCCACTGGTTCCATTTATAATAACTGCTGTCGCAGGTAGAGACCTCCCTCTCCCAATCATAAGAAAAACCCATTTTCTTTAACTCGGTTTCCATTTCCCGGATGCACTTATGCGTCCAGTCATCGGGCTTGGTGTTATTCTTGATCGCGGCGTTCTCGGCGGGCTGCCCGAAGGCGTCAAACCCCATCGGGTGCATTACATTGTAACCTTGAAGGGTCTTAAAACGCGCGGCGACATCCCCGATCGTATAATTGCGCACATGCCCCATATGGATTTTACCGGAGGGATAGGGGAACATTTCCAGTAAATAGTATTTTTTCTTTTGCGGATCAGGCTGCGCGCGGAAGGCGCGGGTATCCTGCCAGATCTTTTGCCATTTTTCTTCGGTTTCTTTAAAATTATAAAGCATTTTATTCTCTGCGTAATTTCCTGACCAAGGCCAGGTTCTCTTTATCGCTCTGCGGGGTGGTTTTCGGTGTCTCTAAAACCATGGGAATATTCTTAAATCCGGGATGGTTAATGATCCTTTTCATCCCGGCCAGGCCGATATAGCCTTTGCCGATATGTTCATGCCGGTCATAATGACAGCCCAGCTTCCCGGCGGCGTCATTAAGGTGGATCAGCTTAAACAGCTTAAGCCCCACCATTTCCTCGATCTCCTCCACCATTTTATCCAGCCCGGCTTTAGCCGCCAGGTCGTAACCGGCTAAAAAAGCGTGCGCGGTATCTAAACAGAACCCGACCCGCGCCTTATCCTTTAAGCCCTTAAGCACCTTTTGCTGGTGGTAAAACCGGTAACCTAACCAGGAGCCGGAACCGGAAGTATTTTCCAGCAGAATCCCGACTTTGCCCCCCCGGGTTTTCTCCAGGATGATATCCAGCGCCGCGACCAGCCGCTTGATCCCCGCGTCTTCCGAGGTTTCTTTATGACTGCCCATGTGCGAAACGACAAAATCCGCCCCCAGCGCCTCCGCTTCACGCAGGTCCTCGATAAAAGCCTGGATCGAACCGTGGTAAAGCCGGGGGTCCGGAGAAGCCAGGTTAAGCAAATAGGAAAGATGGATAAAAACCGGGCTGATTTTGGTTTTTTTATGCCTTAAGATAAACTCCTGGAGATCTTCGGGGGCGATTTTACCCTCTGCTTTGCGCCAGGACTGCGGTGAACGGCTGAATATTTGCATCGTATCGCAGCCCAGCCCCTTGGCGACATCCAGAGTCTGGTAGATCTTGCCTGCGCCGGAAACATGTACTCCCAGGATCATAGTTTTAAAATAGTGCGTTAAAAAGGTTATAAAATATTTCCTTTTTATCTTAGCATGATTTATAACCGGGTCAAGGTTATAGTTGACAATGCTTTTTGGGGATGATATATTTAAAGCACTAAATTGCAATTTTAAGTAGCTTTAAACCTTAATTATACGTACTTACCGCACCGGAGACAAGTTCTCCGGGGAAGTGGCAAGTACAAAAATTTTCGTAAAAAATTTTTTGGGGCTGTAGCTCAGCTGGGAGAGCACTTGCATGGCATGCAAGGGGTCAGGAGTTCAATCCTCCTCAGCTCCACCAAATTTTTGCGACAAGCAAAAAATTTGGTGATGCCGCAACGAACGTAGCGCGGCGACAAGCCGAGCAGTGAGTGCGGCGCCACCACCACAATTTTCCGAACAACGCCCCAAACCGGCGTAATTAACAAGACACATTAGAGGGTTAATTAAGGAAAAATTTAAGTGCACTCAAGCGAGCGTTAAACGCCGCGGCAAGCGGCGTAGCGAGCGGAGTGCATGAAAGTTATTTACGGCACTCTCTCCTTCCGCTTCTGCGCACAAAAACTTCACTGGGAACATATTTAGGAAAAAAAATGCCGGACTTTAACAGAATCAGCCGTTTTTTCGAATTTTTTATGGGAGCCGGAGCGCTCATCGGCGTATTCATCTTCCTTCAGCTAAGCATGAGCGCCGAGCTGATCGACCCGGATATCTGGCTGCACCTAAAAACGGGAGAATATATTGTCCAACACAAATCCGTCCCCCACGCAGATCTTTATTCAGCCTCTACCCATGGCATTGCCTGGATCGACCACTCACCGCTGACCCAGGCAATTTTTTATCAGGGATTTAAATCCGGAGGCCCGGACCGGCTGATCTCTATCTCCTGCCTGGTAATGTTTTTGGCCTTTTTTTTACTGTGGCTCTGTGTTTACAAGGATAGAGAGACATTTTCCTTAAGCATAATTGTTCTGGCCCTGGCCGTCTTTGCCTCACGGACAAGGTTTAATATCCGCCCGGAAAATTTTTCCGTCCTTTTTTTCTGCGCCTATCTTTTTATCCTGAGCAGGCGCAAAAATAATAAATGGGTATTTATTCTTCCGCTTCTCCAGCTGGCCTGGGTAAACTGTCACGGATTTTTTATGCTCGGGCTTTTTTTGATCGTTTTATTCATTATCGCCGAATGGCTAAAGCGGCGCGGCGGGCTCCCCTGGGAATGGTCTAACGGGGAACCAGAGGGAAAAAATGCTCTCCGCAATTTAATCGCCGCATTCGGCCTATCCGCGCTGGCCTGCCTGCTCAATCCCAATGGTTTAGCGGGGGCGCTTTATCCGCTGAAAATAATTTTAAACCGGGTCCACCCCAACATTCTCAATAACTATATTTTCGAACTCCTCCCTCCCTGGAAATTAGGGTATAACCGGGTCTTCGTTTATTATCTGCTTTTGGCCCTATCCTCTTTTTCTTTCCTCCTTAATCTTAAAAAAATCAACCTCGCCTATTTGCTTTGCTGGCTGGCGCTTTTAGGCATCTCCTTCAATATTTCGCGCAACATTATCTTTTTTAACTGTATCGCCTGCCTGGCGTGCGTGGATAACTTTTCGCGGATAAGTTACCGGCAATTCACCGGAAGAGACTTCCCCCGAAACCTTTTTTTTATCCTTAAATGCACCGGAATTTCCTTGGTGCTCCTGTGCGCTGCGGGAGCGAGCAAAAATATCCTTGATGAGCAGTATTATCTTTTTGACCAACACCGCTTTAAAAGCAGATTGCTGGGCATCTCTTCTATCTATCCGGAAAAAGCGGCAGATTTTATAAAGTTGAATAAATTGCCCGATAATCTATTCAACTTTTTTAACCATGGTTCTTATCTTATTTACCGGCTTTACCCGGAGCATCATGTTTTTATCGACGGGCGCTCGGAACTTTACAGCCGGGAGTTTTCCGAAGACTATTACCGGATCATTTATACCGATCCGTCCACGATCGAAAAACTCCTCAAAAAATACCAGATTAATACGTTATTATTAAGCGAGAGATTAACCGTTCTGGAAGAGCTGGCCACTTACCTTTACCAAAGCAAAAAATGGGTATTGGTCTACCTGAATGAGGACGGTTTGATCTTTGTCCGGGACACTCCGGAAAACAAGGAACTTACCGGGCGTTTAAAAATCGACCTGGATAAGTGGGAGATTAAAAAAGCGGATTTGGGGAAAGTCCCTCTGGGGAAAGTTCTGCCCGGCGTCCACGTCCGTCTGGCACAGCTGCTCTTTGCCCTGGGTAACGACCAGAAAGCTCGGCTTCAGGCCGAGGAAGCTTTGAAGTTATTGCCCAGCTCTCCTGAGGCCAACGCTATAATGGGCAAGATTTATTTACGTCAAAACGATATGGGAACGGCTTATCAATATTTGCGCCTGGCCTTTATTTACGACCAGGAAAGTGCCACCACCCTTACTGCCCTGGCAGATTACTTTTTGAAGTCCGGCGACCGGAAAACGACTTTGGAGATATACAAAAAAATAATCCGGCTTTTCCCGGAATACGCGCGGGGATATTACCTGGCGGGCAGTTATTACGAAAATGCGGGGGATTTAAAAGCAGCGGCTGTATTTTTGAATAAAGCGGTCAAATTGGCCCCGTATTCGCAGGAGTTCCTGAATAAATACAATGCGCTCCTGGCCAAAATCCAAGCGGTGAAGCCCCGTTAACCTGCGTTGACAAACGGAAAGTGAAATGTTATATTAACTTTCCCGCTCTTAAAGCCGGGGCCGGGCAATAAACGATCGATTTGCCGAAGTGGTGGAATGGCATACACGTCGGTCTCAAAAACCGATGAGGGCAACCTCGTAAGGGTTTCCGCCACAAACATTGGCGGACCTCGCCGGAACAATTAAATTTCGCTGGAGTGGTGGAATGGCATACACGTCGGTCTCAAAAACCGATGGGGGCAACTCCGTGAGGGTTCAACTCCCTCCTCCAGCACAAAATTCTAAAGGACCCGCCAACGTTTTAGTGGCGGGCAACTCCCTTCTTCGGCACTAAATTAAAAATCGCCTTATCTTTTAAGTTAAGGCGATTTTTATTTGCTCCCCAGCGATACCAATCTTGCGTCTCCTTCAATGTATAATCCGGCCTGAGCAAGGAGAAAACCCCGCCATTTAATCTCAATTAACCAACAAAAACCTGCGGCAAGACTCCCGTTGAATAATCTTAAAATTTAAAAACCGGAAAGATTTATTTAAGGTAAGGAGAGACCCCGCTGTAAATACGCTGGGAGATGATTTGATATCCCCGGGCGTTGGGATGGAAAAAATCGCTTTTCATTCCCGGGTTAGTGATAATATTCTTTAAAATCTGAGGGATAAACACCGTCTTTTTCTCCTCGGCCAATTTTCTATATTTATCCCGGTAGGACTGCATAAAAAATCCCGAGCTGATGTCGACCAGGACCACGATCGCTCCCTTTTGTTGGATCCGGTCGATGATCTGTTCTAAATTTTTAAGGGTGTCGGATTCCGGGACCTTCTGCAGAAAATCATTGCCGCCAAACTCCACGATCACCATCCGCGGGTCCTTATCCAGGACATCCGCCTCTATCCTGGCCAGGGCGTCAAAAGTAGTATCCCCGTCCACCCCGGCGTTGATCACCTCACGGCTCAAAAGCTTGCTTAAACCCGTAGGATAATCCTCCCCTTCATTGGCTCCGTAACCGAAGGTAATGCTATCCCCGAAACAGATTATATTTGCCCCCTTAGAATGCAAATTGCGGATCTCCGGCTTAGCGCAGCCGCAGAAGATGAGCAAGGGTAAAATGAATATTAAACTTAATTTAATTTTTTTCATATTTTAAACGCAGCTGCCCGCAGGCAGCGCTGATATCCTGCCCGCGCTCCCGCCTTAAGGTCACGGTTAAACCCGCTTTGGACAAATAGGTTTTAAATGTGTTTATCTGCGCCCTGCCCGGCGGGCTGATTTTTAGCTCCGCCACGGCATTGGCTGGAATTAAATTAATTTTGGCTAATTTTAGATCTTTAAGCCAGGCGGCTAAACTTTGCGCCGCCGCCAAGTCGGCATTTAAGTCCCGGATCAGAATATATTCAAAGGTGATCTGCCGGTTGGTTTTAGCGGTATATTCCCGGCAGCATTTCATCAACTCCCCCAGAGGGTATTTATTGTTCACCGGCATCAGCCGGCTGCGCACCTTATCTTGCGCCGAATGCAGGGAAATAGAAAGCTCGATCTGCAAATCCTCATCCTGCAGCCTTTTAATCCCCGGAATTATCCCGCAGGTGGAAATAGTGATCCTGCGGGCCCCGATATTAAAACCTTGCGGAGAATTGATCAGCCGCACCGCCTTGAGCACATTGTCGTAATTATCCAGCGGCTCCCCCGTGCCCATGAACACGATATGAGTCAATTTTCCGCCGGAAGCATTCTTTAAATAGAGCACCTGCTCTAAAATTTCTCCCGCGCTTAAATTACGCTTAAATCCTTTCAGGCCGCTGGCGCAAAAATTACAGGCAAACTTGCAGCCCGCCTGAGAGGAAATGCATCCGGTAACTCTGCCCGGCGCCGGAATAATCACCGCTTCCACCCGGTTCTTATCCACCAGCTCAAAAAGGAATTTGACGGTGCGGTCGGAAGAAACCTGCTTATCCGCCAGGGTTAAACCGGTGATCCTGAATTCCGCGGATAATTTTTCCCGTAAAGTTGCCGGCAAACTGCTTATCCGGTTAAAATCAAGGGCGCCTTTCTGATAGATCCAGCGGAAGATATCCCGGGCATAATATTTCGGGTTGCCCAGAGAAAACAATTTATCCTCCAGCTCCTTTAAACTTAATTCTTTAATATCCTGCATGAAGGTCGAGGAACTGTTTATAGCGTAAGTTAAGAAGCGCTTAAAGAACTTTCCCTGAGTTTTTCTTTATCGATCTTGCCGACCCGGTTCTTCGGAAGGGCGGAACAGAATTCAAACTGGTGCGGGATCTTAAAATGCGCCAGGTGCTGGCGGAGAAAATAACGCAGGTCTTCGGTAGAAACAGTTTTCCCTTCTTTGGTGACGACAAAGGCCTTGGGCACTTCCCCGCGCAATTTATCCGCGATCCCGATCACCGCGGCCTCGGCGATATCCGGATGTTTTTGCAAGCTCGCCTCCACCTCCGGCTCAAAAACGATCTCCCCGCCGACCTTGATCATCTCTTTTTTCCTGCCCACGATATAAAGGAAACCCTCGGCGTCAAAGCGGCCTAAATCCCCGGTGTAAAACCAGCCGTCACGGATGGTCGAGCGGGTCAGCGGCTCATCCTTAAAATACCCCGCCGTAACTACCCAGCTTTTTACCGCCACTTCCCCCACTCCTCCTGCGGCTAGCTCCCCGCCGTCATCCGCAAGCACCTTCACCTGGATCCAGGGAGCCGGACGGCCCACGCTTTCGATATTTTTTGACCCCATCGGCAAGACTACCGTCGGGGCATTAGTCTCGGTAAGCCCCCAGCCGTTTAACAGAAAGGTTTTCGGGCAGAACTGCTGGAACCGGCGCAAAGCTTCCGGGGAATTTGAGGCGCCGAAAGTGACGATCCAGCGCAAACTGGACAGGTCAAAGGTCTCAAATTCCTTTAATTGCAGCAGCGCGTAATACATCGAGGGCACAATCCAGAAAAAATTAACTTTGTAGTTCTGGACATTCTTCAAAAAATCCAGCGGCATAAACCGCTCCATCAAAACCAGGGTCAGGCCGAAGGTAATCGTATTCTGGATATAAATCAATCCCCCTAAATGCGAGAAAGGCAAAGCGCATAAAGCGGTATCCTTGGGCCCCAGGTCGGAATTGACAAAAAAAGCCATGGATTTGGGAGGAGCATCCAGCTGGGCGTAATTAATTAAAACCCCCTTAGGCTTCCCGGTAGTCCCGGAGGTATAAAAGATTATCGCCAGATCATCATCCTTGGTCTGCGTTTTCGGGGCCGCGGCAGTTTCAGTGCCGAGCAATTTTTCAAAACTTAAAGCGCTTTCATCTTCCGACTGGCAGGCGATAATCTTTTCCAGTAAAGGCAGCCGGGTTTTGAGTGCCGCCAGAGAAAGATTAGCCTTATGTTTAGTAACCAGGATTTTAGCTTCGCAGTGACCGAGGCAGGAAACGATCTCATCTTCAGTGAGCATAAAATCCAGAGGCACGCTGCAGGCCCCGATCGACCAGGCGGCCAAATAACTGTAAATATATTCCGGCCAGTTGGGAAGAAAGATCGCCACTTTATCGCCGGGCTTTACTCCCAGCTTGAGCAGCGCCTGAGCAAAAGCGAAAACTTTATCTTTTAGCTGCGGAAAAGAAATCTGCTCCTGGCGAAAAATAATCGCCGGCTTAACCGGATAATCCCGGGCACATTTTTCTAATACTTCGACAATGTTCATTCCGCCATCTCCTTTTACAAATTAAAATCCATACCAGTAATTCACCAGCGGTTTGCCTTCGGCAGACTGGTCCACAATTATATTCTTCAGGCGCGTATATTCTAAGAAGCCTTCCTTGCCCAACTCTTTGCCGAAACCGCTTTGTTTAAATCCTCCGTAAGGAAGCTGGTGGAAGAACATCCCGTAAGTGTTGATCCAAACCGTGCCGGCGTTCAACTTCCCGGCCAGCTCCCGGGCCAGGTCAAGGTCCTTGCTCCAAATGCAGGCGGCCAAACCGAAATCCACGCTATTGGCCAGGGTCGCCGCTTCATCGGAACCGGAGAATTTATGGATCAAAACCACCGGCCCGAAAACTTCCTCTCTGAATATATGAGAATGCGCCCCCACATCCACCAAGACCGTGGGTTCGAAGAAATAACCGTTCTTTAATTCCGCGCTTTCCGGTATCTTCCCGCCGCAAACTATCTGGCCGCCCTCAGTTCTTGCTTTTTCAATGTAGGCGATCACTTTTTTACGCTGCGCGTCGCTGATCAAGGGGCCCATCTGGGTCTCCGGGTTATCCGCCAAACCCAATTTTATGCGTTTGGATTTTTCGACGAAACTTTTCAAGAAGCTGTCGTAAATTGCCTCCTGCACAAAGATCCGGGACATCGCCGTGCACATTTGCCCCTGGTTCAGGAAAATAGCGGTCAGGGAACTGTTCACCGCGGTTTCTAAATCAGCGTCATTAAACACGATGCTGGCGGATTTACCGCCCAGCTCCATAGTCAACTTCTTCACATTCTTGGCGGAATATTGCAGGATCTGCCGGCCGACCTCATTGCTGCCGGTAAAAGAGATCATGTCCACCCGCTTATCTTCGCACAATGCCTGGCCGATCTTTGCCCCGCTGCCGTTAATGATGTTCACCGCTCCGGCAGGTAATCCTGCCTGATGGATGATCTTTCCTAGCTCTAACACCGTGAGCGGGGTCAAGCTGGAAGGTTTTAAAATCACCGTGTTGCCCGCGGCCAGGGCAAAGGCCAATTTCCAGCAGGCGATCAAAAGCGGATAATTCCAGGGGACAATTAAAACCACCACCCCCGCCGGCTCGCGCAGCAATTCCGCTTTGGCGTTGGGCACGCTGATCTCCTGGCCTTCAAGGTAGTCAATAAAGTTGTTGGCGATAAAATCGAAGGTTTCCGCTCCGGAAGGAATATCCATAAAGGTGGTTTCTTTGATCGGCTTACCCGTATTTTGCGTTTCCAGTTCCGCTAACTGCCCGGCGTTATCCAAAATCCCCTGGGCGATCTTGCGGATAAATGCTTTGCGTTCGGCTAAAGAAAACTGCGGCCAGGGCCCCTGGTCAAAAGCTTCCCGGGCGCTGGAGATCGCCAGCTCCGCGTCTTTTAAGGAAGCCATCGAGACTTCGGCGATCACTTTGCCGGTAGAAGGATTGATAATATTCTGTTTTTCCACGCCTTCAATAAATTGCCCGTTTATGTAAAAAGGACATTTGGGAATCATTTCCTCTCCTTAATGAGCAGACAACTTACGAACGCGAAAGCGTGAGTAAGTTGTAGGCCGCCAGGCCGTCTGCGAATTAATTTCGCCGAATGCCTCAAAATTCCAGAGAATTTTGAGGCAGCTGCTGAGGCGAAACTCACATAGAACTTAAACCTTGATTTTTACTTCTCTAAATAAAGCGAACAGCCGAGTAAACGGCACATACCATTTGGAAAGCTGTCCTAATTGACCGCTTAATTTCATTTTTCCCTGGGTCACCGCCACAAAAGAATCGAGTTTACCCAAAAATACCTGCTCCCAAACTGCAGGCGGCGCGCTGATCACAAAAGGGGCATCGGCGTCAAAATCAAGGCTGGCGATCCTGCCTTCTTCGAAATTAAATTTAAAAACGTTGACGCTTCCATCCAGCTTGATCGCCAGTTTTACGGTCAGCCCCAACGCTTTGCCTTTTTCGGCGATAAATGCATCCCGGTTCACTATATCCACGATCGCCTGGATATGCTCCCGGCTGAACATCGTATAAACCGGTTCATCGCGTTTTAAATCATTTTTTAAAGCCGCGTCCAATTCATCCAAAACCTCTTTATCCCACAGCCGGGCGATGGCCGCGCTTTTGACCGCTTCCTCCAACGCTTCGGTGACCGCTAAAGCGTCTTTAAATTTATCCGCGATCGCCACCGTCCCGTGATTCTTCAACACCACCAGGTTATTGGTTTTTAAAGCGGCGATCACCGGCGCGGGGTCGGTTACCGTCGGAGTTTCCTGGGGGATCACCGGGATCTCCCCCAGGTAAAACTTAGTCTCGAAACTCATCGCTTTAAGGTTTTTAGCTACCGCAAAATATCCGTTAATTAACGGCGGATGGCAGTGCACGACAACTTTGGCGCCGGAGTTTTTATAAACCAGGCTGTGCAAAGGCAGCTCCGAACTGGGCTTAGTTTCCCCGGAAAATTTACTGTCGGATAAATTTACTTTAACCAGATCGCCTTCCTTTAATTGCCCTAAAGCCGTGCCGGTAGCGGTGATCAGGATATTTTCCGCATCCAGGCGGCCGCTCAAATTCCCGGAGTTAGCTACCGCCAACCCTGTTTCATAAAGCCTTTTACCTACCTGAATAATTTCTAACCCCAATTCTTTTTCCGTCATTTACACTCCCAAATGAATATGCTTGGTAATTAAACACGCCGGCGTAACATCAAAAGCCGGGTAATAAGCTTTTACTTCTTTAGGGGCTAACCGCACGCCCTGATAAATTTTTAGCTCATCATCCGGCCGGATCTCGATTTGAATCTCCTGGCCGGTTTTCAATCTGGAAGGCGGAGGGCAAATCACAAAAAACGGGATTTTAAAATATTTCGCCACTACCGCGATCTGATAAGTCCCGATCTTATTGGCAATATCCCCGTTTAAAGTCAAATGGTCGGCCCCGACAATGATTTTAGTCACTTTCCCCAGGGAAAGTAAATACGCCACCATATTGTCCGTAATGATCGTTACCTCAAATCCGGCGCGCATCAATTCCCAGGCAGTCAGCCGGGAACCCTGCAGATAAGGCCGGGTCTCAGTAGCGTAAAAGCTGACTGTCTTACCCTGCTCTTTGGCAATCTGAGCGATCAAGGGCAACAGGCCGCTGATATTACAGTGAGTAAGGATCACATCCCCGTCGCTAAGCAGCCCGGCGGTTTCTTTGGCCTGCTCAATGCGTTTGGCCTTGAGCATCTCTAAAAATCCCAGAATGCTTTTCTCCAGGGGCGCCCCGCTCTTCTCCCATCCCAAAACCATATCGGTAAGGAACTTAAAGGAAAGGGTCGGCCGGGTAGCGTTGATCGCCGCGGCGACCTGGCTTAAATCTTTCTTCTGCCGCTTGCTCAACAGAAAGGTGTACATCACCAAAAGCACCTGCCCTACCGCGCGAGTCTTCATTTCTTTGATCGCCCGGCAGGCTTGCAAATAATTCCTGGCCTTTATATAGGTAAGTTTCTGCGGCAATTTCGTTTCATCTAAAATATAAAGCGTATTGCCTTTTAACTGTATCGGCCAAAATAAGGGAGAGAATTTCATAGTTTTTATATTCCCAATTGTGTCACTTTCCTTCTAATTTTTTAACTAAATCCAGGGCAATTTTAATTAAATTGCCTTCCGCCATATAATACAGCGGATTCATAAAACCCATTTCACCGGTAATCACATTATCACTTACCGCTAATATCGAGCCGGCTTTGATATTGTAGGTCTGGCAAATGGTCAGCATCGTGGAAGAGACCATATCCACGGCCAGGGCGCCTTCCTTACGTTTGCCTTCCACCAGTTCCCGGGTCTCCCGCAATAAAGCGTCCGTAGTCCAGGCCTTACCGCGGTGCACATTTAAACCCATATCTTTAGCAATCTGGAAGAGAAGATCAGAAATCTTCTTGTCGCTGATCGTCTTAAAATCCTTATCCACATAATACGGGGTCACTCCGTCGCCGCGGATCACTTCATCGACGACAAATAAATCCCCCACCTTAATATTTTCATCCATTGCCCCGCAGGTGCCCACGCGGATAATGTTCTGGATCCCCGCGTTGCACATGACTTCGGTGGTGATCGAGGTGTCAGTGGAAAATCTCCCGCCGTTAATCCCGGTGACCTTAATCCCCTCAAAGGTGCCAGTGTACATGGTGTATTCCATAAAAGAAAAATTCTTGATCGGGTTTTCCAGCTTTTTCATCAAAACATCCAGCCGGTCCCGGGGGCCGGGCACGATCGCGTACTTACCTACATCCTGAGGCCTTAACTGCACCATCGCGGTTAAATCTTTTCCCGTTAAATGAACATCTTTCTGCATTTGCATGTGAATTCTCCCTTAAGTTACGCCCGGTACATAATGACGTTTGCTTTTTCCAATGTGATCAACCCCTCTTTAACCATACTGTCTAACTGCGGCAGGAACTGATTGATCTTCTCTTCGCTGTCCACAATCTCAATGATGATCGGCAGGTCTTCAGAAAGCCGCAATAAATTAGCGGTGTGCATATGGCTTTTGCAGCCAAACCCCATAAACCCTTTGATCGCGGTTGCCCCGGCTAACCCGGTTTTTTTGGCCAAAAGAATGATTTCCTCATAAAGCGGCTTGCCGTTCCATTTATCAGCCTCCCCGATAAAAATCCTTAAAAGCTTGCCGTCCGCGGGTATCTTCATATTATTTCTCCTAATAAACCACCAATCCTGAATAATATAAGGCCCAAAACCACACTCACAAAAACATTGCTGAACGCGCGCATCGCCTGGCCGTTTTTCAGCAGGTTATCCGACTCAAAGATCAAGGTCGAGAATGTCGTGAACGCACCGCAAAACCCGATCATTAATAGAATTTTAGCGTCCGGCCCAAGAATAAACTTTTTATCCGCTAAAGTAGCTAAAAACCCCAGGATAAAACATCCGCTGACATTGACCACCAGGGTTCCGTAGGGAAAACTTGTGCCGGCCAACCGATAAACAAAACCCCCTAATAAATACCGGGCAATTGTGCCGATCGAACCTCCGATAATTAAATTTAATAGTTTTATCATACTTTTTTAGCTAATTGCTTTTTTTCGAGTTTCTTAATTTGATCCCAATTCCTGACGATCTGGCGTGCTGAGCTTACTTTAACCTTCCCAAAAACATGCGGGTGACGGCGTTTCAATTTCTTCACTAACCCATCAATCACATCCTCCACATCAAATCTGCCTGTTTTACTGGCGATCTGCGCATGAAACATTACCTGTAACAGAATATCGCCCAGCTCCTCCTGCATATTCGCCAGGTCGTTTTGCTTAACGGCAAAGATAAATTCATCTACTTCTTCCCGCAGGTACTTTAGCAGTGTCTTGTGCGTTTGCTGCTTATCCCAAAGACAGCCATTGGGACCGTGTAGCGTTTGGAATAATTCTTTTAGCTCAATAAACTTAGTAGGCTTACTCATTAAAACAGTAGACAGTGTATGTAACTATATGCAATAACTAATTTTTTGAAACAAATACGAGTAGTTGCTCCGTGAATATTTGTTATGAAACAAGACTGCTTACAATAGGTTACATAAACTGTCTACCTTACTAAAGAGCAAATAACTTTCCCGCATTCCCACCCAGGATGTTCTGTTTATCTTCCTGGGATAAATCTAAATCGTTAACCGCTTTGATCCCCGCGGCCACATCCTGCTTTGCCGGCCAGTCGCTTCCCCAAAGGATGCGTTTTGGCCCCATCAAATCTAAACTTAGCAAAAAATTGGCTTTAGTGGTATCTCCGCTGGTATCGACATAAATATTCTTGAAGTAATCCGAGGGCAGTCCCTGCAGATCCTTAACAAAATTCATTTTGCGCAGCATCTGATAAGTTGCGTCGAAACGCTGTTTAAGATAGCAGATCGCCCCGCCGAAATGGGCAAAAACAAATTTAACTTTCGGGTAGGTGCGGAAAATATCCGACATTAACAGCCTGCCTGCCGAAATCGTCGTATCGAAAACATATTCGATCACCGGGGTAAGCAGCGGGTCTTTTACTCGCTCATAGCCGATCGGGTTAACGATCTGGGAGTGCACGAAAACCGGCAGGTTCTTGCCTTGCGCTTCCTCATAAACCGGCAGAAACATCTTATCGTCCAGGTAAATCCCGTTATAACTGGAAGCCAGAGACACCGCCTTAAATCCCAGCTCATCCGTCGCCCGATTCAATTCCTCCAACATATCGATGGAATTATCTACCGGCAGGACCGCCGCGCCGATAAACCGGTCCGGATATTTCTTTAAAATTTGGCCGACATTATCATTATAAAGATGGGCGACCTGGCTGATGCTCCCTAATTTTAAATGCGCGTCTGAGGTCGGATAGCTTAAGACCGCCCGCTGGATGCCGCTGGCATCCATGATCTTAAGCTGGGCTTCGATATCCCCCCAGCCCTTATGGAAAAAATGAGCGTTGGAGATTATCTCCTCCGGTAGCCAGTGGCTATGCGCGTCGATCAACATTTAGTGGTCGGTGCTCCGTAAAATGCGCTTGGTCATTTCCTTTTCATAAAGCGCCTTGATCTGCGCCAGGAACCGGCGGCCGAATTCTTTAGCGATCAATTTTTCTATGGCATTAAGCTTTACATCCAGGAAAATAAACTCGGTGTTGGTTTTTTGCCCCTTATATTTTAACTCCAGGCAGGCTTTTTCCTTGGCGGCGATATACTCCTGGAAATTATTCACGTGCTTTTCCAGCTCCGCTTTTTCATGCGGCAGATAAGCGCCCATAAGCGTATTTTCGATCTCCTGCAAAAGATCCTTATCGATATCCGTCTGGGTAAATTTGCGCTCGAATTTATCAAAAGCTTCTTTGGTAGTCTTGTACAACCAGATAAAGTAACGCTTCTTTAAATTCTTGGTGTCCTGATTATCCATCGTCTCTCCGCCTTTCCTAAAACTGCCTTACTTCTTGATCAACTCCACCGTATCAAAATAAAGGGTGCCCTTGGAAACGGGAAGCGGCTCAAACTGAAAGCTCTTGACCGGGAAATCGATCACCCCGTTTTTATCCGCATCCTGCGGCTGCCAATCGTCGCGGGCGATAAATTTATCAAAGCTCACTACGACCTTTTTCCATCCGGCAGTATCATCCTCGGTAATAAAACGGAACAGCTCTCCGCCGCTATCCTTAACGTCAAAAGCGATTTTAGCCTTGGAGTTGGTCCCGTAAACATAAAAAGATATCCCGCTGTAATCCGTCCACTTGATCTCGGAGGGCTTCACCGTCCAGGTAGCATTTTTAGCATCCAGCCCTGAACCGCGGGCAATATACATATAACCGCCACTCACCGCGTCATAAGCCGCCTTTAAGGACTGCTTGCCGGTATTTTTGATATCGGTAGCCGCGGTCACCTGCAAGCTGGAACCGTTGCCGGAACCAAAATCCACCGTGCCTTCGGCGCCGCCGGAAACCGCCATCTCAAAATCATCGAGTAAAAAATTATCCGCAAAACAAATCCCGCTTACCGCTAAAATTAAAACTGCCGCGAGTAATCCTATCTTTTTCATCTTTATTCTCCTTAACTGATATTTTGTTTTTCTACCTACTGTTACTTGCCCGGGTGCCGCGCAGAGGCGCGCACCGGGTAATCCTATTTACCCGGGTGTTGCTGTTTAAACGGAATTACCGGCGCAGTCCAGGGGGTTTGCTGATTGATCACGGAAATCTCCAGAGGGCAGACATTGGCCGGCACGGTTAAAGCAAAACGCATCGCGTCTTCTATCGCCTCTGTCCCCATTAAACGGGAAGTATCGCTGGTAATGTCTTTAAGTTTACCGGTTAAATCCGTATCCGTCACTCCCGGCAGGATCGAAGTGACCTTGATCCCGTGGTCGCGCAGCTCCCAAAACAATCCTTTGGAAAAAGCGCGCAACCCCACTTTCAGAGAGCTGTAAACAATAAAGTTTCTCGGGACCGGGTCGACCAGGGTGGAACCGGAAACGATATTAATGATTGCCCCGTATTTTTGCTCCATCATATCATTGATCACCAGGCGGATCAGGCGCACATAACCCAGGTAATTGGTGTGCGCCAGCTTCTCAAAATCCTCGATCGGCTGCTGGTTAAAAGGATACTGGGAAGAAACTCCGGCACAGTTGATCAGAATATCCACCTTGCCGAACTTTGCCTTGGCTTTATTCACCAGGTTCTCTAAGTCTTCAAGCTTGGTCACGTCGCAGGGAACCGGCAATACCTGGACTTTATATTTAGCGGCAATCTCCTCCGCTGTTTCTTTTAACGGGCCTTCACCGCGGGCGCCGACAACCAGGTTTATTCCCAGTCCTGCCGCGGTGCAAGCCAAGGCTTTGCCGATACCGCGGCTGGCTCCGGTAACAATCGCTACACGTCCTTTTAAATCCGTGCTCATTGAATCCTCCTTGCGTAGAGACACACACCGGCGTAATTCCACTAAACGCCGGGTGTTGTAGAATATTATTTAGCTGCTTCAATTACTTTCTTAAAGATCAGCAAGTTGTCCTTGGAATGCTTATTGATGAAACCCTCCACCTGCTCATCGGAAAACTTGGCTTTGCTGTCCATTTTAAAATGCTGGATCCAGGTTAATTCTATCCCGTCGGCCTTGGGAGTATAAAGCCAGATGATCTTCATGTATTCAAAGGGGAATTTCGGGTCGAAGCGTTCCGAATAAGTAAAATAATTCTCCTTGAATAACAGCCTCCAGGAAATCCAGGATTTATCCTCATCGTCGGTAAGCCGGAAGGTGATTTTATTGTCTTCTTTTTTTACAATCTCGGCTTTCTTGTATTCAGCGCCGAATAACTCTGTCCAGCGCGGGATGTCATTGGAAATATTGAACACTAAATCGTACGGCGCGTTGATAATGATTGAATTACAGGTATGTCCCAATTTAACCTCCTTTATTAATCCAACAAAGCCACTACCCTCGCCCAGGCAGCACCGGTATTTTTGATGCGAATGGGAAAACATTGGATCTTAAATCCGTAATCCGGAAGCTTTTCCAGGTTAGCCAGCCTCTCGATATGGATAAATTCTTTTTTGCGTCCAAAAAAATGCGCCGGGTAAAAAGTCTTCGGGTCCCTGGTTTTGAGGAATTCGGCGAGCATAAAACGGTAGGGCCGGTCGATCCCCATCGTGTCCACGCCGAAGATTTTTATCCCCTGCTCCAAAAGATATTCTATCGCCGAAGGATCTACTCCGGGGTAATCCGAGAAATATTTCGGTTTGCCGTACAGCTTATCGGCGCCGGTATGCAGTAAAACAATATCTAAAGGTTTAAGCCGGTAATTTATTTTGGTTAAAGCTTCCCGGATATCCTGCTCTTTAATTACTTCATTGGGTTTTTTATGCCGCATATCCAACTTAACCCCCGGTTGGAAACAATATTCCAGGGGGATTTCGTCGGCGGTTTTAGAAGGGCGGTTCTCCGATTGGGAACCGTAATGAAAGGAATAATCCAGGTGCGTGCCGACATGCACCGGGGCGTGCACAATTTCCAGGGAGAGGAATTCTTCGTCGGGCAGCTCTTCCTTTTTAATGATCCGCTTTCCCAGCGCGTATTTGATCTTACCGGAAAGGGTCTTGCCCATGATCACCCGGTTAAACTTTTCCACCCCGGCTTTATGGGTTACCCTTTCGATCGCCACTTTATGCACTTCAAAGGCGGTCTCATCAATGGGTAAGCTCAAATCGATTATGGTCACCCGGCCTTCTCCTTATTTATCCAGCCTAGCTTCTTCTTAGGTTACAGGAAAACTTACTTAGTTAATTTTTGGTCGATATTGCTGACAATATCGTTGATCGTGCAGTTTTTGGTGATCTCTTTGGGGCTAAGCTTGACCCCGAAAGATTTTTCCAAAGCGATAACCGACTCCACCATTTCCGTAGAATCCACCCCGATGCTGTCGATTAAAGTAGAGGCGTCTTTTAATTCCTCGATTTTTACTTTTAATAAATTGGCCAGCACTTCTTTTACTTTGTTTTTAGTGTCCATTAATCCTCCCTACCTACTCACTGCTATCTACCCGCTACTGTTGTTATATTTGCACTTCCCCCTTGGTCGCGGCGGCTTCCCATTTGCCTACCCCGGCCATGACATCCTGGAAACAGAGCTTGGCCAAAGGATCGAAGTTGCTTTCCATGATCCGGTTGATCCTTCCGGGCTTGGAGAAAAACTCGCGCATGCACCAGGAACCCAACCTGCCCAGGTCCTCGGTAGTCAGGTGGTCCGTGGGGATTACCGGATGCAGAAAATCCCACTGGCTGAAATCCACCTTTTTCGGGTCGATCCAGTGTTTCTTTAAAGCGATCCTCCACATCGGAGAATTCGGGGCGGGGGTCACGTAGCCGACCCACAACACATCCGGATCCACCTGGTCGGTAAATTCAAAACGCTGCTTAACGATCTCTTCGGTATCATAGTCAAACCCCATCATGATGTCAGCGACGATGGCGATGTCATTTCTCCTAAACATGGCGATGGTCTGCTTGATCTGGTCGATGGTAATACCTTTAGCGATCCTCTTTAACTCCGACTGCGTGGTGACTTCGATACCGAAAACCCCCATAAATAAACCCTGCTCCTTCATCAACGGCAGGATGGATTCGCAATTGACCCAGTCGATTGCCCGGCCCAAAGAAACCCATTTGATCGGGTTATTCGAAGCTTTTTTCAACTCGCAAAACTTTTGCACTCTTTTGGGATCGACATTAAAATTATCATCCTGGATGACAACCACCTTAACCCCGTATTTGCGGTGCAGCAGGTTAAGTTCTTCCATTACCCTTTCCGGGGATTTAGCGCGCCATTTCAAAAAATCCGAAGGAGAGCGCGGGTCAAACTGGTCCCACTCATAACAAAAAGTACAGGCGGAAGGGCAGCCGCGGGAAGTAACCATATCCACGAACGGCTTCCAATAAGTATGCCCGACATATTTATCCATCGGGAAAAGATCGTAGGCCGGAAGAGGAAGCTTGTCCAAATCTTCCATCAACGGCTTATGCGGCCCCATGACGATCTGCCCGTCGATGCGGCTGGTGACCCCGCCCACATCTTTCAGTGGCGTATTTTTATCGATCGCCTCGATCAGGTCTCCGAATGATTCCTCTTCCCCCATGACCACAAAATCAACCGCGGGAATTTCTTCCAGGGTCGGCACCGGCATCGCCGAATACCATAAACCGCCCAGGATGATCTTTGTCCTCGGCAGCGCTTTTTTGATCCCGATCGCCGCGTCCTTAAAATGCCGCAGCACCCCGTATCCGCCGTAACCGTGGAGCTGTTCACCCATCACGACAATATCTGGGTTTTTCTCTTTGACCTGCTCGATCAACTGCTCCATAGGAATCTGGTCGGCTTTACCGTCGATAACCGCGACATCCTCATACCCTCTTTCCCGCACATAAGCCGCCCAATGGGCGTACAGCTGGTTTGGAGAACGGTGGATTCCATGGGTCGCCCAGGCACCTACTTTCGGCATTACAAATAAGATTTTCATTTAATTCCTCCCTTTATACTTTCTCAACCACCAGCACTGAATTAATTCCTCCTCTACCGCGGGAAATAATCAAGGATTTGTTTACCTTATATTCTTTTGCTTCTTTAGCCACAAAATTCAGCCCGCTTGAAACCGGCTGGTCTAAATTCAATGTCGGCGGGACCAGGCCATACTCCATCACCTTTAAGGCAATGATCATATCAACGGCTCCGGATGCCCCTAATAAATTACCGAACATGGATTTAGGGCAGCTGACGGGTATTTTCTTTAGGTTGTTTCCAAAAACCGATTCCAGCGCTTTGATCTCGGAATTATCCCAAAGCTCGACCGCTAATCCGTCCAAACTGATATAACCGATCTCTTCAGGATTGGCGGCGGCGTCATTCAGCGCCATCCTGATCGCCCGCGCCAGCTCTTTTCCGTCGGCAGCGCAGTTGATCCGGTCCACCCCGTCGCAGGAAGTGCCGTAACCGCTGATCAGCCCCAAGATCTTGGCGTTGCGGGATTGCACCCGCGCAATGTTCTCCATCACCACGATCCCGGCTCCCTCCCCGATAACAAAACCGCTGCGTTTAGAGTCAAAAGGCCGGTAAGCCCCCTGCGGATCCTGATTATTCTTCGAGAGGGTTCCATAAGTATTGCAGCACAACAGCGCGTAAGGAGTAACCGGGGCTTCCATTCCTCCGCCTAAGATCATATTTAATTTATTTTTGGCTAAGACTTTCCTGGCATAACCTAAAGCCATCAGGGAGCTGGCCCGGTCACTGACCACGGTCTTACTAAATCCTTTAATTCCGTAATAAATAGAGACCTGCCCCTGGGGAGCCGCCGGAAACCAGGCGCTGGCCATGTAAGGAGAAACCCCCTCCCGGCCTTCCAGATAAAGGTCCCTTAATTCGGTTTCGGCGTAAAGCCAGCCGCCGATGGCGTTTCCTAAAAATATTCCCACCAGATTGGGGTCTTCGTTCTTAATATCGATCCCGGCATCCTGCAACGCCGACTCGGCAGCGACTAAAGCCATGTGCGAAAAGGCGTCGATCTTTTTAAGCAGGCGCTCGGAGATATGGCTGTATTTTTCCAGGTCATCGATCTGCCCGGCGATATGCGAAGGGTAAAGGCTGGCGTCAAAACGGGTGATTTCTTTAATAAAGGAGCGGCCGCTTTTAATATTCGCCCAGAATTGCCGTTTTCCTATTCCTGAAGGGGTGACTACCCCGATCCCGGTTATAGCTATTTTTTCCACCCAGCTCTTCCTTTCTATACCTTATATCTATCTATTATACCCGCCCCCCAAAGGAAGGGCTGGGTCCAGCTTATCCACCGTACCTTTTGAAAACGATCGAAGAATGTATCCCGGAAAAACCGCTTGAGGTTTTCATGATCATATTCACTTTTTTGGCGATCGCCTGGTTCGGAATATAATACAAATCGCACTGCGGGTCTTTTTCCTCCTGGTTTATCGTCGGAGGCAGGATGTTTTTCTCAAAAATCATCGAAACAATGGTCATCTCCACGGCATTGGCCGCCGCCAGGGGATGGCCGATCATCGATTTCAGGGAGCTGATCGGCAGTTTGTAAGCGTAATCCCCGAAAATCGCCTTGTAAGCATTGGTTTCGAAAATATCGTTCATCCGGGTGCTGGATCCGTGGGCATTGATATAATCGATCTCCGTGGGCTTGACCCCGGAATCTTTTAGGGCCAAAGCAATGCAGGTTTCCATTGCCCGTCCGTCCGAAGGAAGGTCGGTCATATGAAAAGCGTTGCAGCTGGTGCCGAAACCTAAAATTTCACAATAGATCGGAGCGTTGCGTTTTAAGGCGTGGCTTAATTCTTCCAGGACTAAAATCCCCGCCCCTTCTCCGAGCACAAACCCGTCCCGCTTATTATCGAAAGGCCGGGAAGCTTTCTGCGGTTCATCATTATGTACGGAAAGGACATTGACCACATCAAAAGCCCCGAAGGTGATCGGGGTAAGCGGAGCTTCTGCCGCGCCGCAGATCATCACATCCTGCTCCCCGTCCTGGATACTCTCCAGGCCGAACCCCAATGAATCCGTGCCGGCGGTGCAGCCGGTAGAAATAGTATTGCAGCTTCCTTTTAAACCGAAACGCGCGCTTAACTCTATCGAGGGGGTATTAAACATCGCCGCATCATATAAATCCGGGCGGACCATCGCCGGATTGATCGGTTTTTTCCCGTCGTCGGTGACCAAAGCGAACTCTTCTTCCATGTATTTGGTGCCACAGATGGCATTAGCCAGGCAAACCCCGATCCGCTCGGGATCCTCTTTAGAGAAATCCAATTTGCTGTCTTCAACCGCCATTTTTCCGGCGGCCACCCCGAATTGCACGTAACGGTCCATGCGCATCGCCTCTTCATGGCTCAATCCCAGTTTAAAAGGATCGAAATCCCTGACCTCGGCGGCGATTTTAGTATTAAAAACCGAGACGTCAAAGCCGTCCACCCGGCGTATACCAGATTTTCCTCCGGAAAAACCCTCCCAGGCGTTTTTCTTTCCGATGCCGTTGGGGGAGATCACCCCGATCCCCGTAACTACCACGCGTCTTTTTTCCATATTTATTTAAACTCAAAATCCTAAATTCTAAATCCTAAACAAATCCAAAATCCAAAACTCAAATTTTCTAAACCGCCGTTTTGGGTTTTAAATTTAGAGTTTTGGGTTTGTTTAGAGTTTCGTGTTTAGAGTTTAGGGTTTTGTTTTATCCTCCTCTACTCTTTTGACTTTAAAAATAATATTGCCACCATCAGGGCAGGTCACCGTATCGATGGAATTCGGATCAGGCATGAAGAAAAACTTTGCCCCGAAATTCAGGGCGAACAGCGCCGGGAAAGCGGTGTGAAAAGCCGCCCCGCAGAATCCCGGGATGCATTTTAACCCCTGGGTTTCCCATTTGTCCCCGACTTTATAGCCAAAAGCGCATTTGCCTTTGGCCTGGACCACCTCTAAAACCATTTTTTTAGGGTTAGGCCCCTTATGATTGGGGTCGCGCGGCAATGCTTCCACTTTGCCTTGCTTATCCAGGATTTCGGCTTTAAATTCCAGCTTTCCTCCGTCCGGGCAGGTCACCAAAAGCGAACGCTGGTTGTCCCGGAACCCGAATTTTGCGCCGAAGCTTAAGGCGTAGGCAACCGGAAAAAGCGCGTGCGCCAGGCCGAGGCAAAAATGCTTGGGCCCGTGGGTGAAGTCTTCTAAAATGATCTCGTCCCCGATCTTGTAACCGTGGTAACATTCACCCATTACCTGGGTCACCGTAAGTTTTAGCCGCGGGAAGGGGGTTTTTACTTCATCCATTTTTACACCAGCTCCTTAGTCCTCTGGATCAATTCTTCTTTACTAAAAAACCGGTGCCCGGTTTCTACCTGGTGCACCATTTCCACCAAAACTTTATTTAAAGGCGCTTGCAGTTTGTTCTCCTCTGCCAGCCGCACGAACTCGCCGTTTAAGTAATCTATCTCGGTAACTTTACCGCGCATAATGCTCTGCAGGATCGAGCCGTACAAGGGATCCTTGCTTAAATTATGCATCATCCCAGAGAAAATTTCCGCCGCGTGCTCGCTGGGCATGGTCGTAAACTTGGTCAGGTTTTCGACCGGAAATCCGGGAAGGGAGACCAGATCAATACCGAGCTTATCGAAAATTTCAAAAGCCTCTTTCCAGATCGCGATGCTGATCCGGGCAATCGCAATATCCGCGAACACTTCCTGCATGCTCTTGCCAATGATCGCCGGCAAACAGTTGTTAGCGTTCACGAAGATCTTTAAATACTTCATCCCTTTAAGCTCCTGGGTGACCTGCGTGGAAAAAGCTTTATCCAGGAGCAGTCCGACGGAAAACATCTCCGGGGTGGGATGAGGGTTGAAAATGCTGCCCAATATCCAGTCCCCTTCGAAATTATGCACCACTTTGCCGCTTTCCAGGTTGGTGGCGCCGAACATCACAATACTGGAAATAATTTTTTCCGCCGGTAAATATTTAGCCGCCAGCTTGTCCGCCTGCACCCCGTTTTGCGTGGTCAGCAGCAGGGAGTTCTGGATCAGGTGCGCGCAATCGGAAAGCGCCCCCTCGATATCCTGGGTTTTCACGGTTAAAATTACCAGCTCCGGAAGATAGTTCAGGGTCTCGGAAATGCTTACCCGCACCAGATGGTTTCCGCGGACCCCGGAAATAGAGATCCCATGGTCATGGATGGCGTTCACGGTCGAGCCGCGGCCGACCAAAGTGACCTCTTCCCCTTTTTCCTTAAGATAACCGGCGACCAGGCAACCGATCGCTCCGCTTCCGATAACCGCGATGCGCATTATTGTTTACCGTTTTTAGGATAACCGTATTTTTTGTAATCAAACCCGTTTTGCTCTAAGAGGCGCAGCATCATGCTGTAAAACGGGGAAGGGACATCCGAAAAAAAAGCCGCCACGACATCCTGTTCTCCCACCTCAGTGGCGCTGCGTTTGGCGGCCAGCTCGGCGGCCTTTTGCCGGACCACCGATTCAGTGATATGGCGGTGGAATACGGGAATTTTGGAGATCAATACCTTGAATTTATTTTCGGTTCCGGTTTCCCAGTTCATTTTCGCAATTGCCTCTTTTAATATAGTAAAATTTTACTATAATTTTAGTCAAGATAAACTCCTTTGTCAAGCAAATTATCCTGGAATTTGCCTATGGAAAATTCAGATTTTTTTAAGCAGGGAGCTCAAGAATGCGGACTCGGCGCGCAAAAGGCAAAGGTTATGCTCCATGATCCGCTGCAGGGGCAGCGAATTTTTTAATTCCCCGGTGGTAAACATCCGCTTGATCCCGGAAGATATCTTCGCCAGGATCTCCAGCCGTTTTTCCAGCCTGCGGCGGGCAAGCGCCGGCTGCAGAAAGCCCAGAAAATACAGGCTTAAATCGAGAGTAAACTGCGGGCGCTTAAAATCCAGGAGGTTCTTGTTCAGCAATACCTCAAACCGCTCCTTGCCTTTGGCGGTTAAACAATAAACCAGCCGCGGCGGCCTTTTGCCTTTTTTCTCGACGCGCTTGGCAAGCAAACCTTTTTTTTCTAAGATTCTTAAGGGATAATATATCGATTTGAGCTGGACACCGGCGAACAGGGAAAGGATCTCCCGGACTTTAACTTTGATCTCGTAACCGTGTTTGGGGCTTTGACGCAAGAGGCCTAGAAGGATCAGCTCCTGATCGATCATGCGGTAACACCCATTGCCCTGAATTTCTTATACCTTGATTCCAACAGTTCTTTTTTGTCCAGGGACTCCAGTTCTTTAAGCATCCTTAAAACCGTTTCTTTGACGCTGGAAGCGGTTTTCTTCACGTCCCGGTGCGCCCCGCCCAAAGGTTCCGAAACCACTTCGTCGATCAGCCCCATCTTCAGCAGGTCCGGAGCGGTAAGTTTTAAAACCTCGGCGGCCTTGGGGGCCTTGGCCCCGTCCTTCCAGAGGATCGCCGCGCATCCCTCCGGGGAGATCACCGAATAATATGAATTTTCTAAAACCGCCAGCCGGTCCGCCACCCCTACCCCCAGCGCTCCGCCGGAGCCGCCTTCGCCGATAACCACCGCGACGATCGGCACGGTAAAACTCATCATTTCCCTTAAATTAAGGGCGATCGCATGGGACTGCCCGCGCTCCTCCGCACCGATGCCCGGGTATGCCCCGGGGGTATCGATAAAAACCACGACCGGGATATCAAACTCTTCCGCCATTTGCATTAAGCGCAAAGCTTTACGGTAACCCTCCGGGTGCGCGCAGCCGAAATTACGTTTCAAATTTTCTTTGGTATCCCGGCCTTTTTGGTGGCCGATCACCATCACCTTCCTTTTATCCAGCTTGGCCAGCCCGCAGATCATCGCTTTATCGTCGCTAAATAACCGGTCCCCGTGCAGTTCCACAAAATCCGTCATGATCATGCTGATATAATCCAGGGTATACGGGCGCAGCGGATGGCGGGCAATCTGCACTCTTTGCCAGGGGGAAAGGTTGACGTAGGTATCCTTCTTCAGGGATTCCAATTTATCGTCGAGCTTTTTGACCTCGGAAGAGAGATCGATCTTTTTCTCCGCCATAAAGGTCTTGAGCTCTTGAATTTTTTTCTCTAGCTCGACGATCGGTTTTTCAAAATCCAGTCCGGCCATAGGAATTAATCGATAATGGTTACTTCAGTGCCCACGGGAATAATAGTATAAAGCTCCTCAACATCGGGATTGCTCATCCGCACGCACCCCTGGGTCACCTGTTTGCCCAGCTCCTTGGGCTCAACGGTTCCGTGAATGCCGAAACCGGCCAGGTCAAAACCCATCCAGCGGGTGCCTAAAACATTTTCCGGGCTTTCCGCCGGAACGACCGCCCCGGCCTTGAACCAGGTGGGATTAGGAAGCTTGTTTACGATCTTAAAGGTACCGACGGGAGAACAGTTGTTTTTCCCCGTAGAAACGGTGTAAGTCTTAACGATCTCCTCGTTATTCTTCAGCATTAAAATGTTTTCGGATTTATCAACCAGGATGTTAAAAGGGGCGCTCCACACCTTGATCTTGCGGCCGGGAATAATCAAGGAGTCATTAAGATTATTGCTTCTTTTGATCAGCTCGGTAGTGGTTTTAAATTCGCGGGCAATTTTGGTCAGGGTATCCCCCGGCTTGATCTCATAAATAATGCTCTTGGGGGTCAGCACGGGAGAGAAAAGCAGCTTAATATTGATCTCCTCCGTCCTCTTTTGCCAATCCATTACCTCCGAAGACTGCGGGAAATCATTGATCAGTTTCTGGTATAACAATTTTGCCTCAAGCAAACTGCCTTTGGCCTCAAGCTGATGCGCCTGGTTGGACAGGGAGCGCGCCGAAACCGCGGCCTGCGGTCGGGGGGCCCGGGCAACCCTTTTGCCTGTTTTTTTTCTGCCAAAAATAAACACTATCCCCGTAATGACCATTGCCGCTATAATTATAGTGACGATTATTTTTTTCACCAAAAACCTCCCTTATCTAAATCCGGAGACCAAAGCGATCGTAATCCCTAACAATAATCCCATGATCACTTCTACCGGAGTATGCCCGATGAGTTCCCGCAAACGCTTCTGCTGGATCTTCCCTTTCCAGTAAATATCTTCCATAATCGTGTTCAAAATACCGGCTTGTTTGCCGGTGGAACGGCGTACCCCTTGGGCGTCAAACATGACCACGATCGCAAAAGCGAATGCCAGGGCAAAATAAACGCTATCGAAGCCATACACCAACCCGACGCTCGTACCTAAACAGGCGGCGCCGGCGGCATGCGCCGAAGGCATCCCCCCGCTTCCGATAAACAAGCGGAAATCGAATTTTTTCTTCCGGAAAACCCCGATAATCACTTTGATCGTCTGGGCGATAAGCCAGGCCGAGATCGTGGTCATCAGAATCTTATTTCTATATACCTGAACAAAAAAATCTTGCATTTTAGTTAATTAACCGGCTTGGCCTGCTCCACGGGCGGGGCGGGAATTACTTCAATCTTGATCTTGTCGGAAGTCGAACGGCCGTCTTTAATCAGGAACCCCTGGTTACCCGGCATTTCTAAACCCAGGTCTTTACGTTTATGGGTCCTTAATTCTCTTATGGCCTTGCGCAGTTCGAGTATCGATCCCAATTTAAACTTATACTGCTCGTTTTCCGTATAAATACGCTCATGGGCCCTGATCAGCGCTTTATTTTCCGCTTTTAACACGGAAAATTTGGCGTTTACTTTATCCAGGTCATCCTTGGCCTTGGTGTTATCCCGGAAAAGACGGCTCATCCTTTCCTTGCTTGCCTTTAGGTTAGCTTTCAGGTAAGTATTTTTATCCGTCAATTGATCATTCAGTTCTTGTTCTTTCCCCAACTCCTGCAATAAGTTTTGTTTCTCCTGAACCAAAGAAGTCACCTGGTCCTGAGATTGCGTCAGATTGTCCTGCAGGCGCAGTCTTTCCTTTACTTCCGCCACATACCTGACCATGCTGAAAACAGCGATCCCCAGCAGTAAAACCAGCCCCAAATTCTTAATCCTGTCTTTAGCCATAAGGTTATATTATATAACCCCGCGGCTAAAAATCAAGGATTTTAATCTCTTTAGCTGCCCCCATGAGTTCACCCGGGCATCCGCTAAGCGGGCCGATTTTAAAAACCGGGTTAGATTCTCCTTATTATTACGTCTATTGGCTTAAGGAGAAGACAAATGCTCTCAAAAACATATAGTTTCGGCATTTTGGGGCTGGAAGCTTACCCGGTGGAGATTGAAATCGATGTTGCCGGCGGCCTGCCGAGAGTCAATCTGGTGGGGCTGGCGGACGCGGCCATAAAGGAAAGCAAGGAACGGGTGCGCGCGGCAATCAAGAATTCCGGATTCACCTGGCCGGCGCAAAGAATCACGGTAAATCTTGCCCCTTCGGATATCAAGAAAGAGGGGGCTTGCTTTGACCTGGCGATTGCCATCGGGATCCTGGCGGCAACCGGGCAAATAAGCAATGCCCCCCTTAATCATTACTCTTTCCTGGGAGAACTGTCTCTGGACGGACAATTGCGCCCGGTTCACGGTGTGCTGACCATAAGCCTGACTTTAGCGAAACTGCCCGAAAAAAACCTTATTTTACCGCGGGAAAACGCCAGAGAAGCGGCAATCGTCCCGGAAATATCCGCCTGGCCCTTTAAAAGCTTAAAAGAAGTGGCGCAATTCTTAACTGACCCGGACGCTCATCCACCGCTTAAATTGGACGCTAACCAGGCACTCGGCAGCAGCCCGAATTATGCGCTGGATTTTTCCGAGATCAAGGGGCAGTATTTTGCCAAAAGAGCGCTGGAGGTCGCTGTTTCCGGCGGACACAATATTATCCTGGTCGGCCCGCCGGGAAGCGGAAAAACCATGCTGGCCAAAAGGATCCCCACGATCATGCCCGGACTTTCCCTGAAAGAAACCCTGGAAATAACCAAGATCCATTCGGTGGCCGGCACATTAATGAATAATGACGGCTTGATCACCGCGCGGCCTTTCCGCTCGCCACACCACAGTATTTCCGATATCGCTTTGATCGGCGGAGGCAGTACCCCTAAGCCCGGGGAGATAAGCTTGGCGCATTACGGGGTCCTTTTCCTTGATGAGCTGCCGGAATTCAACCGTAAAGCCCTGGAGGCACTGCGCCAGCCCCTGGAAGACAACCTTATCTGTATCAGCCGCGTAAAAAAGACCCTGGTCTTCCCGGCCTGTTTTATTTTAGCCGCGGCGCTTAACCCCTGCCCCTGCGGTAATTATTTTAATCCCCGTAAAATTTGCCGCTGTAATCCGGCAAAGATCAGGAATTATTTAGGCCGGATTTCCGCGCCCCTGCTGGACAGGATCGACCTGCATATTGAGGTCCCGGCGGTAAAATATCAGGAATTAACCGATACTCAGGACGCGGAATCTTCCGCCGCGATCAGGCAGCGGGTAGAAAATGCCCGCGCTATCCAGCGGGACAGGTTTTGCGCCGGCGGAGGGAATCCTAAAATATTTTGTAACGCGCAAATGCCGAATAAAATGGTCAGGGAATTTTGTATTTTGGACAAGGAGGCCGGGGAACTGGTGCGCCTGGCGATAGCAGAGCTGGCTTTATCCGCGCGGGCGTATGATAAGATCCTCAAAGTCAGCCGCACCATAAGCGATCTGGCGCAAAGCCCGATTATCCGTTCCGAGCATGTTGCCGAAGCGATCCAATACCGCTCCCTTGACCGTTCACTTTTGGATTAATGACTTCGTAAACAACTGCGATCACCGGGATCTCCCCTAATGAAGCTTTATATAACTCCCGCCCAACCCCGAAACTTATTTGCCTCCAGCCATATTCAGATCCCTTTATCCGCAGAGGATCAGTTTGATTATATTTATAGCGTTTTTTACGTTCAGCTTTAAACGATTATAACTTTTAATGCGCCTTATCTGCTTAAGAATTTTTAACGGCCTGAAATAAAACTCACGGTATGCTTTTTTTTGTAAGCGCAGTAAATCCTTTTCTGACAGCCCCTCCAAATGATGCACTGGCCGGGAATGAATTCCATAATCATCAAAGTTACGGCTGCTTAACAATTGGTGATTAACGATGTAGTCATAACTCTCTGTCCCGGGATAGGGTTTCAATATATGGAATTTCGCGATATCCGGATCAAGCTTTTTGGCAAATTGTATCGTGTCCTGCGCTGATTTAATCTCTTCTCCGGGAATCCCGAACATAAAGAATCCCCAAGTTTCGAAATGAAATTCGCGCGCCAAAGCAAATGCCTCCCTGATCTTTTCGAGTTTTATATGTTTTTTGGCCTTATCGAGGACTGCCTGGTTGCCTGATTCAATACCGATAGCAATGCTATAGGTGCCCATTGCTTTAAGCGATTGCATAACTTCTTTATCCAAAAGGTCTGCCCTTATGCCGTTGGGGAAGGCAAATTTTAGCCTGAGATTACGCCTCAGTATTTCATCCTTAATCTGATGTACCCTTTCTTTTTGATTGGCGAAACTATCATCCCAAATGTGTATTTCTTTTATCCTTGACTCCCTGGCCAGCAATTCGATTTCGTCAACGACATTGCCGGCGCTGCGCGCTCTGAATTTCCTGCCAAAGATACAGTGAGAACCGCAAAAAACACACTCCCCAAAGCAACCGCGGCTAGTCATTATGGGGGCGGTTGCAGCATAGAGAGAATCCGGGTAGGAATAAGACTTGATCTTGAATAAATCGCGAGCGGGAAACGGCAAGCTGTCCAAATTATCGATCAGCTTTCTCTCTTTGTTCTCGACTATTTTGTTTTCACTTTTTAGCACAAGCCCGTCAATGCCTCTCAAATCCCCGTTGCTTTCTACGGCCCTCACCAATTCCAGTAACGTAAACTCCCCTTCCCCTTTTACCACAAAATCAACCTGATTATACGCGATCGTCTCCTTCGGCAGCACAGAGGGATGCATCCCTCCGAAGACTACCTTTACCTTAGGCGCAGCACGTTTCACAAGCTCTGCCACCTGCAAAGCAGAATTCAGCGTCGGAGTGGCTACGGTAATTCCAACGATATCAAAAAAACTGCCCTTGATTATCCGGATTAAATCTTTAGGCGCTATACGCTCGGCATGCATATCAATGACGGTAACCGTATAACCGTGCTTTCTAAGAAAAGCGCCCAAATAGGCCAAACCGAGAGGAAGCTGCAGGTGCGGACTTAATTTACCGTAGACTTTAAGTTGCGCTGGATTTATCAATAATATATTCATATTAAATTTACCGGAGAAACAGAGCGAATTTTAAGTTTTTCCGCGGCAGCTCTGGTTGTTTCATTTTCCCGGTTTTTTACAGTATCCTTGCTTACCTTAGACAAGGCTTTGCTTAACCGTGCGCTGAAAGATCTACGGTTTAGGAGCAGAGTCCCGCTTAATTGCCAATGCTCGACTAAGGGCGCGAAGGGATTCTTTATTTTTTCCTGCGGCCAGGTAAGCGTTCCCTAACCCGATATAAGCTTCCGGAGAATGCGGGTCGATCTCTACCGCTCTTTTGAATAAATTTACCGCCTGGTCAAATTTAGCTGATTTTAATAATAAACTTCCCATATAGTAATAAGCGCTGAAATAATCCGCATTGTTCTTCACTGCTTTTTGGTACAGGTCCCGCTTTTCCCCGCTCTTGCCGAAGCGGACAAAAACAGCGGACAGCGCCGCATAAGCGGAGGGATCCTGCGGCGCTATTTCTATCGCCCTATAGAACATCCGGACCGCCGCCTCCTCCCTGTCCAGTTTCAGATAAAGCATTCCTAAATTATAACAGCTTAAGAAGTGTCCCTGCTCCGCTGCTTTTGAGTAAAACCCTATTGCCTCCTCCTGCCGGTTGGCCAGGCTGGATAGACGCCCCAGATTAAAATAGGCTTCTGCATTTGCGGGTTCTATTTTGAGCGCCTGCTCCAATACGGCAGCCGCCTCCCCGCTTTTCCCTGTTTCCGCATATAAATCTCCGAGATTAAGGTAAGCGAATATAAATTTGGGGTTACATTCTATCGCTTTTTTGAAATCAACTGAAGCTGCGGGATAATTTTTTTGTTCCAACAGCAGCACCCCCCGATTATTATAAGCCTTGGCTAAGCCGGGATATTTTGCCACAACATCGCTCCATAAGGTTACCCCGTCTTTCCAGGCTTGGCACTGTTTGCGGCTTAAAAACGTGAGTGTCCCCGCAGCCAAGATTAAAATCATGACCAGGGCGACTTTTACCGGGCGGAAACGGCTTATTTTACTTTCAAGAACCCCGAGGATCCCGCAAGCGGCTAAAGGGAAAGCACATAAGAAATTTGAATTTGGGTCTAAAGTATCTATTGCTGTTATACCCAAAACAAATGTGATAGTCGCAGTTAAGAATTTTAATGGGAATCCTCATGACTCAACTACCTTAGAACCTACAATTCAACATGCTGAAAATATTACTGGATTAAAATTCAAAAATGCAATAGTTGACAGAGGCTATAAAGGCAAGAAAAAAATTGGAGAGACAATTGTTATTTCACCTGATTCACCCAAAGCCAAATCTCACTACAGTAATAAAACAATGAGAAAAAAGTGCAGAAGCAGAGCAGCAATAGAACCAGTGATAGGGCATGTAAAACAGGATTGTAGAATGATTAGAAATTACCTGAAAGGCAATGTTGGCAATGATATCAATGCAATTTTGGCAGCAGCAGCATTCAATTTTAGAGGATTCTTAAGAAAAATCAAAATTGAA
>CAINQO010000081.1 GCA_903852325.1 Candidatus Omnitrophota bacterium
CCTGGGTATATTTATTCGTCGTTTCGATATCTTTTTTACCGTGGGCGATCCAGGATTTGGTGGTCAGTTCCCCCGAGGAAGGTTTGGCGGAAGAGGCAGCGGGCTCCTCGGCCCAAAGGCTGACCGCCGGGGAGATCATCGCTAAAACAAAGAATAATTTTATAAGTCTGGATTTCATCTTAACCGACTACCGCTCCGGCAGTGACGCCTTTAATAATATATTTTTGCATTAATAAATAAACCAGAATGATCGGCAGCGCGGTAATCGTCAGCCCCGCCATTAATAGCGGATAATTGGTGACGAATTCCCCCTGGAAAGATTGTAAGGCTACCTGTAAAGGCATGAAGGAACGGTCATCGAAGATGATCAGGGCCAGGATATACTCGTTCCATACCGCCAGGGCGTTAAAAACGATCACTACCGCCAGGACCGGCTTGGCTAACGGCAAAGCCACATGCCACCAGATGCCGACCTTGGAACAACCGTCGATGCGCGCGGCATCCTCCAGCTCCTTGGGCATCTTGTCAAAAAAAGTTTTCAGCAAAAAGATGCTGGTGGATAAGCCGACATTGATCATGCATAGGATGTAACCGATCGGGGTATTGCGCAAATGCAGTTTATTTAAGAGGACATAAAGGGCGACAAAGCTTCCCGGGATAGGGATCATCATCGCCGCCATAAACATCACGAATAAGAACTTGCTCCCCACGAAACGCAGCCGGCTGAAGGCGTAAGCGGCCATGGAAGAAATGATCACGATCCCGAAAACCACCGAGACGGTGTAAATAATGCTGTTAAAAAAGTTCCGGCCAAACCCGCCCTCTTTCCAGGCCAAGACATAGTTTTCCAGGCGGAATTGATGCGGGATCAAAGAAATATCCTTAAAGATCATATCCTGGGTTTTTAAACTGGAGGAGACCATCCAGAGCAAAGGATATAAACAGGTGATCGCCACGCTGATCAGGAAAATATGGATCAACGTATTCACCAGGATTTTCTTACTTTTATAATAGAGCGGGTTTTTCATCCGGCAGTTTTCCTTGGTTAAAAATTAAAATCCCGGTTCTTACGGTAGCTGTGCTCAGCTTGCTTACTAATTAGACAAAATATATACAACAAAAGTTCCTTACTGCCCTTTTTTGGAAAAGCGGTACTGGATAAAAGAAATAACGATCAGCACCAGGCCAAAGGTGATCCCCTGGGCGCAGGCATAGCCGAAACGCGATGAACCGCGCATGGAAGCCAGGATCCTTAATACCGGCACGGAGGTATGCCCGGCAAACTCCCCTCCGACCAGGCTGACGATCAAAACGAACACCTGCATCGTTCCCAGGACGGTAAGGATCGCCACCAGGACCATTACCGGGATCATTAACGGCAGGGTAATTTTCCTGAAAGACTGCCAGGAGCTGGCCCCGTCTACCCGCGCCGCTTCATAAAGTTCGCGCGGAATAGTCTGCAGGCCGGCAAGGAAAATCAGGAACCCCCAGCCAAACCCTTTCCAGCAGTGGACAACGGCAACCACAGTCAGGGCGGTCTGCGGGTCGCTTAACCAATTATGCGCCAGACCCGGAAACCCCATCCCGATCAGGGCGCGGTTAATGATGTTGGCTCCGTCGATATCGTTAATGATAAAACGCCAGGCCATCCCCACCACTACCTCCGACAAAACCGGGGGGATGAAAAAAATTACCCGGTAAAAGTTTTTCAGTTTTATTTCCCGGTCACAGGCCCAGGCCAGCATGAACGCCAGGATATTCTGCAAGGTCAGGGCGATCAAAGTAATGTAACCGGCATTCCACATCGAATGCCACCAGTTAACATCCTGGGTAAAGATCTCTTTAAAATTCCCCAGCCCGACGAATACTTTGGTAAAAGAGATCCCGTCCCATTCAAAAAGCCCCAACTGGAAAACCCAGATAAAAGGAATGATATAAAAAATGGAGAATATCGCTACGGCAGGAAGGACAAAAACGTAATTTTCTAAAGTGTCTTTTATTCTCACGGTAGCTTTATTTAATGCTTTTAAAAATGGTTTTAATAGTCAAGTAATGATAAGGCGCCGGCTTTATCCGGCACCTTTATCCCTTTAAAACCGCGCTTTAAAATCCGGAACGGAAACCTTACTGCGCTCTTTTCTTGGCCAATTCGCGCTCTTTTATCTTTTGCACTTCCTCAGCCACCTGTTCCGGTGTTTTCTCGCCGATAATAATCGACTGGATCCCCCGGTCCCAAGCCTCGATCACCAGGGAAAATTCGGAAACCCCCCAGACATTCGGATGCGTCGCGTAATCCATGCCCCGGGCAAATTGCGCCAGCACTTCAGGGATCTTGGACAAGCTGTTCCTGTTTGCCGGAAGATTGTTGGTCGCCGCCGCTAAATACGCCTGCTGATCCTGGCCGGTGAGCCAGACAAGGAACTTCACCGCTTCTTCCTTATTTTTCGAACGCGCGTTAACCATAAAGGATGAACCGGCCCCGCCCCAGATAGCGATCGGGTATTTATCCGAAGCTGCCGGAGGAAGCATCGCCGAGTATTCCAGGGAAGGATTCATTCCTTTGTATACGTTTACGCACCAGGAGCCGTTAAAAGCGTACACCGCTTTATCATTGGCAAACAGCTGCTCGGCGGATTTATTGATCATCGTCACCAAGCCCTGCGCCAGGACTCCGGATTCTTTCATTTCTTTAAAAATCGTCAGGACCCTGATCCAGTCCGGATCAGTGTAAGGAACTTCCCCCTTGATCGTGGCCAGCACTTTATCCTTGCCCATGATATTAAAAGCAAAGTTATTGGCCAGGCAATCGATCATCCAGACTTCCCCCCACCCGGAAACCAGCCCCTGCATTCCGGCGGCTTTGATCTTTGCTCCGGTATCCAAAAATTCCTGGAGGGTTTTAGGAGGATGATTGGGATTTAAACCCAACTGGGCGAAAAGTTTTTTGTTATAGACCATTTGAATGGTCATGATGTCTATGGGGACAGCGTAAATACCGGGATTGATCCCGTAGCTGTTTTGCGGGGCGAATTCATTAACCGCCAGCGCCTTGGGGAAAAAACTGTTTTTCCAAGCGCTGTCATTGGCCTCCATATAAGAGGTAAGGTCTAAAATGTGGCCGGCCTTGATAAAAGAAGCGAAGTCCCTCTTTTCCCCCAGGATACCGAAAACATCCGGAAGATTTGTCCCCTGGGCAGCGGCGCGGATCTTCTGGGAATAAGCATCCGAAGGAGCATAAAGTTCAAAGTTAACTTTTACTCCGGTCAAGGCTTCATATTTTTTCGCTAATTCTTGAAAAGCGGGATCGCGGTCAGTCATCCAGTGCCAGACGCTTATGGTGGGTTTTGAATCGGTTTTTTGTGCGGCACAACCTAAAACTGAAAATAATACCAAAACAGCAGCTAACGCTTTCTTACACCACATCCTGTTACTCCTTCCGTTTGTCGTGGGGGTATTGCCACCAAGGATAGATTATAAAAAGACGTAATATAAAAACTTAACATATTTCCGCCAACAGGTCAAGGTTTTTTGTTGGCTCAGACACTCTTTGTTTTAACTCCCGAACCGTCCCCTGGCCGGCTTAAAATACGGATTAAGCGCGTAAAAGGCGGGAGATACCCATCAGGTCGGCTCTTTCCAGCTCGATTCCGTTGAGGTAACCATCCTTACCGTCTAATTTAGACCAAATGACCTGCCCGCGGGTGTAGAGCGGGTCGGTGCTGTTAGGAACATCCAGCCAAATTTCCAGGTTGCAATTGGATTCCAATCCCTGGCTGGTTACTAACCCCAAACCTTTTGCGCTCACGTCAAAAGTCTGCGCCACGCCTTCCTTACCGTCTAATCCCACGAACCACGCGGAAAATTCTTTTTTAAATCTTTCGAATATCCGATGATCGTTCACGTCGTCACCTCCTTTCTCTTCTTCAGCGTCCACGACCCCTAACTTGAGCTCATTTCTCGGATCATCACTAGGATAAAAAGTACAAATAAACCGGTTAATTTTATCTTTATCCGCATCCTTTATCTGATTAAAATAAAGCCCATAATGATTGCTGCCGTTGACCACTTTGTGCCAAGCCGCCCAAACCCTGGCTTCGATAGTATATTCATGCGAAAGCTGCAGCCGGATTTTAAACATCGTTTCCAGCGGTAACGCCGCATGCAGCGTAACCTGCGCCCCGACACAATTTATATCCCTAAGCTGGCCGTATACTTCATCAGCGGCTTGAGCTAACTGGCGGCGCCAAACCGCGGCCTTACGGCCGGAGGTCCGCTCCACGCTAAGCAAAACCCGCTGGTTGATCTGCCATCTGGGTATTCTTCTACGATTGTAATTCATTCAAAGGCTCCCACCAATGCTTCACTATCAGATCATGAAAATTTTCATTAATGTAACGTTCGAATTCATCTTTACCCGGACGGCTGTCCGGATTAAAAGCCAGGCCGTAAATATTTTTTTCAAACTGCTCCTGGCGCCAAACTACCTGGGCGCCGATATTGAATTCGAAATCCTGCGCCAGGGCCAGCTTAAATTTAGAGAAAGCTTCGTCAAATAAATCCCGGCGCAGAGAAATGCGCATCCCGCCCCGGCTTATATCCTCGACCACGCAGGAAATAGGTTTAACCCCATTTTCAAAAGTTAACTGCGCGCCCTGATTAATCTGCCATCTGGGCATACCCCTGCGCTCATCCATTTTTTCTTCCTTCCCGCCCACTCTTCCTCCCCGGCAGGATGGTATCTAACCTGCTGGCACAAGTTAAGTTACACATAAAGTATCCCTCATTTTATTAAATAAATCAAGTAAAATATCGATTTCCAAAAGAAAACGCTTTCTTTTTAACATATTACACGACAAGGGGTTATGATACCACGCTTTTGTTAAAAAATCTATTTATTTTAGAGCAATATAATAAATTTTTAAATGTTTAATAATCATTTTTATTCAAATTCTTATACCGTCAAAAGTTACGATAAAGTTTTGTAGACA
>CAINQO010000082.1 GCA_903852325.1 Candidatus Omnitrophota bacterium
ACCGGTTATACTTTTATTGATTGCCTTAACCAGCCTCTGCGACACCATCAACCAGCTGTTTTTAAAGTCGGCGATCGACTCCCTTCAGTTTAGCGCTACCCTCAATCCGATAAAAATAATAAAATTTATTTTTCAATTAATCATCCGGCCGCGCCTGTGGTTGGGTTTTGTCTTTAGCCTGATTTCACTGGGTATCTGGCTGGTGGTGCTTTCCAAGGCAGACCTTAATTTTGCTTTTTCGGCCGACAGCATGCACTATATTTTTATCGCTTTGGCCTGCCGGTTCGTGCTCAAAGAAAAGATGGGCCCCCGGCGTTGGGCAGGGACCGGGTTGATCGTGATCGGGATAGTTTTGGTAAGCCTGAGTTAAAAAAGTTATTTTTTTCTTGACAAAAGATACTAATATGGTATCATTACAACAATTGCACCGTTCCCTAAGAATTGAGGAGAAAACCAGAATGAAACTGATCACCCGTAACACGGATTATGCTTTACGCGCTATTTGTTACATCGCCAAACAAAAAAGGATGGTGACGGTAACCGAACTGGTAAAAATCTTAGGAGTGCCCCGGCCGTTCATGCGTAAAATCCTGCAGCAGTTAAGCCAGGCCAAAACTCTGGTTTCTTTTAAAGGACAGGCGGGAGGGTTTAAGCTGAACAAACCCCCGGCAAAAATTTTTATCACCCAGGTAATGAGCATTTTTCAGGGGCCGCTGGACCGGGACAGCTGTTATTTGAAAAAACAGCTCTGCCCGAACCGGAGCAGGTGCGTTTTAAGGGAAAAAATAAATTTCATTGAACAGGGCGCGCTGGCGCAGCTGGCGAAAATAAACATCGCTTCTTTAATCGAGGGCTAAACATGGCAAAAAGAAAGATCATTGATATCGATGACCTTAAATGTAACGGGTGCGGTTTGTGTATCCCGAATTGCCCCGAGGGGGCGATCCAGATCATCGACGGGAAAGCGCGGCTGATCAGCGATTTATTCTGCGACGGCCTGGGCGCCTGTATCGGGCATTGCCCGCAGGGGGCGATCAGCGTTGAGGAAAGAGAGGCGCAGCCCTATGATGAGGAGAGGGTAATGGCCAATATTGTTAAACACGGGCCCAATGTGATCAAGGCGCATTTAAAGCACCTGCAGGAGCACGGAGAATCGGTTTATTTGAAACAGGCTACCGAGTTTTTGAAAAAGAATAAAATAAATATCACTTTTGAGCAGGCTTGCGGCGGGGCCGGTTCCGGAGGCTGCCCGGGCTCACGGTCGATGGAGCTGAAGAAAACGCAGGGGGCCAAAAACTCCGGGGCGAATTTGCACCAGGAGTCGGAACTCGGGCAGTGGCCGGTGCAGTTGCGGCTGGTCCCGGTACACGCCCCGTATTTTGCGGATACGGATCTTTTGATCGCCGCGGATTGCGTGCCCTTTGCCTATCCCGATTTCCACCGGGACCTATTAAAAGGAAAGACGCTTATTATCGGTTGTCCTAAATTGGATGACCTGGCGTTATACAGGGAGAAGCTGGAGCAAATTTTTCAGAACAACAGCATTAAAAGCGTAACTTACGCGCATATGGAGGTGCCTTGCTGCTTCGGTTTGCTCCCTATCATCCAGGAAGCAATCGCCGGGAGCGGCAAGAAAATCCCTTTCCACGATATTACCATTACGATCAGGGGAGAGAAGGCTAATGTTGGATAAATGCCCCGGCAAGGATCGCCGCCAGGCGGATGCCGAAAATATAACTTGTTCTGTCTGCGGATACGCCGCCGAGATCTTTTTCGATGAAATCAAGGTGCGCTGCCCGGGATGCGGGAGTTCCATCTGCCGGGAAAGGTTGCCTACTTGTTTAGATTGGTGTAAAGCAGCCAAAGAATGTCTGGGCCAGGAGGATTACCGGTCTTATCAGGAAGGAAAGTCTGCGATTTTAAAGGATAAGCTGATCAAGGAGCTGGAGGATTATTTTGGCAGCGACCTTAAGCGGATAAACCACGCCAAAAAAGTATTGGGTTACGCCGAAGAGATATCAAGGAAAGAGCAGGCGGACTGGGAGGTGGTTATCCCCGCCAGCATCCTGCATGACGTGGGGATAAAATTAGCGGAAGAAAAATACTCTTCCAGCGCCGGCCACCTGCAGGAGAAGCTTGGCCCGGAGATTGCCCGCAAGATACTGCTGAAATCAGGGGTGAGTAAAGAAAAGAGGGATGAAATCTGCCAGATCATCGGCTGCCATCATTCTCCGGGTAAGATCAATACCGCAAACTTTAAGGTTTTATACGACGCCGATTGGCTGGTAAATTTAGGGGAGGAGGCGGGAACCGCGGACAAAGCGAAGCTTGCGCGGATCATCGAGAAAGTGTTTTTGACTAAAACAGGGAAGGATATGTCTAAAAGGATATATCTTTAATAAACCTGCCGCCTAATGGAATCACCCAACGCTTAGCGGTATTGCGTTGGTGTGGCCCTTTGGCCGATGCGGCAGTTCGCCCAGAAAGGGCGACACTTGGCCTTCCTATAGGCCAAGGTGAATGTGTCCGTACACAAAAGGAGGAAACATGTTTTGCTATCAATGTGAACAAACAGCAGGCGGGACCGGTTGTACCAAAGCGGGGGTTTGCGGTAAAAACGAGGATATTCAGAGCCTGCAGGATACGCTGCTTTACGGCTTAAAGGGGATCGCCGCGTATGCCTACCACGCCCGGGAACTGGGGGCATTCGATCCGGAAGTGGATGCTTTCATGCACGAAGCGCTTTTTAAAACCGTCACTAATGTCAGTTTTGATTTGGACCAATACCTGGAGCTGGTCTTAAAATGCGGGCAGATGAATTACAAGATCATGGAGCTTCTGGATAAAGTCCATACGCAGAAATTCGGCAACCCGGTGCCGACGCAGGTAGAAACCGGGACCAAAGCCGGCCCGGGGATCCTGATTACCGGTCATGACCTCCTGGACCTTTATGAGCTGCTTAAGCAGACTGAAGGCACCGGAATAAATGTTTACACGCACAGCGAAATGCTTCCGGCCCACGGGTATCCGCAGCTGAAGAAATTCAAGCACCTGGCGGGTAATTATGGAGGGGCCTGGCAGGAGCAGAAAAAAGAATTTGGCGCTTTCAGCGGGGCGCTTTTAGCCACGACCAACTGCGTATTGATCCCCCCGGATAATACTTACCTGGACAGGTTGTTTACGATCGGCATTACCGGTGTACCCGGAGCGACGCATCTAAAAAGCCGGGATTTTAAATCCCTGATCGAAAAAGCTAAATCCCTGCCGCCTTTACCGGAAGCCCCCGGCAAAAAGATCTGGACCGGTTTCCATCACACCGCGGTTTTAGGCTTAGCGGAGAAGATCGTGGGGCTGGTTAAAGCCGGGAAAATTAAGCATTTTTTCCTGATCGGAGGGTGTGACGGGGCCAAATCCGGGCGTAATTATTACACTGAATTTGCCGAAAAAGTACCCCAGGATTGCGTAATCTTGACCCTGGCCTGCGGCAAATACCGTTTTAACAAAATGGATTTCGGCGAGATTGAAGGTATTCCCCGGCTAATTGATTTAGGACAATGCAATAACGCTTATTCTGCGGTGCAAATCGCGGTGGCGTTGGCCAATGCTTTCGGCTGCGGGGTAAACGATCTGCCGTTAACCTTAGTGCTTTCATGGTTTGAGCAAAAAGCAGTTGCCATTCTGTTATCTTTGTTGTATCTTAATATCAAAGGAATCTATATTGGTCCGACAGCGCCGGCTTTTATCAGTAAAAATGTGTTCGGCGTCCTGCAGGAAAAATTCGGCCTGAAATTAACCAGCACGCCGGATGCGGACTTAAAAACGATATTAAAAAGATAAACAGCGGCTGTTGACCAAGGTTTAGGGCAGCGTTTTAAAGCTTGAAAGCGCCGTTTAATCTAAGGAGGAGTTTATGCTATTCAATTTATCGCGTTTAGCGGCGCTGATGCCGGTGGCGGTCCTGCTAACCGTAAGCTTTTTTGTCCTGGTTACGGTGACCAAAACCGCAGAAAAATGGCTTAAAATTTTGGGATACCTGGCGGTAGCTTTGCTCTGGATAGCGGCGCTGGGTAATTTATGCGGGGCACAATATAGGCCAACCCAAGCATTCGTCAACCAAGCTCAATTCAGGGATATGCTGCAGTCCAGGGCCAAGACATATATCCGTTCGCAAGTGCTGCCTAATTATAATGTTTCCAGCGTCCCCGTTTCGGGCAGTGGCCCTGCTTCTGCGAACGCGTCATCCGGCTGCACTAAATGCCAGGCATGTCAGGCGAATAAATCAACGGCAAAAAAGGCGCCCTCTTATACGGCCGCCCACACTGGGGAGGAAACCAAACAATGAGCAAATATAAATGCTTAGTTTGCGGTTATATTTATGATCCGGCAGCCGGAGATCCGGGTAACGGGGTTGCTCCCGGCACCAGTTTCGAAAGCTTACCGGCGGATTGGGTTTGCCCGGATTGCGGGGTGGGCAAGGACCAGTTTGAAAAAATAGCTTAGGAGAAAATCTAATGGCAAGGAGAGTGACCTTCAAAGGGGCACCGCTATTTTTAACCGGGAAAGCGGTCAAGGTGGGCGGACGGGCTTTTAATTTTAAACTGATCTCCCCGGATCTCAAGGAAGTCAAGCTTTCTGATTTTAAGGACAAGATCAAGGTGGTTAACTTCTTCCCGTCGCTGGATACCCCGGTTTGCGACCTGCAAGTCAAAGAATTTAACCGCAAGGCCGCCGGGCTGGGCCCGGAGGTCGTGGTGATCGGGGTCAGCAAAGACCTGCCTTTTGCGCAAGCGCGATTTTGCTCGGCCAACGCGATCAAGAACGAACTGGTCCTTTCCGATTACCGGTTTTCCTCCTTCGGCTTAAATTACGGCTTTTTAATTAAAGAGCTGAATTTGCTGGCCAGAGGTTCATTGATTATCGACCGCAAAGACCGTATCCGTTACATTCAATTGGTAGGTGAAATAACTCAGGCAGTTAATTTTGATGAGGTTTTCGCCGCTTTGCAGGAAATTATTAAGCAATAGTCAGCCGTAAAAACGCCTGCGCAATAAGATGACCGCCGAGATTACCGCCAGAGTTAAAGAGGTTATTTCCCGGAATTATAACGTCAAGAGTTTCCGGTTGGAAATAAATAACGCCCCGGATTTTCAGGCCGGTCAATTTTTGCTGGTAAAGCTGAACAATGATCCGGCGTTGAAAAGGTATCTTTCTATCTCCAGCTCTCCCACCGAAAAGTGTTATATTGAGTTTACCAAGAAATTGACGGAAAGCGACTTTTCCAAAAAGCTGAATAATTTAAAGGCCGGGGACCAGATAACTGTCCAGTACCCTTTCGGAAAATTCGTTTTGGACGAATCCGCCCCGAAAATCGCTTTTTTGTCCGGGGGGATCGGGATTACCCCTATCCGCAGCATCTGTAAATACGCCGCGGACAAAAAGCTGGGTGCCGATATTATCCTGCTTTATGCCAACCGTTCCGTAAAAGACGTTGTTTTTAAAGATGATTTTGACGCGATGATGAAAGATTACCCGCGTTTAAGGGTCGCCCATGTCTTGTGCGAAACCGAACCCGGTTTCCAGTGCACCGTCGGCAGGATCAACGCCGGGGTGATCAAACATCAGATCCCGGACTACCGGGAGAGAAAATTTTACCTTTGCGGACCGCCGCAGATGGTGGAAGCGATGCAGCAGATATTAATTCGGGAACTGGAGATCGCTCCCGGAGCGGTCGTAACGGAGAATTTCCAGGGATATTAAGGCTTAAGGAGAAACTATGGCAGCGATAAAAATATTGCCGGATATATATTCTGTAGGAGTGGTGGATTGGAATGTGCGTAATTTCCACGGGCATACTTATACTACGGCCCGGGGCTCAAGTTATAACGCCTATTTGATCATCGATGAGAAGATTACCCTGGTGGATACGGTGTCCGCAGCGTTCGGCCCGGAGCTGATTGAGAACATCAAGGAAATCATTCCTTTGGAAAAGATCGACTACGTGATCGCCAATCACGTGGAAACCGACCATTCCGGGGCCCTGCCGCAGATCATCTCCCTTTGCCCCAAGGCGAAAGTTTTCGGCACCGCCAAATGCAAGGAGGGGCTGTACAAGCATTATTACAAAGATTGGGATTTTCAGGTGGTCAAGACCGGCGATCAGCTGAAATTAGGCAGGCGCACCCTTACTTTCATCGAAGCGGCGATGATCCATTGGCCGGACAGCATGTTTACCTATTGCCCTCAGGATGGGCTGCTTCTGTCCAATGACGCGTTCGGCCAGCATTTTGCTACCGGAGAAAAATTCGACGACCAGGTCGATCCCTGCGCCTTAATGGATGAAACGGAGAAATATTACGCTAACATCCTCTGGCCTTTGGGCGCGGTCATCCTGAGAAAGATCCAGGAAATCCAGGGGATGAATATCCCGCTTAAAATTATTGCCCCCAGCCATGGAGTGATCTGGCGCAAAGATCCGGCTAAAGCGGTTAATTGCTATCTGGATTGGGCCTCCGGAAAAACCCGGGACCGGGTAGTCGTGGTTTATGAAACCATGTGGCAGGCAACCGAAAAAATGGCCAGGAAAATCATCGAGGGGATAATCTCCTCCGGAATCCAGGTCCAGCTTTATGATATCGCCCAGAGCGACCGCACGGAAGTAATTACCCGGATGTTAACCGCTAAGGGATTTCTTTTCGGTTCATCCACGCATGACAATGACATGCTTCCTAATATTGCCGCTTTCCTGGAGATCGTTAAAGGGTTAAAGGCAAAAGGCAGGAAAGCGGGTTATTTCGGCTCCTACGGATGGGCAGGCGGGGCAACCAAAGAAATGCGGGAGATGCTTAAAGACAGCGGGATCGACCAGAACGGGCCGGAGATTTCGGTTAAATATGTCCCCGACCCCTCCGAACTGGCCGCTTGTTTTGATTTCGGAGTTAAATTTGCGGAAAGCTTAAAATGAAACAACTGTCGACGCTAATCGTTGATTTTTTGCGCACCCAGGATTTCGTGATCATTTCCTCGATCGATAAGCACGGGTTTCCCCATAGTTCGTGCAAAGATATCGTCAAGATCGATCCGGCCGGGGAGATCTACCTGATGGATGTTTATCACGGCATGACCAGCAAAAATATTGCCCAGAATCCCGCCGTGAGCATCACTGTGGTCGATGAACATAAATTTATCGGTTATTGCCTGAAAGGCAGGGCCAGGATCATTCAGGACGAACAGATCAGCCCGGAGATCCTTAAAACCTGGGAGGATAATATTACTTCCCGCCTGGCCAAAAGGCTGCTGAAAAATTTGTATCAGGATAAGGGGCAGAGTCACCACCCTGAAGCCAAACTTCCTCATCCTAAATACATGATTGTCCTGGAGGTCCTGGAGATTGTCGACCTGGCTCCCCATCAACTAAAAAAGGAGGTTGAGCATGGCTAAGAGCGTGAAAGTTTACAGCACTTCTACCTGCCCCTGGTGTATCCGCGCCAAACAATTTTTGAAAGATAACAATATTGAATTCCAGAACCTGGATGTTTCCGGAGACCAGCTGGCCGCCGATGAGATGATGGCCAAAACCGGGCAGATGGGGGTGCCGGTCATCGATATCGACGGAGAAATTATCATCGGGTTCGACAAGGAAAAAATAAAGTTAGCTCTGGGCATTTAAGGCCGGTGGGAAATGGACATTCACGATCTGATTATTATCGGGGCGGGACCGGCAGGAATTACCGCCAGCGTATATGCCGCCAGGAAACAGCTGGATTTTTTAGTGATCAGCCGGGATATCGGCGGGCAGGCTGCCTGGAGCGGAGAAATTGAAAACTATACCGGTTATCAATTCATTACCGGCCCGGAACTGGCCAAGAAATTCGAAGAGCATATGCTTAAATATGGCACCGCGCTTAAGGAAAATGAAGAGGTGCTGGAATTGGAGAAAACCGGGCAGCTTTTTAACGTAAAAACCGATAAAGGCCGGTATCAGGCCCGCTGCGTAATCATCGCCAGCGGCAAGAAGGCCCGGGAGCTGGATGTTCCGGGAGAAAAAGAATTCAAGAACCGCGGGGTAACTTATTGCGCCACTTGCGACGGCCCGCTGTTCAGCGGTAAGGATGTGGCGGTGGTCGGCGGAGGAAATTCCGCGCTGGATGCTGTCTTGCAGTTGATGAAAATCGCCGGGCACATTTATATCATTAATCATTCCCCGGAGCTGGCGGGGGATGCGATCATGCGCCGCAAGGTCGAGGAAGCGGCGAATGTGCGGATTTTAAACAATACTTTCGTCACCGCGGTTTTGGGGGATAAATTCGTCAAGAGCATAAAAATAAAAAGTTTACTTCAGGAGAAAGAGCTGGTCGTGCAGGGAGTATTTGTGGAAATCGGATTAACTCCCAACTCGGCGTTTGCCAAAGGGGTGGGGAAAAACCCGGAAAATGAAATCATCGTTGACGCGCGCAACCAGACCAATATCGCCGGAGTGTTTGCCGCCGGGGACGTGACCGACGTGCCGGAGAAACAGATCATTGTTGCCGCCGGTGAAGGCTCTAAAGCCTTGCTCAGCGCTTTCCATTATTTATCCAAGAACCAGTTCAATTAACGGTGATCAAGCCGGACAGCAGCGAATGAAGCAGGACGCGCTTATTCCTGGTTTTATCAGTGAAGGCGCTTACTTAAGGAGAACCAAATGAGAGAAAAAATAGAAAAAGCACTAGATAAGGTCAGGCCGATGCTTATGGCTGACGGCGGCAATGTCGAGCTGGTTGATGTTACTCCGGACGGGGTGGTAAAGCTGAAATTAAAAGGAAGCTGCGGATGTTGCCCGATGAGCTCGATGACCTTAAAGAACGGGATCGAGAGGATATTAAGGCAGGAAGTCCCGGAAATAAAAGAAGTCGTCGCGTTATAAAATAAAGAAGCTTCTTTTATGGAGATCGAAGACAAGCTAAACCGGCTTAAGCGTTTAATCCGGGGATATAAATCAGCGCTGGTGGCGTTTTCCGGGGGACAGGACAGCGCATTTTTACTTAAAATGTGCAGTCTGGTTTTACCGCCGGAAAAACTTCTGGCGGTCACCGCGGTTTCCGCCACTTATCCGCAAGGGGAGCTGGACAAAGCCCGGAGCCTGGCCAAACAAATCGGCTGCCGGCTTAAAGTGATCCGGACCGAGGAATTGCGCGACAAAAGATTTACGGAGAATTCCGTTTCGCGTTGTTATTTTTGCAAGCAGGAGCTCTTTTCAAAATTAATTACGCTGGCCCGGGAAAATAAGCTGAATTTTGTCCTGGAGGCCGGGAATATTTCGGATAAAAAGGATTACCGGCCGGGGAATATCGCTAAGCGTAAACTAAAAATAGAATCACCTTTACTCCGGGCGGGTTTTACCAAAAACGATATCCGCCGGGTAAGTAAAAAAATGGGGCTATCCAGCTGGAATAAGCCCAGCCTGGCCTGTTTGGCTTCGCGCGTTCCCTACGGGACCAGGATCACCTCCGGGCTGCTCAGGCGTATTGACCGGGGGGAAAGTTATCTGCGCCGCCTCGGCTTTGCGCAGGTGCGCCTGCGGCACCATCAGGAGCTTTGCCGAATCGAAGTCGATAAAAGCGAACTGCGCCGGCTGCTCGGTAAACGCCGGATGATCACCGGTAAATTAAAAGATTTAGGGTATAATTACGTTACCGTTGACTTGCAGGGTTACCGCACGGGAAGCTTAAATGAGGTGATTGGGAGATGAATCCCGCACCTTCTAATTATTGTCATATTTTAGTCATATAGTTTATAGATTGAATTAAGAAAGAAGGTGCGGGATGAAAAAAGTATATTTAGATTACGCCGCCACTACTCCCTGCGACCCGGAAGTGGTCGCGGCGATGACCCCATATTTTTTCGATAAATTCGGTAACGCCTCCAGCCTGCATGCTTACGGCCAGGAGGCAAAGAAAGCTTTAGAGGATAGCCGGCAAACGCTGGCGGATTTTATCGGCGCCCAGCCGGAAGAGATCGTGTTTACCTCCGGCGGCACGGAATCGGATAATTACGCGCTTCTGGGAACAGCTTATGCTTTGCAAAAAAAAGGTGACCATATCATTACCTCGGCGATCGAACACCACGCGATCAGCGAGCCGGCCGGATTTCTGGAAAAAAACGGCTTTAAGGTCACTTATCTGCCCGTAAACAAGGACGGCCTGGTCTCCGCTGAGGATTTGAAAAAAGCGGTCACCGATAAAACTATTCTGGTCAGTATTATGCACGCCAATAATGAAATCGGCACCCTGCAGCCGATCGCCGAACTGGGAAAGATTACCCGGGCAAAAGGGATTTATTTTCATACCGATGCGGTGCAGACGGTCGGGCATATTCCCATAAATGTTGATGCGCTTAATGTCGACATGCTTTCTCTTTCCGCGCACAAATTTTACGGGCCAAAGGGTGTCGGGGCATTATATGTCCGTAAAGGTACCCGCCTGCAGACGTTTATGCGCGGCGGTGACCAGGAAAAAGGGAGAAGGGCCTCAACGCACAATACCCCCGGCATCTTCGGCTTGGCAAAAGCCCTTGAGCTGTGCCGGGATAAAATGCAGGAAGAAATTAAATTTCAAACCGCTTTACGGGACCGGTTGATCAAGGAGATCCCTCTTAAAATACCCCAGGTCAGGCTTAACGGTCATCCCAGCCTAAGGCTTCCCAACAATGTAAATTTTTCCATTAAATATATCGAAGGGGAATCGATCCTTTTAACCCTTGATCTTTTAGGCATTGCCTGTTCCACCGGTTCGGCCTGTACCTCCAGCTCCCTGGAGCCTTCGCACGTGCTGCTGGCGATCGGCCTGGACCACGAGACTGCGCACGGCTCCCTGCGGATCACGATGGGGCGCTGGACCAAGGAAAGCGATATCGATTATCTTCTGGAAAAATTACCTCCGGTGGTGGAAAAACTACGCGCGATGTCCCCCCTTTATGAAAAATAATTTACCAAAACTGGGTAAAATCCATCCGGATTTTTTTAACCGGTATATCTACCGCAAATTAGGCCGGCCGGACCGGGCGATTATCGTCGGCCCGCAAAACGGGGTGGATTTCGGGGTAGTGGACCTGGGTTCCCGGGTAATGGTCCTGTCCACCGACCCGTTTTTTATCGCCAAAGAATTGGGGATGGAAAAAGCCGCCTGGTTTGCCGTGCATATTATTGCCAGTGATGTGGCGGTAAGCGGGATCGCCCCGCAATACCTGGCGATCGACCTTAACCTGCCGCCTCAGATGAAGGAAGCGGAACTGGTCCGGATGTGGAATGCGGTCGACCGGGAGTGTAAAAAATTAAAGATCAGCGTGGTTACCGGGCATACCGCCCGCTATGCCGGGTGCAATTATCCGATGGTAGGAGGAGGGACGATGTTCGGCCTGGGCGCAAAAAAAGAGTTGATCAATCCGTGCGCCAAAGTTGGGGATGCGATCATTGTTACCAAAGGGCCGGCGATCGAAACCACCGGTTTGATGTCCGCTTATTTCCCGGAAGTTTTGCGAGCCCGGTTCGGAAAATCTTTTGTCAGGCGGGCGCAGGATATTTTTTATCAAATGTCTACGGTCAAGGATGCGGCGGTCGCTGCTTCCTGCGGCGGGGTTACCGCGATGCACGACGCTACCGAGTGCGGGGTTTGGGGCGGGCTTTTTGAGATTGCCCAGCACAGCCGGGTGGGGATGCGTATTGAATTAAATAAAATAATCATTCAGGAGGAGGTCCGCCTGTCCTGTGAGTGCTTTGGGATCGATCCTTACAAGTCCATCAGTGAGGGGACCCTTTTGGCTACGGCCGCCAAGCAAAAAGCAGGGGCGATTGTCAAGGCGCTGGAGAAGGCCGGGATCCCCGCCAGCATCGTCGGAGAGGTTACGGCGAGGGAAAAAGGGATGCGGGTTTTTGACGGAGAGAACAGCGTTGAACTTAAACATCCCCGGATCGACCCGTTTTGGGGCAAGTTTGAAGAATATCTGAAAAAGAAATGAAAGAGAAAATACTCGACTATTTAAATAAGAAGCACGATTATCTTTCCGGTGATCAGATCGCCAAACACCTGGGGATCAGCCGCCAGGGGCTCTGGAAACACATCCAGGAATTAAAGGATGCCGGTTATGAAATCGCGGCAGTCCCGCATTTAGGGTATCGCCTCGAATCCTGCCCGGACCGGCTTTTTGTTTTTGAGGTCCAGCGCAACCTGGGCACCCGGTTTATCGGAAAAAAGATCGATTATTTCGATTCCTTGAGCTCGACGATGGACCAGGCGATGGCGCTGGGGATGCACGGCGCTGCCGACGGCAGTTTGGTCCTGGCGGAAACGCAGACCAAGGGGCGCGGCAGGCTGGGCCGGGACTGGCTTTCCCCCAAATACAAAGGGATTTATCTTTCTCTGGTTTTGCGGCCGAAAATTTCCCCTTCCGCCTGCCCGATATTGACCTTAATGAGCGCGGTGAGTATTTGCGAGGCGCTCAAGGAGTCTGCCGGTTTAGAGGCGCAGATCAAATGGCCCAATGATGTTTTGATCCACGGTAAAAAAGCCGCCGGAATCCTGACGGAAATGAACGCGGAAACGGATAAAGTAAATTTTGTGGTTATCGGTATCGGGTTAAACGTGAACAATGATAAAAAATCCCTGCTTTCGCACGCTACCTCCTTAAAAGAAGAGACGGGAGAGGAATTGAGCCGCGTGGCTTTACTGCAGGAGTTCCTGCGCAAGGTGGAGCACAATTATCTGCATTTGCAGGATAAGGGGGCGCGGGAGATCATCGAAAAATGGCGTAGTTTTAACCTGACCCTGGGCACGCGGGTCAAGGTGGATTATCTCAATAAACATATCGAAGGCCAGGCCGCCGATATCGATTCCGACGGGGCGCTGCTTATCCGCAAGGATTCCGGCCTCATCCAAAAGGTCTCCAGCGGGGATGTGACCGCCTGCCGTTAAAAGCGCAAAACAATGTAAACCATTTATATTTTATAAGTTGACAATTCATTCCGCCGCTTTATAATTAGCTTATGTTCAAGCTTAAAATAAAGCGGTTTTTTATTTTTTCTATCCTTTTCCTGTCCTTTCCCCGCTGTTCTTTCTGCCGGGAGCCCGATCCCCAGGAACTGGAAACACTGGTGATTACTAAGGAAAAATCATTTTTATTCAGCGGTTCCTCCGCCCGCCCGGAGCAGGCAGGCGCTTTCCATTACCAGTCCGCGCTGGAAACGCTGGCCGGTTTACCTGTCGACCTGGAAAGCCGGGCCCTGGCCGGCGGGATACAGTCGGATTTCTCTCTGCGCGGCTCTACCTTTTCGCAGGTATTGATCCTGCTTAACGGGCAAAGGATCAATGATCCTCAGACCGCCCACCATAATTCCGATATCCCTTTTACCAAGGAAGACATTAAAAGAATAGAGGTTATTCCCGGGGCGGGCTCCGCATTATTCGGGCCGGATGCTATTGCCGGAGCGGTCGACTTTGTGCTGCAGCCCCCGAAAGAAAGGAAAATAGTTCTGGAGTCTGCGGCGGGCACAAGGCATAGCGGTTACGGACTGCTCAGCGTGGGAGATAAAGTCAAGGATTTCGGCTTTAGGTTTTCGGTCGAAGAGGCTAAGTCCGGAGGTTTCCGTTATGACACGGATTTTGAAAAATTTACCGCTTCGTTAGCCACCCGCTGGGAGTTGCCGCTGGGCAGCTGGGAGAACGATTTTGGTTACCAGCGCAAAGCTTTCGGGGCGTATGATTTTTACACTCCGGGCTTAGGGTACCCGTCTTTTGAGTGGACCCGGACCTACCTTTTTAACAGCGGCTTGAGTTTAGAAAAAGACGGTATATTGGTCAAGCCGAATTTTCTCTGGCGCAGGCATTTTGATAAATTCGCCCTTAACCGCAACCTCGCCAGTTACAATGATCACCATACGGATATGTTTGTCCCGGGAATTTATTTCCAGAAGGAAGCCGGGGTTCTGGGGAAAACCGGGATCGGTTTAGAGTGGGGACAGGAGAGGATCATCTCGAGCAATCTAGGCAAGCACACCCGCGATTACCGGAGCATATATTTAGATGACAGCGCTGCGCTTAGCGACCGGGTCGATCTTGGTTTTTCTTTGCGCCTGGATGATTTTTCCGATTTCCGGCAGGCTTATACCGGCTCCGCTAATCTTAAATTCAAGTTGAATGCCGCCACGGCGCTCAATCTAGGGATTTCCCGCAGCTTACGCATCCCGTCATTCACGGAACTTTACTATAATGACCCGACGACCCTGGGCAATCCTGATCTTGCCCCGGAAAAGGCCTGGAACTATCAGGCGGGGTTGGAATATAAACAGGAGGGTTATTCCAGCGGGTTGGTTTTTTTCTTCCGGCAGGAAAATAAAATGATCGATTGGGTCAAAAAGGACCCTGCCGTAAAATGGCAGCCGCGTAATTTTACTGCGGATAATGTTTTCGGCTTGGAATATTCGCTGCACAAAACATTCAACCGCCTGTTCAGTCTGGATGCCAACTATACCTACACCGATAAAGTGGTCGACCGCCAGGGGTATCTTTATAAATACGGGCTGAATTATGCCCGCCATCTAGCGCGTACGGTATTTAATTTTGATCTGCCTTTCGGCAGGCAGGAAATAGGGCTTGATTATAAACAGCAGCCCGGCCGGCGCGGTTGGCTGTTACTGAACGCCGGATTAAATTACGCTTTGAACAAAAACACCGATATTTTTATAAACGCGGCCAATATCTTCAATGTGGAATACCAGGATATTCCCGGTATTCCCCAGTCCGGCAGGAGCGTGCAGGCGGGCCTGAGATGGGAATGGTAACGCATTGCTTTCCTCACTCCCCTGTTATATAATAAGCCAATTCCGCAATTAAAAAAAAGGGGGAGGGATGTTTATCCACGTAGTTTTATTCGTCGTCAAGCCGGGTGAATTGGCAAAATACCGGAAAGATAGTTTGATGTGGGCCCGCCACGCCAGGAAAACTTGCGGGTTGCTCAGCTACAGGACAATGCGGCGCCTCGGATACAAGGACCAGTACGCTTCCGTCTACCAGTGGGCCAGGAAATCCGACCACGATCGTTTTATGCGTAAATACCATGATTGGCTGGTGGACAAGTCTAAGGCTAAGGTCAAGGTTGTCGAATACTATAATCTTAAGCGAATCGACAAATTTAAATAGGGTTTTTGCCGGCCTGCCGCTGGCCGCTAAAACCGTCCGGATAAAAATATTTTTATTGACAATCATCCGGATTATTATATAATTTTCAAAGTAGCGAACAAGGGAGTAGAAGTCTTCAACCGTAAGGAGAAAAGAATAAAACGCCTTACGGTTTTTTTTATTTTGCTCCCGTTTGAGGCTACAATTTCATGGAAAGGAGGAAATAGAACAAATGGCAAAAGGCAAAGTAAAGTGGTTTTCCAATCAAAAGGGTTATGGTTTTATTACGCCTGAGAACGGGGCTGATGTGTTCGTGCATCACACCGCTATCCAGGGTGAAGGCTATAAGACTTTAGAGGAGGGCCAGGAAGTAGAGTTCGAGATCGAAAAAGGTCCTAAGGGTGAACAAGCTACTAAAGTAGTGAAGTTATAACCTGTAAGGAATGAAAGAAAAGGGCCCGGCAGAATATGCTGGGCCCTTTTCGCTTAAAGGGCGATGAAAAATATAAAAAAACGCGTGGTCGTGGCAATGAGCGGAGGGGTGGATTCTTCGGTAGCCGCGGCTTTGCTTAAAGAGCAGGGTTATGAAGTGATCGGGCTGACGATGTGTTTTTCCACCGGGGCTTCGGCTTTCGGAAAAGATCCCTGGGAAAAACAGGGGGGCAAGCCCGCCTGCTGCGGTTTAACCGGGATCGAAGACGCGCGCCTGGTCTGCCAGAAACTGGAGATCAGGCATTACGTATTGAATTTCAATAAATTTTTTTATGAGGAAGTGATCCGGGATTTCTACCGCGAATACCTTGCCGGCCGTACCCCTAACCCCTGCGTGCGCTGCAATCAATTCATTAAGTTCGGCATTTTACTCAAAAAAGCGATGGCGCTGGAGGCGCAATTCCTGGCTACCGGACATTACGCCAGGATCGTAAAATCCCCGGGAGGCTATCTGCTCAAGAAGGCCAAAGACCCGCGCAAAGACCAATCTTATTTTCTCTACCGGTTGACCCAGGCGCAGCTTAAACGTGTAATCTTTCCTTTGGGAAATTTCAATAAAACTAAAGTCAGGGAGCTGGCAAGCGATTTTGGCCTGAAAGTGGCGCAGAAGCAGGACAGCCAGGAGATTTGTTTTGTCCCCGGCGGGAAATACGGAGAATTTATCCAGGCCTCCGCAGGGGGAGAGGTTAAACCCGGAGATTTTGTCGGCCAGGACGGTAAGGCGCTTGGCCGCCACCGGGGGATAGCTTTTTATACCGTCGGCCAGCGCCACGGAATAGGGATTGCCGCCGGACATCCGCTTTACGTAACCCGGATCAACGCTAAAAATAACCAGGTTATCCTGGGCGGCCGGGAAACGGTTTATAAAAGGGAATTTACCGTAAAAGGCGGGCATTTCCTGGCTAAGCCTCCGAAAAAGAGAGTTGAGATTAAGGTGCGCATACGTTATAATCATAAAGAAGCGCGCGCCTTTGTTTACCCCGGAAAAAATCTTAAAGTTGTTTTCAAACAGCCACAGTTTGCGATTACCCCCGGTCAATCCGCGGTTTTTTACGATAAAGACACGGTTTTAGGCGGAGGGATTATCCAAAAGGTTATCCGTTAAAATGATTAAAGAAGATAAATTATTAGCGGCCAAGATCAAGGAACTAAAGAAAAAACGCAATGCCGTTATTCTGGCGCATAATTACCAGCTGCCCGAAGTGCAGGATATCGCGGATTTCCGCGGAGATTCCCTGGAGCTTTCCCGCGCGGCCGCCAAGACCAGCGCTGAAGTGATCGTTTTTTGCGGAGTTTATTTTATGGCGGAGACCGCTTCGATCCTTTCGCCCGAAAAAATGGTCATTATGCCGGATGTTTCCGCCGGCTGCCCGATGGCCAACATGATGAGCGCCGAGGAATTAAGAAAACTCAAAAAAGAGCATCCCGGTGCAGTCACCGTAGGCTATGTGAATACCTCGGCGGCGGTGAAAGCAGAATTGGATTACTGCTGCACCTCCACCAACGCGGTGACCGTAGTCAACTTCCTTAAAAACGAGAAAGAAATAATTTTTGTCCCGGATAAATATCTGGCGGATTATGTTTCCAAAAAAACCGGCAGGAAGCTGATCTCTTGGCATGGTTTCTGCCCTACCCACGTGAAAATCCTGCCCGAAGACTTAAAAAGGGAAAAAAAATTCCATCCTTTGGCCAAGGTAATGGTGCACCCGGAATGCCTGCCGCAAGTGGTGGCTTTGGCCGATGCGGTGCTCTCCACCAGCCAAATGGCCAAGTTTGCCAGGGAGGATCCGGCAAAAGAATTTATCGTCGGCACGGAGGCCGGATTAATTTACCGCTTAAAGCAGGATAACCCGGGAAAAGAATTCTATTTAGCCAGTGAACGCGCGGTCTGCCCGAATATGAAACGCACGACGCAGGAAAAAGTGCTTTGGGCGCTGGAGGAGTTAAAAGAAGAGGTCAAAGTTTCCAGGGAGATTCGTCAAAAAGCGCTCCTGGCGATCGAACGGATGCTCAAAATCGTTTAATGGATCCCGCACCATCTTGGTAATTCGCTCTTAAGTCAGACGGTTTAATAAATTAAATAGAAAGATGGTGCGGGATGAATATTCCCATTATTTTCGAGGATGATTGGCTGCTGATAGTGGATAAGCCCGCCGGATTGTTAAGCGTTCCCTTAACTAAAGAATCGCGCAACCTGACCGGTGTCCTTAATGAAGACCTGCGGGAAAGGGGCCTGAAATACCGATTGTATCCCTGCCACCGGCTGGACCGGGAAACTTCCGGGCTATTGATTTACGCTAAAAGCAGGCAGCTTCAGGAGCAAATGGCGGACATCTTCAGGGACCGGCTGGTAAGCAAGAAATACACCGCTTTTGTGCACGGTAAATTGGGCGCAAGCACCGGGGAGATCAAGGCGCCGCTGGAAGGAAAAAGCGCGCTTACCAAATACCGGGTTTTAGAGGAGAGAAATAATTACAGCGTCGTCGAAGTTTCTCCGGCCACCGGCAGGACTAACCAGATCCGCCTGCATTTTAAATATATCGGCCATCCGCTGGTCGGAGAGGACCGGTTTGTTTTCCGCAAGGATTTCGCTTTACGGGCAAAGCGGGTTTGCCTGCACGCCGGGTACCTGGAATTTAAGCATCCGCAGACGCAAAAAACAATGATCTTCCGCGCACCGTTACCCGCGGATATGCAGAAATTTATCGACACGCATTAGATTTGAGGAGGGATAATGAGTATCTTTCAGGTTTTGATCATGGGGATCGTGGAGGGGGTCACTGAGTTCCTGCCGATTTCTTCTACCGGGCATTTGATCCTGACCGCAAAATTGCTTAATTTGGGTCAGTCGGAATTCATGAAAAGTTTTGAGATCTTTATCCAGCTGGGGGCGATACTTTCGGTGGTGGTGGTTTACTGGAAGCAGCTGGTCAGCGGGAGCAGGATCTGGAAACAGCTGTTGGCGGCTTTTGTGCCCACGGCTTTAGTCGGTCTCCTGTTGTATAAAATCATCAAAAGATGCCTGCTGGGTAATAATAGCGTGGTGATCTGGTCGTTGTTTATCGGCGGGTTATTTTTGATAGTTTTCGAACTGCTGCACCGGCACAAGGAAGAGGGCGGGGAGTTAGAAGGTATTTCTTACCGGCAGGCATTGATCATCGGCCTTTTTCAATCTCTGGCAGTGATTCCCGGAGTTTCCCGGGCAGCCGCCACAATCGTCGGAGGCCTGGCTATCGGATTAAAAAGAAAAACCATCGTCGAATTTTCATTCCTCCTGGCGATTCCCACGATGCTTGCCGCGACCGGGTTGGACCTTTTGAAAAGCGCGCACGCCTTTAACGGGGAACAGTTTGCTTATCTGGGGATGGGTTTCCTGGTTTCTTTCCTGGTTGCGATCGCCGCCATTAAATTTTTGCTGGTTTTTATCAAGCGCCACAATTTCGTTTCTTTCGGCGTCTACCGGGTAATTATCGCTTTAATATTTTGGTTTATCGTTAAATAGGGGGGCAAGGCATGAGCATTATTGTTTTAGGGACAGTGGCATTGGACAGCGTAAAGACTCCTTTCGGCCGGCGCACGGAACTCTTGGGCGGATCCGCCGCGCATTTTTCCATGGCCGCCAGGCTTTTTACCAGGGTTAACCTGATCGCCATCGTCGGCAGCGATTTCCCTAAAAAACACATGGCCTTTCTCAGGGATAAAGGGTTAAACCTCAGCTCCCTTTCCGTGGACAAAGGAAAAACCTTCCGCTGGGAAGGCCAGTATGAAGGGGATTTAAATTCCGCTTTGACTTTGAATACCCAGCTGGGGGTGCTTTCCGTATTCAAACCGGAGGTTTCCGAAGCGCAGCGCAAGATCGAATATATTTTTCTGGCTAATGTCGACCCGGATATCCAGGAGCATCTTTTGACCCGGATGCATTCCCCGAAATTGATCGGGCTGGACAGTATGAATTACTGGATCAATACCAAGCGCAAGGCGTTGATCAAGCTGCTTAAGCATATCGATATTTATGTGGCTAATGACCAGGAGGCGCGCGCCTTAAGCGGGGAAAGCAACCTGATCAAAGCCGCCAAGGCGCTGTGTGCCATGGGTTCCCGGATGGTTTTGATTAAAAAAGGGGAGCACGGCGTTTTATTTTATAATAAAAAGTTTATTTTCTCCCTTCCGGCCTATCCGGTGGAAAAAGTGATCGATCCGACCGGAGCAGGAGACACTTTTGCCGGAGGATTTATGGGGTATCTGACCCAGGCGGGTAAGGTCGACGCCGCAGCGATCAAGAAAGCGCTGGCTTACGGAACGGTGGCGGCCTCCTTTAACGTGGAAGATTTCGGCTTGTCGCGTACGAGCAAGCTTCGCCGGGCGGACCTGGAGAGGCGTTTAAGCCAATTTAAAAAATGTTTTTCTTTTTAGCCGGAGGGTAAAGATGTTGACGGAAAAAATTTTTAACGATTATAAAGAGGCGATGAAGGCGCGCGACAGCTTAAAGAGCTCCGTTTTAAGTTTCCTGCGCGCCGACATGTTAAACCAGGCTACCGCCAAGAAAAAAGATAAACTGGATGACAGTGAAGTGGTCGCGGTAATCAAAAAACAGGTCAAGCAGCGCCAGGACTCCATCCAGCAGTTTACCAGCGGCGGCAGGCTGGAAGCGGCGGAAAAAGAACAAAAAGAGCTGGAGATCCTTAAAGGGTACCTTCCGGAAGAGATGTCCGAGGAAAAGATCAAAGCCTTAATTGAGGAAGCCATCGCGGCTACCGGGGCCAGCGGGATGAAGGACATGGGCCGCCTGATGAAGGAATTGACCGGAAAGATCGCCGGCCAGGCCGACGGAAAATTAGTCAGCGACCTGGTCAGGCAAAGATTAACTACCCCTGCCTAAAAAGATCTAATCATGTTCTCCGCGCTCAAAGTCAGGTATTTTAGGATATATTGGATCGGCATGTTCCTGTCCTTGATCGGCTCCTGGATCCAGACCGTGGCCCAGAGCTGGCTGGTTTTCCAGCTGACCAATTCCGCCTTCCTTTTGGGGGTGGTCGGATTTTTAGGCTCCATCCCCGTATTTGTCCTTTCTTTATTAGGAGGGGCCCTGGCGGACCGGGCGAACAAAAGAAACATCCTCATCTTTACCCAGGCCGCTTTCATGTTCTCCGCGTTTTTACTGGCAGTGCTCACCCAGTTTAAGGTCATTACCCCTTTACAGATCATGTTCATTGCCTTGTCTAACGGGATCATCATGGCCTTTGACGCTCCGGCCCGCCAATCGATCGTGATCGAATTAGTCGGCCGGGAACATCTTTTTAACGCCATCGCTTTAAATTCTGTAGCTTTTAATTCTTCGCGGATCATCGGCCCGGCGATCGCCGGAGTGTTAATCTCGATCATCGGGATGAGCGGCTGTTTTTATTTGAATGGGATCAGTTTCCTGGCGGTACTGGTCGCTCTTTTTTATATCCGTTTCGAAAAAAATAAACCCGGCAGCGGGAATTCGGCATTGAAGGACATTAAGGAAGGATTGCTGTTTGTCCGCGGCCAGCGGCCGGTCATCGCTTTAATGAGCGTAGTGGCGGCGATGAGCCTTTTCGGTATTTCTTATATTATCCTGATGCCGGTATTTGCCAGCCATGTGCTTGGCGTCGGGGTAAAAGGCCTGGGCGTATTGATGTCCAGTACCGGGCTGGGTGCTTTGGCGGGGGCTCTGTGGCTGGCCAGGCTGGGGGATTATAAATTTAAAGGCAGGATCTTAGTCAGCTCGGTATTCATCTTTTCGTTTTCCCTGATCCTTTTTGCATTGTCAAAACATTATTTATTATCGATGCTGGCGCTGATCCTGGTGGGCGCTTCCAGCGTTATTCCGGTAGCTTTAGTCAATACCTTGTTGCAGATCAATGTCCCGCATAAATTCCGGGGAAGGGTAATGGGTTTATTTATGATTACTTTTGCCGGGATCGTCCCTTTCGGGAACCTGATCTCCGGTTTTTTGGCGCAATCCTGGGGGGTATCGGCGGCGCTTTTTTTCTGCGGAGGGGTATGTTTGTTTTTATTTACCCTGATTAATTTATTATTTCCCGGGTTAAAGAAATTATAAACTGCCGCGCTTCGCATAAAGGTGCTTGTCCCCGCTCGCTACGCTCGCAAGGACTGCGCATCTAGATAAAAGCTTAAAGGTGCTTGATTTATTTTAAAAATTTGCTAAAATTAGTCTATTCAACTTGCTAAAGTCAGTTTGGCTGCCGGCGCAGCCGGGGAGGTGGACAAATCCCAACCATTTTAAAAAACAGCGATCGTTTTAATAATCATTAATAATTTTTAGAGAGGAGATAGGCATGAAGAGGTTATTGAGTTTTGGGGTAGCGGTGTTAGCTTTAATTGCTTTAGCGGGTTGCGGCAAGAAGCAGGAAGCGGAAGAATTGCAGCCGATCACAATGGAATCTTTGAACGCGGCGAGCGCCCCCGCCCCGGCAGTTACGGAGCAGAAGGCTGTGGAGACTAAGGTTACTCCCGGAGCAACAGCGATTGCCACCAAAGAAGCTTTACCTTTGCCTCCCCAGGGTCCTTACAAGCCTACGGGCATGGAAATCCAGACGGCTTTAAAGAATGCGGGTTTCTATTCCGGCAGCGTTGACGGTAAGATCGGACCGAAAACCAAGAAGGCGATCGAAGAATTCCAGAAAGCAAACGGCTTGAAAGCCGATGGTAAAGTCGGCCCGAAAACCTGGGAAGCGATGAGCAAGCATTTAAGCGCGCCGGCTGAACCGGTCAAAAGGTAATTTAGCGGTATTTTAAGGAAAATAGTTTCAAGCACAAAGAAAATCCCAGCATTTTATGTTGGGATTTTCTTTTTTCCGGTGCTATAATGCATTGATGAATAAATTTCCGCAAGATTTTTTTTGGGGTGCCGCCACTTCTTCGCATCAGGTCGAGGGCGGGAATATTTACAACGATTGGTGGCAGGCGGAAGAAAAACACCAGCTAAAAGAAGCTTCCCTTTCCGCTTGCGAACATTATAAACTTTACCCGCAGGATTTCGCTATTGCCAAAGAACTTGGCCATAACTGCCACCGTTTTTCGATAGAATGGAGCAGGATCGAGCCCCGGGAGGGGGATTTCCAGCCCCAAGCTATCCAGCATTACCGGCAGGTGATCGCGGAGCTAAAGGCTAAAGGCATGGAGCCGGTGGTTACCCTGCACCATTTCACTAACCCCGTATGGTTCAGCGAAAAAGGCGGATGGACTAATTTTAAACTGCAAAAATATTTTCTGCGTTTTGTAGAAAAAATAACCGCTGCGCTGGCCGCGGAGGTGAAATATTGGATCACGATCAATGAGCCCCTGGTTTATTCTTCGCACGCCTATCTTTTAGGCGCCTGGCCCCCGAAACAGTGTTCATTATGGCAAACCGCCAAGGTAACCCTTAATTTAGCGCAAACCCATATTAAAGCTTACCGGATCATCCACCGGATCTACCGGGAAAAAGGCCTGCCCGGCCCGCTGGTCAGCATCGCCGCCAACCTCCAGGCATTTGAGATCTGCCGGCCGACATTGAAGAACAAACTGGCCCGTTACCTGAGGAACAAACTGTATAATTTTTATTTTATCGAGCTTTTGCTGCGTAAAAAAACCCTGGATTACATCGGGGTTAATTATTACAGCCGCAACCTTATTGACACGCGCCACTGGGGGGTCAGGAGTTTATTGCTGGAAACCTGTCAGGAGAACCACCACCCTCTGCGCAAAAATTCCTTGGGTTGGGATATTTATCCCCACGGGTTATACAAACTTTTAATTTCCCTTAAAAAGTATAACCTGCCGGTTTTTATTACCGAAAACGGGATTTGCACCGGAGATGACGATTTAAGGTGGGATTATATCCGGGAGCACCTTGAGGAAACCCTCCGGGCGATGGAGGAAGGGGTCAGGGTGGCCGGTTATATCTATTGGTCCCTGCTGGATAATTTTGAATGGGATAAAGGGTTTGGCCCGCGTTTTGGGCTGGTGCATGTCGATTACCCGACCCAGAAGCGCTCGATCAGGGAAAGCGCCAGGAAACTGGCAGAAGTGATCAAAAGCGGCGCAATAATCTAAAATAAATGGAACTTAAAGACAAAGAATTCATCATTAAAGGTCTGCCTTTTTTTTCCGGGTTAAGTAAAAAAGAGCTGGCGCTGGTCAATGCCCGGAGCAGGATCGTGGAATACCGCAAAGGCCAGATTATTTACGAGGAGGGCAGCGGCCCAAGCGCTTTTTATTGCATCCTGAGCGGCCGGGTGCAGATCTATATCCGGGATAAAGCGGGTAACCGGATGGTCCTGGAATATTTGCACCGCGGAAAATATTTCGGGATCATTTCTCTTTTGACCAATGAAACGCATTCGGTTACCAGCGAGGTGATCAATGATTGCGCGGTACTGGTGATCCCCAAAGAGGATTTTGACGCGCTTTTACAGGATATCCCGCGCCTGGCGATCGACCTCAGCCGGACTTTAAGCCGCCGGCTCAGGAGAAAGGATGTCCATCAGAAAAAAATATTCGAGAGCACGGTAATCTCGGTTTTCAGTTCTTACCCGCAGGCGGGCAAAACCGTTTATGCCCTTAACCTGGCGCTCAGCCTTAAACGCGAAACGCGTAAATCGGTAATTATCCTGGATATTTTATCTAAAGGCAAAACGCATACCTTGCCGCAGAAACTGGAGATTTACCAGCCGCCGATATTCGACCTGACCAGCCCGGAGGATATCTACGCCTTACCTAAAGATTTTATCCTGAAAAACAGTTTCGATGTTGATCTGTTTTGTTTTTACTATGAGGAAGATAATGATTCCTGCCTGAAACGGTTACTGGAAATCCTTAGCCTCCTGGTCAATGATTATCACTATATTGTGCTGGACCTGCCGGCGGCAATGGACCGTTCCCTGGTCAGCATGCTTAACCAGAGCGACCTGATCCATGTTTTAAGCAGCCCGGACCCCTGCGACCTGAAACAGACCAACACCTTGATCAACCGCCTGAAGACGGATTTCAATTTCGACCCGGTCAAAATAAAGATTATTATTAACGAATATAAATTATCCCGGACCGAACACAGCGAACAGTTGGAGATTTTGGGGCAGGAGGTCTTTGCCACTATCCCCAAAATCGAGTCCGCTTCCGTTTCCCGCCTGATCATCGATGACCCGGATTGCGAATATTCCAAGGCGGTCAGGCGGATCGCCCGGCAGCTGGGGGATTGCCTGGTGGGCCTGGTCCTGGGAGTAGGGGTAGGCTACGGATTCTGCCATGTGGGGGTGTTAAAAGTCATCGAGGAAGAGAATATCCCGATCGACATCATTGTCGGCTCCAGCATCGGCTCATTGATTGCCAGCCTCTGGGCGACCGGCAAAAGCAGTTCCGAAATCATGGAAATTACCCGGGAATTCAAAGAGCCCAAGCATATCTGGGGCCTGATCGACTTTACTTTTCCGCGTTTAGGATTTATTAAGGGTAACAAGCTGTACCGTTTCCTTAAAAAACATTTTCAGGATAAAACTTTTTATGATGTCAAGCTGCCTTTGAAAATCATTGCCAGTGACGTGCATAAAAAAGAGCCGAAAATCCTGGACAAAGGGCCCCTGGTTGATGCTATAATGGCAAGCTGTTCCATGCCGGGAGTGTTCGCCCCTTTTAAATTTAAGGAAGAGATCCTGTTTGACGGGGGAGTGACCTATCCTTTGCCTACCGAACCTTTAATCCAGATGGGGGTAAAGAAGATCATCGCGGTTAACGTCACTCCTTCCCGGGACGATATTTTAAAACAGCTGAAGAAACTTCAGAGCGCCGCCCCATCCGGATTGATCGCGGATAGCCCCAAGCCTAAACCCCTGGGCTTTTTCGGCCGCCTGAAGAGCATTTTTAATTTGAATATCGTAAACATAATTTTCAGCAGTGTCGAGGTATTGCAGTCGGAAGTGGCCAGGAGGGAAGGGGAGTTAGCGGATATTGTTTTGCATCCGGATACTACGGGATTGTTTTGGCTGGAGCTGCACCGGGCGGAAGAATTTGCCAGGCGCGGCGAAGAAGAAGCGCGCAAGCATTTGGAGCAGATCAAGCAGCTGGTTAATGAATAAGCCCATTTTAGGGAGGAGCGATGGAAAGAAAGGTTAATTTTATTTCGATTGTTTTTATTGTTTTGTTTACTTTGACCGGTTGCGCAAAATCCAGGGAAATGTGGAGAGGTTTTACGGGGGTATCCACCCGGATCCTCGAGGATAAGCGCGGGGAAGCGATAAAAAAATCCTTTGCCCTGGATTATAACCACAGTTATTTAAAGGTTAAAGAGGTGCTTGGGAGCAAGGGAAATGAAGCCTATATTTATGCTGAAGTGCCCCGGGAAAAATTGATCGCGGTTTATCTGTCCGAAACCGATACTACCCCGGTGGGGATATTCTTTACCGAAGCCCCGGCGGGCACTACTCTGGTCGAAATATCCAGCCCCAGCATTTACGCTAAAGAGGAGATCTCCCGGAGAGTTTTTTCCGGGCTCAATGAACTGCTTAAACCGGCACCCCAGGAGAAAAAGAGCGATGTTAAAGAAAAACCCGCCAATTAAGGATCTGATCAAAGAATGCCACCGGGTCGCCCAAGACAAGGGCTGGTGGGATGAAGCGCGTAATGACGGAGAGTTGATCGCGCTGATGCATTCGGAGCTGTCGGAAGCTTTGGAAGCGCTGCGTAATCACGCCGGCGCTGATGCGCTGGCGGAAGAGCTGGCAGATTGCTGTATCCGCATCTTTGATTATTGTGGTTCGCGCAAGATCGATCTGGAAAAAGCGCTTTTGAAGAAAGTCGAATACAATAAGACCCGTCCTTACCGGCACGGGAAGAAATTCTAACCCAAAAGGACAGCTTCTCTTGTTTTTTAAGAAACGTCCCAACCTTGGAAGGAGCAGTAGATGCCTTACGACAGCAGCTTAGATGCGCAGACATTCAGCCGTTTTTGGGAGAATGATTCGGGTAAGATCGTGGTGAGTGTTTATTCATACAATAACGGCCCGAAGAAAATCCAGATCGTGCGGGAAATCAAGGATAAAAACGGCGACTATTCTTTCGCCAAGCTTGGCCGCCTGGTAAAAGCGGAAGCCGAAGGAATCCTTCCTTTGATCCAGGAAGCGCTTAAAACGATGGAATAAAAGCGGCAAAAAGCAGCTGTAATTTTCCCTTTTCTTTTTAAGCAATTTGTGTACAATATATCAAAAGCCAAGTAGATTTTCGCCGAGATAGCTCAGTGGTAGAGCGCGGCCCTGAAAAGGCCGGCGTGGGGGGTCCGATTCCCTCTCTCGGCATTTAACTTTTTAAGAGGGGATGCATACCCCTATTTTTTGTTTAGGATTATACGTAATTTTCTAAAATTAAGGAAATTACGTTTTTTTATTTCTCCACAGTTCCTTAAACTAATTTTGAATTGACAAAGTCTTCAAGAAAGGGGTATTATGAAAAAACTAAAAGCTCTAGATCTGCCGGATTTCATTGGATTTTAATGGGGGCGCCGGATGAATATAGAATCTTATAATTATAGGCGGCACGCCGATTTTGCAATAAAAGCAGCCATTTTTTTGGCGGCAATATTTGTTTTGTATGCCGCTTGGCACAGAAATATTGACCCCGATGAGATGGAAACCCTTTCTGCGGCGGGGTTTATTTTTGACGGAAAAATACCCTATCGTGACTTTTGGCAGATACATACTCCGCTTGCCTACGTTTTTTTCGCCCCTCTCTGTTTCTTCTTTAAAACGATAAATATTTTTTATGCCGCATTGGTGGTCACCTGCTTGCTGTTATTATTTAATGGGTACCTGTTATTTCTCATCGCTAAGCGCTTATTTTCTGCAAATGCGGCCGCCTTTACATTATTGGCCTATTTTGTTTGCCGGCCAGTCATTACAAAAATGGTTGAGGTCAGGCCGGATGCTTTAGTAATGATTTTTGTAAATCTAAGCCTCCTGTTTTTATTAGAAACAAAATTATCTTCCAAGAAAGCTTTTTTTCTAGCGGGTGTTTTTAACGCTCTTGCTTTTTTAACTAAACAATCCGGAATCGTGTTCACTTTAGGGCTGCTCTGTTTTTTTGTTGCCCGGACAATGCTGCCCAAAAGCCGATCTGAGGGAAGTGGAATATTTTCGGATGCGCGTTTCAATCTAAAAAATTACTATTTTTTCTTTGCTGGGCTTTTTATTCCCTGCAGCATTTTTATCGCTGCCCTTTTTTCTTTAGGAGCGCTGGAGCGTTTTTTAATGAGCGCGGTTAATAATGACTTCTTGCAGGGAGCGCTATTTTTAAGTACCGGAAGCGGGCGTTTTTTCCCGTTTAAATACCTGCGGGATATTTTTTTATGTAATTTCATGCTTTTTTTCTCCTGCGTCCTTCTGCCGTTTTATTTTTATTATAAAAAACGGCAAGATAATTCTTTATTCAACGCTTGTTTTTTAATTTTTATTCTATTTTTTGTTTCCTCGTTCTCTTTATTCTTTATACTGCAACCCTGGGAACATGATTGCTTGTTATTTTGCCAGTATCTTGTGCTTCTGGCCGGTCCAGCATCGCTTTTTATATATGAACGCAGCCGCAATTTATACTTTAAGAAAAATAAAAAAATGGTTTGGGTGGTTCTGGTTTTTTTTATGCTGCCTATCTTGACGGCTTTTGCCAGAACATGCGACCCCGGCGGAGCGAACAAGATAACATTGAAGAGGATATCAAAAGGTCTTAAGATCACCGGGATGATCCTTGCCTTGACGAACAAAGAGGATAAATGCCTGTCTCTTTTTGCTCCCTGCTTTTTACGCTCAAGCGCCTATCGCTATAGTTTCCACGGGCCTCCGGTAGATGCTTATCTTCAAACCCCAAAGTGGGAAAGCATCTTTATTAAAGAACTCCTGAGTGGCCGGTTTGTCGTGGTCGTTCCACTGGCGTTTTCTAATCGGATTTGGATGCCGCAACTGCGAAAAGTGATCCAGGAAAATTACTTATTATACAAAAAACTTTTTTATGTTCCGGGCACGATACTTCATACCGGTGAAGCAGGGGCGCAGATTAATTCTGAAATTACGTTTGACATCCTGGTCGGAGGTTATTATAAAATGCGCGGGGATTGGGAGGAAATAGGGGGAATACGCGTAGACAACCAGTCTTTAAAAACAGAGATCCTTTACCTGAATAAGGGCAAGCACTCCGCTTATCTTCCGAATATGCAAAAAACATATGCGCTTGTTTATGATTTTCAAGCGAACAAAAGCCAAGGACAATTACTTAAGCCTTATCAAAAATGATCGGTCAATTCAGTCTTTCACTGATTCTACCCTGTTGTAACGAAGAAGAGGGGTTGCGCCGTCTCCTGCCGCAGGTTCCTGCTTTTGTGGATCAAGTGATCGTGGTGGATAACGCCTCGACCGATAAAACAGCGCAGGTCGCCGCGGATTACCGGTTCCGGGTAGTCGGCGAAAGTAGAAAAGGCTACGGCAGCGCTTTGTTAAAAGGCTTGCGGGAATCAAACGGTCAGATACTGGCGATCATCGATGCCGATGGCAGCTATCCTGTAACCATGCTTAAAGAGATATGCGCATTTATGCAGAGAGAGGACCTGGATTTTGTCAGCGGATGCCGGTTCCCTTTGTCCGACCCTAAAGCCATGCCTTTTGTGAACTTAATCAGTAATTATTTCATTTCCTTCCTCAGCAGGTCGTTTTTTAAGATCCCGCTCAGGGATTCTCAGTCCGGGATGATGGTATTTAAAAGCCGGGTCATGGAAAAAATACAGCTTAGGAACATTGGTATGGGTTTTTCCCAAGAGATAAAGATCAAAGCCTGGACCTGCCCCGGGATACGTTGCGGTGAATACAGGATTTCTTATTTTCCCCGTTTTGGGAAAGTAAAGTTTCGCAAGCTAAGGGATGGGTTAGGAAACTTTTTTGATCTGTTGTCTTTACGGAAAGAACTCTTAGTATGATTCCCTCTCCCGGCATTTAACTTTTTTAAAAAAAGGGGGGCTATATAACCCCCTTATTGAATTTAGGCGTAATTGCTTCATTTTTGAGGCAGTTGCGCCTTTTTGTTGCTTTGAGAATGTCTGGATAGGTCAGGAATTACCGCCGAGAAAGCCCGGAATGTTTGTTGATTTTAGATATCACTAGCTATGTTCCTGGCCCTTTGGCTGTGGTATAATCAATTAACTCGCAACTTTTTCAATAAATCGCAGTAAAAGGAAGATCATGGTCAAACAATTCCAAGCTAAACAATTTGTATCGGTAAAGTTTTTTTGTTGGGCGATATTTTTGTTATTTCTGTTAATGGTAGTATTAGTGAGGTCCCGCCTGCTTAATCTTCCGCTTGAGAGGGATGAGGGGGAATACGCTTACTTCGGGCAATTATTATTACACGGCATACCTCCATATCAATTAGCTTACAATATGAAGCTGCCCGGTACATATGCTGCTTATGCTTTATGTATGGCTATATTCGGGCAGTCAATACAGGGTGTCCACTTGGGACTGCTTATTGTAAATCTTGCTTCGATAATCCTGCTATTTTTTATAACCAAGCGATTATTTGGTTATCTTGCCGGGATTTTTTCCGCCATTAGCTATGCCGCTTTGTCGATCAACCAGTCAGTTTTAGGCCTCCAGGGGCATGCAGAGCATTTTGTAGTGCTTATGGCGCTATGCGGATCGCTGTTACTTTTAAAAGCAGCGGAAACTGAAAAAAACAAATTCGTCTTCTTGAGCGGATTATTTTTTGGTTTAGCTTTTCTGATGAAGCAGTCCGGGATATTCTTTGTTCCTTTCGGTCTCTTTTATCTTTGCTGGGCTTATTTTAAAAAACACCCGGCTCAAAAATCAGCCTGGGTGTTTAAATTGATAACCTATACCCTTGGAGCAATATTGCCTTTTGCCGTTACCTGTACCGTTTTTCTTTTCACCGGAGTTTTTGATAAATTTTGGTTTTGGGTATTTCAATATGCTTTTAAATATCAATCTGCTGTCCCGCTGGGGGAGGCCTGGAACACCTTGAAATATTACTTAGCATATGTTACCCACCCATTTCGGCCGGTATGGTACATTGCTTTTTTGGGCTTGGGATGTGTTTTTATCGATGCTAAAGCAAAAAAACAGGTTATTTTTGTCAGCGTTTTATTGATTACCTCATTTCTTTCTCTTTGCCCGGGATTCGTCTTCCGGGAGCACTATTTCCTTGCCGCCTTACCGGTAATTTCTATATTAGCAGGTTGTTGTATCGATTCAGCGCATCGATTTATCCGGGACAGAAAGCAGTTGAGCTTTTGGAGTTTTGTGCCTATGGTAATATTTGTGATTATTCTGCTTTACCCTTTTTATCGGCAAAAACATTATCTTTTTGAGTCGACTCCGGTGCAGGTGTCCCGCCTAACTTACGGGGCCAACCCTTTTATCGAATCAATCGGGATAGCTAATTATTTAAAAGCGCATTCCTCTCCCAATGAGGCTATCGCGGTGTTAGGTTCAGAACCCCAGATATATTTTTATTCTCAGCGGCGTTCTGCCACAGGATACATTTACGCTTATCCCCTGATGGAGAAACAGCCCTTTGCCCTGCGGATGCAGCAAGAGATGATCCATGAGATCGAAGCCGCAAAACCCCGGTATTTGGTTTTCGTTCACGTCTATATGTCTTGGCTTTTTCAGCCTGAGTCAGAAAAAATGATATTCGAATGGGCTAAAGGATATATCCCCGCGCATTACAAAATAGCGGGAGTGATCGACATTGTTTCTAAAGACCGGACGGATTATTATTGGGATGCTCAGGCGCAGAATGTTCAGCCTCTTTCCCCTTATAATATCCTGGTCTTTAAGAGGCAAGATTAATGCAGCTTATCGGTCGTTTAATACTTTATGCAGAAAAATGGTTTTCCTTTGATCGCCTCATATGAGATACTGCGGAAACATTTTCAGCCAAATCCGGATTAGCGTAGAATATTTATTTACGCATAACCCAAAATTAACCTGGATCCGCTTTTGGAACCGGGCCCTGGTTTATGTGAGCCGGATAATGAAAGTTTCCCGGTGTGTTTCAAAACCCGCATTTTTATACGTAGAACCTTCGGCTGTTTGTACCCTTGCTTGCCCTTTTTGCCCCTGCGGCAGCGGAAAACGTAAACTCCGGAATAATTTCATGGAGCTGGAAAAATATAAAATGGTGATCGATAAAACCTATCCCCAGGTTATCGCGGTAGGGTTATTCATGTTCGGTGAACCGCTGCTTAACCGGCAAATCGTTCCGATGGTAGAATACAGTACTTCTAAAGGGGTCCTGACGTCGATACATACAAACATGAGCGTTATGGATGCTGCGCTTGCCGAAGGTTTGGTCAAGGCCGGCTTGTTTAACCTGGTGCTTTCGGTGGACGGATGCTCGCAATCCGCATATGAAAAGTACAGGGTCGGCGGCGACATTAACCGGGTATTTAAGAATATCGAAATATTGATTAATGCCCGCAAAAGACTCAAGCGTAACAATCCGCTGATTACTTGGCAGTACCTGGTGAACAAGCACAATGAGGGGGAATTGGGCATGGCCCGGGAAACCGCCAAAAGGCTCGGGGTGGATTTTTTCGCGGAACATTTATTGCAAATTCCCCCGGACCGGGAAATAATAAAAACCTGGGCTCCGGGTGCGGACGGTTACTCCCTTTATGACCGGCAAACCTTTAAAGAAAAACAGAGGCCTCCGTACTGTAATGCTCTTTGGGAAACCTTGCGCATCGATTGCCAGGGGGATGTTTATTTTTGCTGTTTTTCCGCGGATACCCCGGCGCATAACTACGGAAATATATTCACCGGCAGCCTCAAAGATTTGTGGAACACCCCGGCAATAGTTTCCGCGCGCCGCGCGGTGGGGGGAGAGGCGTTGGGGGCGGATAAAGTCCTTTGTTTTGCCTGCAGGTATCTGCCGGCCAATTTCGCTGAATTTCCCTAACAAGCCGGAGAATGTCGGGGGATAGCCGTAAAAAAGGCCGGCTCTTTGGTTTGAGCCGGCCTTTTTTGCTTTGACCTTAAAACTATATCTTTTTTACGTTAGTTGCCTGGTCCCCCTTGGGGCCCTGGGTAACCTCGAATTCAACTTCATCACCTTCTGCTAAAGATTTATATCCTTCTCCAGTAATTGCGCTGAAGTGGACGAATACATCTTTGCCGTCTTCGGAAGTAACAAATCCATAACCCTTTTGGTTGCTGAACCACTTTACTTTACCCTTTGCCATCTTGTTTCTCCTTTTTTTAATTGCGCCCCGTAAAAGCACGGAGCTTTACTTATCTATTAAAAATCCCTTGCAGCCGAAAGGCTTGGGCAAAAAAATACCGCAAAGCATGGTTATTTTCTGTTACTGCTTTGCGGTTTATACATGTTGCTACTCAATTTCTTTGTTTCTCCTCTAATCTAAGCTTGACAAAATAAATATAGCATTAATTGAGGATTTGTCAACCTTTTAATTGCTAGCGGGTTATTAATCAGTCAAACCGTTGGCGTAGCATATGTTGACTATTATTCAGGACTTGATATAATGTGAACAAATTGTTCCGGTTGGCTGCGGCTAAACCGGTAAATTTACGTTCTGATTTAAATTTCATATGCCGATGTAGCTCAGTTGGTAGAGCAGGACTTTCGTAA
>CAINQO010000083.1 GCA_903852325.1 Candidatus Omnitrophota bacterium
ATGACCCGAGGATGCCTAAGTTTAAACAACCCGTACCAAAGAAAAAAATAGTTAAGAAAACAACAAGGAAAACCAAATGAGTGTTCACAAAAAACTAATGCAGGCTAGGGTCAAAATTCTTGATACCAAGCTAGAGAAAACCGGTCACAACAAATTTGCCGGCTATAAGTACTTTGAGCTTGGCGACTTTCTCCCGCCCGCTCAGAGGATCTTTAACGACCTAGGACTCTGTGGGGTTATCTCCTACACCGAACTGAATATCCGCTGCAGCGGTAAATATTTAACAAAAGAACTTCGCCAGATTATAAAAGAAATCCGGTATTATCTTTAAAAGAGGGATCTTTTCGGCAATGAAAGTGCTCCTGTTGAATCCTTTATATCGGCAGCCGGTAAGCAGAAGGCATGAAAGATACTTTGTGCGGTCCGGATCCCGCTGGCCGCATTCCGGCGTAAAACTTAAAGGGGCCATTGCGCATTACCTGCCTTTTCCGTTTTCTTTGGCTTACGCCGCCGCTTATTTAAAAAAAGCCTCTCTGGATGTCCGGGTAATTGATGCGGTGGCGCTGAATTTACCGGAAGAAAAACTCCTGGGGCAGGTGGCAAGCATAAGGCCGGAGCTGGTTTTTTATGAACTTACCACCCCTACCGTAGATTTTGATCTGTCCCTGGCGGAAAAAATCAAAAAGGCATCCGGCGCCCGCCTGGCCGTAGGCGGGCCGCACGCGGATTATTTTGCCGCCGAAATCCTAAAAGAGCATCAAGCAATCGATTTTGTCATCCGGGGAGACTACGAAAACATTTTGACGGATTTAGCGCAAAGTTTAGCCAACGGTTCAGCAGGGGATGTTCCCGGAGTAGTGCGCTTGAATCGGGGCTCGGTCGTCGATAACGGCTGCCTGTTGAATGAAGCCGGATCAGGGATCCTGCCCGTTCCTTTAAGGGGTATTTTCCCGGCCAATGACCGGCCCGACCCTACGGTTTATTGGGACGGTTTCTGCCAATACCGGCCCGCCCTGCAGGTGCAAAGTTCCCGGGGCTGTGAATACGGATGTTCCTTTTGTCTGGGGGCAAAACAAAAACCACGCCGGGTTGCCGGGCTCCAGCAGCTCTGCGACGATATTCAAAAAGGAATCCGGGAATATTCCATCCGGGAAGTTTATTTCGACGACGATAACTTTACGCAGGAGATGGGGCATGTTGACCGTATTTTTAAATCCCTTCAGGAAAGGAAACTGCGGATAAAATGGAGCGGGATGGCTAGTTTTTCCACCCTCACCCCTGAAATCATCCAGCGCCTGTCCGGTTATGGCTGCATCGGGTTAAAGCTCGGAATTGAAAGCGCAAGTAAACAGGTGCTGCAAAGCATGCATAAGCCGGTAGATTTAAATAACGTATCCGGCATATTGGCTGCGTGCAGAAAATACGGCATAAAAACCCACCTTACTTTTATTATCGGTTTCTTAAACGAGACTTTCTCCGACATCAAGGAAACAGTTTCCTACGCGCGCTCTTTGGATGCCGATTCCATCCAGGTCAGCATTGCTACCCCCATGCCGGGGACTGAATTTTTCGAAACAGCTAAATCCTCCGGGCTGTTAACGCAATCCGGCTGGCGGAATTATGATGCCAAAAGAACCAGCGTAATCCGTCCGTTAGGCTTTAACGGTAAAACCCTGGGCAGGATTAGGAGGGATTTCCTGCGCGACTGGTACCTGCGCAAACTAATCTCTCCGCGGTGGCTTAAAAACCATTTTCCGGTTATTTTTCGCACCCTAAAGGGGCTCGGCTTTATTTTTTTCTGTAAGCAACTGGCGGCGGTGTTTATCGATGAAAGCAAAAACGGTTAAGACGGTTATTGTCGCGACACACGATTCTCTTTTTCCGGTAAAAGGGGGAGGGGCGCTGCGCACCCTTGCGGTAATCCGGGAACTGCAAAAAAGGTCTTTTAAAGTGACGGTCATCGCGCCGTTTGAAACAAAAAACAGGGAAGAGGAGGGGGTTAAGATTTTAAGCCTTCCGCAGCCGACCAAAGAACGCTCCCAGATATTGAGTGCTTTAAAATTTAATCTCCGTTTGTGCCGGCGGCTTCTGCCGGTTCTGGGTAAAGCCGATATTTTGTTTGCGCATAATACCATTGCCAGTATCCCGGTCCCGTTTTTAAAGATAATTTTTAAGCGCTTCAAGTTTTTTTTAGATATTACCGATATTCACGCCGAATACCTGCCGATCGGAAAAAGAAATGTTTTGGAGATAATTTTAACCCCGTTTTTGTTGTGGTATGAATACATCATTATAAAATCCGCCGACCGGATTACCGTGGCGACACAGGCAATGCAAGCCCGCCTGATCGAGAAAGGAGTGGCCGCGGATAAACTCCAGGTTGTCTATGACAGCGTGGATAAAGAGGAAATTCCCCGGGAAAAAGAACCGCCGGCCGGCCAGGGAGTTATCCACTTGGGGGCAATCGACCGGCAGCATAACGTTGAGATCTTGGTCCAGGCGATCCCCGCGGTGATCGAAAAGTTCCCCCAAGCCAGGTTTTTTATCGTCGGGGGAGGCAGGGAAAAAGAGAACGTCCGCAAACTGGCGGTAAAGTTGGGGGTAGAAGGCAGCTGCTGTTTTACCGGCTCTTTGCCTTATGAGCAGGCTAAAGAATTCTTAAAGCAATCTTGCATCGGGTTGATTACCCGCAAGGATTCCCTGGCCAACCGGATCATCACCACGCAGAAAATATTCGAATATTGGAGTTCCAATACCGCGGTTATCTCTACGGCATTAGACGGCATAAAAGAAATAGCCGGCGAAGGCCGGGAGGTGTTATGGTTCCGTTCAGGTGACGCCGAAGACCTGGCGGTAAAGATAAATTTACTTTTAAGTGACAGGGCATACAGGGATAGGCTGGCGGCAGGAGGTTTGCTTAAAGCCGATGGTTTCAGCCGCCAAAAATCAGCCGCAGGAATAGCCGACCTGATTAGCGCGTTATAGGCGTTTAAGTCTATCTTCGGTTTACACAATTGGTGTCATTTTGCCCGCTTTTTCAAGCTAATAAAAAGTAAAAATGAGAGCATTTTCTATTTTTAGCGGGGAAAATCACTCTTTACAGCATGCCAAAATTCTGCTATAACTAATCGCGTTCCCCGGGTATATCTAAAGAAGCAATCCCTTGAACAGTAAATAATCGGTATTTTTTGCGCCCATAGCTCAATTGGATAGAGCACTTGCCTACGGAGCAAGTTGTTGCAGGTTCGATTCCTGCTGGGCGCATATTTTAACCTTCCGGCACGGCAAGCCATGCTTAAAATCCAGCAATATTATATGCAGGAGGCGTTGAAGGAGGCCCGCAAAGCCTTTGAGGAAGATGAGGTGCCTGTGGGGGCGGTAATCGTGCATGATAAACAGATCATTGCCCGCGGCCGCAACCAGATCGAGCGTTTAAAAGACCCCACCGCGCACGCGGAGATGATCGCGATTACCAGCGCTACCCATTACCTGGGGATAAAGTGGTTGAAGGATGCTATCCTCTATGTTACAATTGAACCTTGCAGCATGTGTGCCGGGGCGCTGGTTTTAGCTCGGATAAATAAAATCTATTTCGGCGCAAGCGACCCGAAAACCGGGGCGTGCGGCTCGGTAATCGATATCGTAAACCACAAAAAATTGAATCACCGGATTATTGTGACCGGCGGGCTCTTGAAGGAAGAGTGCGCTAAGCTTCTGCAGGATTTTTTCCAGAAAAAGCGCAAAAAGACCTGCGAAGAGCGTAATTAGTTTTATTCATTTGGGTTTTATTTTTTCGTTCTAAGCTAATTTTATTTTGCGATAGGAGGGGGTAACAGGCCGTTTATAATTTGTGGCGGCCGCCATAGGGGGAACCTTGGGTTTCCCCATGGAGGAGCGGAGCCCTCTAATTTGTCTCGCGACCGACTTTGGAGAGGTGGCTGAGTGGTCGAAAGCAACTCACTGCTAATGAGTTGACCTGGGTAACTGGGTCCCTGGGTTCGAATCCCAGCCTCTCCGTTAAAATTTAATTAAACCGGTCTTTTAACGTTTGCCCGCCGGGATTCGAAGCCGACCCGAACGCCGACGAAGAGGAGGATGAAGTGAGGGCGGCCGGCTTCGGAGGAGGAGCGCTAGCGACGGGGGAGAAGGAATCCCAGCCTCTCCGTTTTTCTACCTTGAACGAATAACTGTCCAACCGAAGGAGGACAGTTATTCGTAACATTTAGAAAAAGAAAACGGCACTTTCCCGCCAGTTGGCGGAAAAGTGCATGTTTGCTCCAATAAGCAGTGTGTCCGGAGGAGAAGGAATCCCAAAGCCTTTCCGGTTTATTTTGTCCCCAACCGTCCATTTCTTCAATAATGTCTAGAAAATCCTCCCTTTTTTTAATTCTCGCGGCAGTAGTAATTGCTTACTTTCCTTCGCTTTTCTTTAAACTTACCTATTTCGACGATCAGGTCGCCGTGATCGCCAACCACAGTTTTCTTTCCCGGTGGAGTAATTTTTTCCTCATTTTTCAAAGAGATACTTTCAGTGTTTTCGGCGGCGGGCAAGCCGGTTATTACCGGCCTCTGGGCGCGATCACCATGTTTTGGGACGCGCACTGCTCAGGGGTAAATCCTTTTTCTTATCATTTGACTAATCTTATCCTGCACGCGGCGGCTTCCTGCGTCTTTTATCTTTTGCTTAATCGGATCTCCGGGGCGGCTAATAAATTAAATTTAGCTTTAGCGCTATTATTTGCCTTGCATCCGTTATCCGTGCCGGCGGTTGCCTGGATTCCCGGAAGAGGGGAAACCCTCTTAGCATTGTTTATTTTCTTAAGTTTTTACTTTTTTTTACCGGAAAGCCAAAATTTTGTTCTGCATCAGTTTTTTCTGCTTTGCGCGCTTTTTATCAAAGAATCTGCTTTGGTTTTTCCGGTGCTTTTGGTCTGTTTTGTATGCTTGAAGATCAATCGGCCCGGTCTTGTCCGGATTAAAGACTTATGGCGGTATTGCCTGGGTTGGATTTTTTGCGCGTTGTTTTTTATTTTTGCCAAATACAGCGCGGTGGGTTCTTTTGCCAGCGGAATGGGAATAAAGGAAATCTTAGGGTCAGTAGCCGCTAACGCCGGGGGGATCTATCTTTATCTGGGAAAAATATTTTTTCCGGTTAATCTTTCCGTTTTGCCGGTTTTAAAAGACGCGAATCTGATTTTCGGGAAAATTACGGCCATTTTAATTTTCGCGCTGCTTTTAGGGGGCTGGCTGCGCTCCGGAAAACAAAAAGAAACCGGCCGGCGCCCGGACTTTAAAATCATCGGGTTTGGGTTGTTCTGGTTTCTGGTCTTTTTGATCCCTTCATTTGTCTATCCGGATTTAAACCGGTTCCCCGGATTCCTTGAGCAAAGGGCTTATTTGCCCCTGGCGGGAATCCTGTTCGCCATCCAAGAAGCAGGGTTATTCCTGGAGTTGCCCGCAAAAAAATATCAAATGCCCTTGCTGCGCCTGGCCGCGGCATTGATCCTGCTGTTTGCTATCCTTACTTTTAACCGGGATTTTGATTTCAGGGGCCGGATGGCTTTTTGGAGTAAAGCGGCAAAGCAATCCCCGCATTCCGCCCTGGCGCGTAAGAACCTGGGGGCGATGTTTTATCTGGAAGGGAATATGGCGGCGGCGGAAAATGAATTTAATGCCGCCCTGGCGCTGGCCCCGGATGAACCAATCGTGCATAATAATCTGGGTTTGATTTTTATGAATGCCGGAAAATTTGCGGAGGCGCAGGAGGAGTATCGCAAGGAGTTGTTGCTTAATCCCGGCTATGACAATGTTTATTATAATTTCGGCCTTTTAAAATACAAAGAAAAGGATTTTGCGCAGGCCAGGGAGCTTTGGCAAAAGACCGTCACCCTTAATCCCGGTTATGCGGATGCCTGGCGGGCGCTCATTAACCTGTCTCTTGAAATGAAAGAAGCCGGGGAAGCGCGGAGATATCTGGAAAAAGCGCAGAATATCGGTTTGCAATTGTAAGCACTACTTTTTTTTACCCGGATATGGTATAATTAACCATAGATATTTGCCGCAAAGGGCGGTAATCAGCGCTATTATTTAGAGGATGAATTTTATGAAGATAGCCATTGGGTTAACCTTCCCGGGTACATTGCAGGATGAATCGATAATCTGCTACCTGTGCAAGAATTTTAACATCAATTTGAATATTATCGAGGCGTCTTTTTCCATGGCTGCCGGGTGGTCCATCCTGACCATTGAAGGGGAAGAAGCGGAAATCAAGCGCACGAATAGTTATTTGGCGGAAAAAGGCGTGAAGGTCCAACAGATCCAGATCGAGAAAAAATAAGAGATTTTTTAACATATGGCTTATACCGTATTTGCTTTAAAGTGGCGGCCCCAGGATTTTGAAAGCATCATCGGCCAGGACCACATCGTCGGAACTTTAAAAAACGCGATCCAGAAAGACCGGCTCGCCCACGCCTACCTGTTTACCGGCCCCCGCGGTGTAGGGAAAACTTCCACCGCCCGCATCCTGGCCAAAGCCCTTAATTGTAAGGATGGCCCGACCGTAAAACCCTGCCAGAAATGCCCATCCTGCCTGGAGATAAACCAGGGGCGTTCCCTGGATGTTATTGAGATCGACGGGGCGTCCAACCGCGGGATCGATGAGATCCGTGCTTTGCGCGAGAACGTTAAATTTTCCCCTACCCAGGGTAAATATAAAGTTTACATTATCGACGAGGTGCACCAGATCACTCCCGACGGTTTTAACGCGCTGCTCAAGACCTTGGAGGAGCCCCCGGAGTTCGTCAAATTTATCTTTGCCACGACCCACCCGCAAAAAGTGATGCCGACGATAATCTCCCGCTGCCAGCGGATGGATTTCCGCCGGATCACCACGATCGAAATTATCGCCCAACTGGAAAAGATCATCCGCCGGGAAAATATCGCCGTGGAGAAAGAGGTGCTGGCGGCGGTCGCTAAAAGCAGCGACGGTTCACTGCGCGACGCTGAATCGGTTTTAGACCAGTTGGTTTCATTTTCCAAGGAGAATATTTCTTTAAAGGACGCGATCTCGGTTTTAGGGATGGTGGAGCAGGATGTTTTATTTTCGCTTACCGACAAGATCATTCAAAAAGACCCTGCGGCGGCCTTAAAACTTTTGAATGAAATTATCGATGACGGCAAGGACCCCGGCGTATTTTTGGTCAACCTGATTGAGCATTTCCGCAACCTGATGGTCGCCAAAGTTTCTAAAGCCGATTCTAAACTGGTAGACCTGCCCCAGGATATCTGCGACCGTTTATTTAAGCAGAGCCAGTTATTAAGCCTGGAGGAGATCTTTACGGCTTTTAATGTTTTGATCGGGACCCAGGAGATGACCAAGCGCCTGGATTCTCAGCGGATCCCTCTTGAAATTAGCCTGGTGAGATTGGCGCACAGCAAGCAAAACCAGGGCCCGGAGGGAGCTGGTCAGCCTCCCGTTAAGCAAAGCCAGGGCACAGACAGTGCTTTTAAACAAACCCAGAAGCTTCCGGCAAGCGGTGTACCTGCCGGCAAGCCGCAGGAAAATTTTCCGGCGGCTAAGCCGGGTAAGCTCCAGGATTCTCCGCGTCCGATCCATAAGCCGGATTTCAAAGACAGCTCCAGTTCATCCGGGGCGGTTAATTCCCTGACCGAAGAAATGGCGTCTCCTCAGGCAGAGGTCGCCGTAAAAGATATTCCTGATCCGGCAATAACCGTCCCCCTGGAAAGAGTAAAAGAGGTTTGGGGTAATATTATCAATAATCTATCCGGGATCAAAATGTCGGTATCCACTTATTTAAGCGAAGGGGAGCCGGAAAAAGTACGGGGGAATTTAATTACCGTGGCTTTTCCCAAGAACTGTTCTTTGCATAAGGAGTCCCTGGAACGGAAAGAAAATAAGGATTTGGTGGAAAGAACTGTTTCCGAATTATGTAATACCAGTTTAAGGGTAAGTTTTATTTTGACTACCGCCGAGGCCAGGCAGCCAACGGATGCGCGGGACAACCCGTTCATTAAATCCGCCCTGGAAATGTTCGGCGGCCGGGTAGTGAAAGAAGACTAAAAAAATCGCCCCAGTTTAAATTCTGCGATTTTTTTGCACCGCGCGATACAATATTCGAATATCTTTGAACCATATCATCCAGGTTTGAGCGCGGTGGAGCGATAAATGCTAATTTGGAGTTATATATGACCAATAATACTCAGTCGATAGAAAAATTGATCGATTCTTTAGTCAAGCTTCCCGGGGTCGGCCGGCGCAGCGCCGAACGGATCGTTGCCCATGTTTTGGGGGCCACGGAGGGAGAGATCAGGGCTTTAGCGGACGCGCTGATCAAGGTAAAAGAAAGCGTGCGCTCCTGTTTGATCTGCAATAATTTAAGCGAAGAGGATACCTGCCGGATCTGCCAGGACCTCACCCGGCAGAAAGAGATGGTCTGCGTAGTGGAGAAACCCAGCGATGTTTCGGCGATAGAGAAAGCGGGTAATTATCACGGCGCCTACCACGTGCTTTTAGGCTCGATTTCCCCCCTGGAAGGAAGGGGCCCCGGCGATTTAAAGATCGAGGGTTTGCTCCTGAGGATAAAGCAGGGGGCTTTAAAAGAAATAATCATTGCTACCGACGCCGATACCGAAGGGGAGACTACCGCGATGTACCTGACTAAACTGTTAAAGCCTTTGGGCGTGCGTTTAAGCCGGATCGGGGTGGGAATTCCCGTGGGCTCAAATCTGGAATACGCCGACGCCACCACGCTTTCGATCTCTTTAGAATCCCGCCGCACTATATAAACGGTATAACATCTAAAGCATAGGCGGTGGTCCGCCTACGTTTCAATGGCGGATATGTCGCACTATATAACCCGCTGATTTTTATTAAAAAACGCACGCAATGACCCGCCGATCCTTGTGGCGGGCCGCCGCACAACCAAAAAATGATCAATATCATCAACCTTTCCAAAAATTACGGCCCCAAAGTCCTTTTTAAAGGCGTTTCCCTGAACATTAATGAAGGGGAGAAGATCGGCCTGATCGGCCCCAACGGTACCGGAAAAAGTACCTTGTTTTTTTTGATCCGCCAGGAGATCGAGCCTTCCGAGGGAGAAGTACGGCTGGATAGGGGCGCACATATCGGCTATCTTCCCCAGGAATCCAGCTTTACTTCCGAACGCAACGTGCTTGCCGAGCTGACTGAAGGGGATGACCGGATCATGCGTTTAAAAAAAGAAAAAGAAGAGATGGAGTCGGCCGGTCAGGCCGGCTCAAAACATTACGGCGAGGTTTTGCATGAGCTGGAGACTTTAGGTTTTTTTGAACTGGAGCATAAAGCCAAACAGATCCTTTCCGGGCTGGGGTTTAAGGAAAGGGATTTTAACCGTCCGATTTCGCAAATGAGCGGCGGCTGGCAGATGCGCGCCCTTTTAGGAAAACTGCTCACTTATCATTACGAGCTTTTACTCCTGGATGAACCGACTAACTATCTGGACTTAAACGCCGCTTTATGGCTGAAGGATTACCTGGCGGGGTTCCGGGGG
>CAINQO010000084.1 GCA_903852325.1 Candidatus Omnitrophota bacterium
CCACCAGTCCTTTGCACGCCGACAGCGTATTTATTCTGGGGGAATTAAGGGAAGAGGCCAGCCTGCCGGCATTGCGCGCGGCACTGTTCCAGGATGATACCGACATCGCCGCCAGCGCCGCTTATGTGTTAGGGTTGTTCCGGGATAAAGGAGCCGTTCCTTACCTGATCAAGGTTTGTAAACTTTACGGATTGTAAATGCCCGCGCAGATTTTTAAATTAGAAACCGCGCTTAAGCCGGCCGGCGACCAGCCCAAGGCGATAAAAGAACTTTCCACCTCCATTCTCGCCGGAAAACGTTATTCCACGCTCTTGGGGGTTACCGGAAGCGGCAAGACTTTTACCCTGGCTAACGTCATCGCGAAAGTAAACCTGCCGACCCTGGTGATCTCGCACAATAAAACTTTAGCCGCGCAGCTTTACGCCGAGTTCAAGGAATTTTTTCCGCATAACGCGGTAGAGTATTTCGTCAGTTACTATGATTATTACCAGCCGGAAGCATATATTCCTTCCACGGATACCTATATCGAGAAGGATTCTTCGATCAACGAACGGCTGGACCGTTTAAGGCTTTCTTCTACCACCTCCCTGACCAGCCGCCGGGATGTAATTGTCGTGGCTTCGGTGTCCTGTATCTATAACCTGGGATCGCCACAGGATTACCGGGAGATGCTGATAATTTTAGATAAAGAGATGGAGATCCCGCGCGATGAATTGATTTTGCGGTTCTTGCAGATCCAGTATGAGCGCAATGATTATGAATTTAAGCGCGGGAAGATCCGGGTGCGCGGGGATGTAGTGGAGATCTTTCCTTCTTACAGCGAGCAGGGGGTGCGGATCGAGTTTTCCGGGGATAAAATCGGGCAGATTTCGGTATTCGAACCGGTTTCGGCAAAAACCATCAGCCGGCTCGAGCGGATCGCGATCTATCCGGCCAAGCATTTTATTGCCTCCGGCCCAAGGATCGAAAGAGCGATCGACACGATCAGGGAGGAACTAGCCGTCCAGCTTGAGGAATTAAGGAAAAACAACAAGCTGCTGGAGGCCCAGCGCCTGGAGTCCCGTACTAATTACGATTTGGAAATGCTTAAAGAGATCGGATACTGCCACGGGATCGAAAATTATTCCCGGCATTTGAACGGTTCACCGCCGGGTTCGCGGCCGTGGACGATGATCGATTATTTCGGAGAGAATGATTTTTTAACGGTAATCGATGAATCCCACGCCACGGTGCCGCAGATCCGGGGTATGTACGCCGGGGATAAGGCCAGGAAAGAGACCCTGGTTAACTACGGATTCAGGCTGCCTTCCTGCCTGGATAACCGTCCGCTTAAATTCAATGAATTCAGCCAACTGGTAAAACAGCTGGTTTTTGTTTCCGCCACTCCGGATGAATATGAGCTGGAATTAAGTAGCAACCGGGTAATCGAACAGATTATCCGCCCGACCGGGCTGATCGACCCGCAGATAATTATTAAGCCTTCGGAAGGCCAGATCGAAGACCTTATTTTACAGATAAAGGAGCGGGCCAAGAAAAATCAAAGGGTCCTGGTGACCACTTTGACCAAGAGGAGCGCGGAAGACCTGGCCAGTTATCTTATGGAGCAGGGGATCAAGGTGAAATACCTGCACTCCGAGATCCAGACGATCGAACGTTCGCAGATCCTTAAAGAGTTACGCTCGAAAAAGTTTGATTGTCTGGTGGGGATCAATTTATTGCGCGAAGGGCTGGATCTGCCGGAGGTATCTTTGGTGGCGATCCTGGATGCGGACAAGGAAGGGTTTTTGCGCAGCGCCACAGCATTGATCCAGGTAGGGGGACGGGCGGCGCGTAACCTGGACGGAACGGTGATCATGTACGCCGATACGGTTACCCGGTCGATGAAAAAAGCGATCCAGGAGAGCGCCCGGCGCAGGATCAGGCAGATGGAATTTAACCGCAGGCACAAGATCACTCCGCGCTCGATCGATAAAGCCATCCGCAAGGGGATCGAGGATACCGAAGAGATAGAAGAATTCGTGCAGGAGTTGACCGGGGAACCGAAAGAGCAATATCAGCTGCATAAATATATCAGCGAGCTGGAAGATGAAATGGAGTTGGCGGCGCGTAACCTGCAATTTGAAAAAGCCGCCGGCTTAAGGGATAAGATCAAGGAGATGCGCGATGCTATTAGCCATTGATATCGGAAACACTAACATATCTTGCGGGGTATTTTCAGGGAATAAGCTCAAGAAACAGTTCGATCTCCCGAGCAAGAATTATAAAAAAACCCTTCTGGTAAAAAAGCTCGGTTCTCCCTCCGGGATATCCGCGGTGGTTATCTGCAGCGTTGTCCCCCGCTTGACCCGGATACTGGAGAGGGATTTAAAACCGTTAACCGGCAGTAAGCCTTATATAATAGGTAGGGGGCTGCCCGTTCCGATCAAAAACCGTTACCGTTTTCCCGACCAGGTCGGGCAGGACCGGCTGGTGAATGCTTACGCGGCAAGCAGCATTTATTCCTGCCCGCTGATAGTGATCGATTCTGGGACAGCGATAACCTTCGACGTAATTTCCGGAAAAAATGAGTATCTGGGCGGCCTGATTTTTCCCGGGATGAGGATCTCCCTGGAGGCGTTGGGGGAGAAGACCGCGTTATTGCCGCTGGTAAAATTGCGCGCTCCGGAAGCGCTCATCGGCCGGGATACCCAAAACAGTATTTTAAGCGGCATCGTCTTCGGGACAGCGGCCTTAACCAAAGAACTGGCCGAAAAAATCAAAGGCGTTCTCGGGAAAGATACCCGGGTAATCGGTACCGGAGGCAACATTTCCCTGATCAATAAGTACGCGGGAATGCGCATGGAAATAAATAAGGATTTAACCTTGTTGGGGATAAAACTGGTTTACGAAGGCACAGTAAACAAAAAAAAATCTTGACAATAAAAAAATTTTATTTATAATTAGCACTCTGGGAAGAGAGTGCTAAGTTTTTATCATTTAACCTAAAACTATTTTAAGGAGGTGACAGGATGGAGATTAAACCATTAGGTGATCGCATCGTTGTTAAAGTTCTGGACGCAGAGGCTAAAAGTAAAGGCGGTATTGTCCTGCCTGACACTGCCAAAGAGAAACCGCAAGAGGCCAAAGTCGTTGCCGTGGGTAAAGGCAAGGTACTGGAAAACGGCACCGTGTCCGCTCCGGAAGTGAAGGTCGGCGATAAAGTAATTTTCGGTAAATATTCCGGTAATGAAATCACCACCAAAGACGGGGAAGACCTGCTTATTCTGCGGGAAGAAGACATTTTAGCGATCATCAAATAATCGGAAACTATCTAAGGAGGATTTATGGCAAAACAATTGTTATACAGTGATGATGCCCGGCGTAAGATCTTAAGGGGCGTAGAGCAGCTTGCCGCTGCGGTCAAAGTAACCTTGGGCCCTAAAGGCCGTAACGTAGTCATTGATAAAAAATTTGGTTCCCCCACGATCACTAAAGACGGGGTGACCGTCGCCAAAGAGATCGACCTGGAAGACGCTTTTGAGAATATGGGCGCCCAGATGGTCAAGGAAGTCGCCGAAAAGACCTCGGATAACGCCGGAGACGGTACTACTACCGCCACGGTTTTAGCTGAAGCGATTTACCGGGAAGGTTTAAAGAACGTTACTGCCGGATCCAACCCGATGGAGTTAAAGCGCGGGATCGAGAAAGCAGTGTCTAAGGTCGTGGAAGAGCTGGAAAAACTTTCCACTCCCATTAAAGACAAAAAAGAGATCGCCCAGGTTGCCAGTATCGCGGCTAATTCCGATACGACCATCGGAGAATTGATCGCCGAGGCAATGGACAAGGTCGGTAAAGACGGCGTGATTACGGTGGAAGAAGCGAAATCCACCGCCACGACTTTGGATGTGGTCGAAGGGATGCAGTTTGACCAGGGTTATTTATCCCCCTATTTTGTCACCGATGCGGAAAGAATGGAAGTACTTTTGGAAGATGCTTACATCCTGATCTATGAGAAAAAGATATCTTCCATCAAGGATATCCTGCCGTTACTGGAAAAGATCGCCCGCGCGGGAAAACCCTTATTGATCATTGCCGAAGAGGTTGACGGTGAAGCCCTGGCGACATTAGTCGTCAACAATATCCGTAAAACTTTCATGGCTTGCGCCGTTAAAGCCCCGGGGTACGGGGACAGGCGTAAAGCGATGCTGGAAGATATTGCCGTGCTTACCGGCGGTAAAGCGATAACCGAAGACCTGGGAATCAAACTGGAAAACCTCGATATCGATGACCTGGGCCGGGCCAAAAAGATAAAGATCGACAAAGAAAATTCCACTATTGTCGAAGGGGCCGGTAAGAACGCGGCCATCAATGCCCGGATCGCGCAGCTCAAGAAGCAGATCGAAGACACCGATTCGGACTACGATAAAGAGAAACTTCAGGAACGGTTGGCGAAATTGTCCGGCGGGGTAGCGGTGATCAATGTCGGAGCGGCCACGGAAACTGAAATGAAGGAAAAAAAGGCCCGCGTTGAGGAGGCCCTGCACGCTACGCGCGCAGCGACTCAGGAAGGGATCGTTCCCGGAGGCGGAGTGGCTTTTATCCGCACGATCGCGGCTTTAGAAAAAATGAAATTGGAAGGTGATGAGAGGATCGGCGCCGATATCGTCAAGCGCGCCATCGAAGAACCCTTAAGACAGATCGCGCAAAATGCCGGTTTGGAAGGTTCGGTTGTCGTGCAAAGGATCAAAACGGAAAAAACCAATATCGGTTACGATGTCAGCCAGGATGCTTATGTGGATATGATCGAAGCCGGAGTAATTGATCCGACCAAAGTAACCCGTTCAGCTTTACAGAATGCTTCCAGTATCGCTGCGCTGTTACTGACTACCGAGGCTTTGATCGCTGATAAGCCGGAAAAAGAAGATAAGATGCCCGGGATGCCTGCCGGTGGAATGGGCGGCATGGGTGGAATGGGCGGAGGAATGTATTAAAAACAAGTTGTTAGTTATTAGCGGTTAGTTTTTAGAAAAAAAGGGCCTTTGCCTGGAAAAACGGTAAAGGCCCTTTTTTTAAATATTTATTGACAAATACCCTTCTTTAATATAAAATTATTAATCCTATCCGGTTTAATCCCAAGGTGGGCAAAATATCCATAACTTGTTGTAAAACAACGGTTTAATCATAATAAGGAGAATTTTCAAAATGGCAGAGTGGATTGGTATTAATCGGCGCGCGAGAAGGTGCTATGGTTTCGATGAAGTGGCTTTGGTCCCCGGGAGCCAGACTGTAAATCCGAATGAAGTAGATACCAGTTTTAAATTTAACGGTAAAAATTTCAAGATCCCCATCCTGGCCGCGGCAATGGACGGGGTAGTGGATGTAAAATTTGCCATTGAAATGTCCCGCTTAGGAGGGATCGCGGTTTTAAACCTTGACGGCATCCAAACCCGCTACGAGAACCCGGATGCGGTCCTTGAAGAAATCGCCAGGGCTACTCCCCAAAAAGCCACTGAATTGATCCAGACCGTTTATACTACCCCGATAAAAGAAAAATTAATCACCAAAAGGGTTGCTGAAATCAAAAAAGCCAAAGCGATGGCGGTGGTCAGCTGCATCCCGGC
>CAINQO010000085.1 GCA_903852325.1 Candidatus Omnitrophota bacterium
CCAACCTTTCGATATTAAAATCCCTGGTTTCTTTAGGGGCGGGGCTGGATATCGTGTCCGGAGGGGAATTGTTCCGCGCGCAGAAAGTAAAATGCCCGTGCCAAAGGATCGTTTATGCCTCAGTCGGGAAAACCGACCAGGAGATTTCCGCGGCGATCAAAAGCGGCATATTATTTTTTAATGTCGAATCCCTGGCGGAATTAAAAAATATCGACCGGATCGCCAAAAAATTAAAAAAAATCACCCGCGTGGCCATCCGGATCAATCCGGATGTGGAAGCCAAAACGCACAAATATATTTCTACCGGTAAGATCACCAACAAATTCGGGATCGACCTGGAGAGCGCCTACAAGATCCTTTTAATCAAGGGGCAATTTAAGAATTTGAATATTTGCGGCCTGCATATCCACATCGGTTCGCAGATCACCCAGAGCGCGCCGTTTGTTGAGGCGATCAAGAAAGTTTCCTATTTTATCCAGCGTTTAAGCGCCAAAGGCATAACCCTGGAATATTTAAATATCGGCGGCGGTTTGGGGATAATCTATGATCACGAAGACCCACAGACCGCCCAGATTTACGCCAGCCAGATCATCCCGCTTTTAAAAAAGACCGGGCTTAAAATAATCATTGAGCCGGGCAGGTTCATTGCCGGTAACGCCGGGATCCTGGTGGTAAAAGTGCTTTATATCAAACATACGCCGAAAAAGAAATTTATTATCGTTGACGGCGGGATGAATGATTTGATCCGCCCGGCTTTATATTCGGCGCACCATAACATCTGGCCCCTGGTTAAGAACGCAAAAACCGAAAAAGCGGACCTGGTGGGGCCGATCTGCGAAAGCGGGGATTTTTTAGCTAAAGAGCGCCTGATCGCTAAAGTCAGGGAAGGGGATTACCTGGCGGTGATGAGCGCCGGGGCGTACGGATTCAGCATGTCCAGTAATTACAATTCCCGGCCGCGCGCCGCGGAAGTAATGGTGCACGGAAATAAAAGTTTAGTGATCCGTAAAAGAGAAACGCTGCCGGATTTAGTGCGTAACGAAATAGCCTAAAAAATGAAAAAAATAAATTTTACTAAAATGGTCGGCTCGGGAAATGATTTTATCGTTATTTCCTCAAAACCTTCGGGTAATTTACCCGGTTTGGCAAAAATCCTGTGCGACCGGAAATACGGGATCGGCGCGGATGGTGTGCTTTTGCTGGAGAAAAGCAAAAAAGCCGATATAAACATGAGGATTTTTAACGCGGACGGCTCGGAGGCGCAGATGTGCGGTAATGGCGCCCGCTGCGCGGCTTTATTTTACGGCAAAGCCAAGTCCCGGATCTCTACCGCTGCGGGAACGATCAATGCCCTGGTCAGCGGATCTAAAGTAAAGATCCAGCTTACTGAACCTAAAAATATAAAATTAGACATTCCTTTAATGGTGAGCGGAAGGAAGATAAAAGTAAATTTTATTAATACCGGCGTGCCGCACGCGGTGGTTTTTGTAGACGGCATTGACGGCATCGATTTAACGCAGATCGGCCGTGTGATCCGTAATCACCGGGAGTTTTCTCCTGCCGGGACAAATGTGGATTTTGTGGAAGTGAAGGGCGGCAACCTTATCCGGGTGCGCACTTATGAAAGAGGGGTGGAGGATGAGACGCTAGCTTGCGGGACCGGCAGCACCGCCTCGGCTTTGATCTTTGTTTTAAAAAGCGGAGCGGATAAATTAGTCCGGGTCGCTACCCAAAGCAAAGAACTTTTGAATATTTATTTCCAAAATGATAATGGAAAATTCAGCAATGTTTGGCTGGAAGGAAGCGCCAGGATAGTATACAAAGGAGAATATCATGTTTAGAGGCTCGATCGTAG
>CAINQO010000086.1 GCA_903852325.1 Candidatus Omnitrophota bacterium
ACTCTTTCCCTACACGACGCTCTTCCGATCTGGAGTTCCGATAAGAATAGAACTACCTGCCCGAATTGTACCGGTATTTTCGCGATTAATTGGAGATAGTTGAACAATAAACCTGCGCCTCCCAGGATTACTGCCCAGAATTTAGCTTTCGCCGGATCCCAGCGTATGCTGATCCTGGGAATAAACCTCCCGATCCCCCCTCCCGGCATCCGATAATAAGAAAAAAGGAGCATAAGGATTCCGACAACGCAAAACAATAATGCTTTGAGTATCGCCTCCTGGGTAGGCTGAACATATACCAAAGTAAATTTATCCAATAAAAAAACCGGCAGCGCATAGTATAAGCTATAAATTATGCCGAAAAGAGGCAAAAAGGGGATCCCGGAATCATAGTTATGGACAAATAAAAATATGGGGATAGACCCCAGGACAATTATCAATGCGGCCAGAAAACGTTCCAGCGCGCCGGGGTGCCCGGGAGCCGATACATTTAAAACGGTGATGATCAGAAAAAGCAGCAGCCCGAAAATTACGGCCTTAAAAACTACGGGTTTATTCTGCGCAGTATATTTTAATTTCTCAGGCATTTTTTGTAGGCATCCACAATACGCTGGCCGTAATCATCCCAGCTAAAACCTTTACTTACCCTGTTCTTTGCCGCTTCCCCCATTGCTTTGGCGATATCCGGATTATCATGGAGGTAAACGAGCTTATCCTTTAAACCATTAACATCCCGGATATTAATGATAAAGCCTTCTGACCCCTCCCGGATCAGGTCCTGCCCTCCGGTATTCGTGGTGCAAATGACCGCAAGCCCGCACGCCATGGCTTGCGGCTGGACCATGGCCAGCCCTTCTTCGATAGACATTATCACAAATACGGAACCCTGAGAATAATATTTGTATAATTCGGCTTGAGGGATCTTGCCTTTATAAATGACCCTGCCGTTATCGAACTTTTTCAAGAATACCTTCATTTCCCGGTTCAGGGTTCCCAGAAGCCATAACTCGGCATCCCGGAAATTCAATTCCGAAAATGCCTGAAGCAGATAATGCACTCCTTTACGCAGGCTGAGCTGGCCGCAGTAAATGACCCGGAATACCTTATCCTCTTTAGGCAGCTTCCGGAAAGAAGCCAGGTCTACGCCGTAGGGGATATGGATCAGTTTATCTTCCGCGATCCCTTTTTCCAGAAAAGTCCTCTTGGCGAACAATGAAGGAACACAAATATAATCAGCCTCCGCATATTCTTTTAATTCTTTTTCAACAACCTTGGGGTGAGGAAGCCGCAGCTTAACCCCCAGCAACTTCGACTCTTCTTCTAGTATCTGCCGCTGGTAAAGAATATGCGCGCTGCCCCGCTCTAAGATGGTTACCGCTCCGGACTGCTTTGCCTTCCTCATCGTATGCAGGGCAAAACCCGCGAAAGCTACGCAGATATCTCCGGGAGAATACAATTTAGCCGCCTGCCGGTCATAAATTTCATGGATTAAATACTGCGGATTATAAAGATCTTTTATAAAATCCGGCAGAATGCCCCATCCCCTTTCCAGAAGCTCTTTTAAGATAACCGATTTTACTCGGTCCCCGGGGATCCCGAACTTTTGCGCCTGGGAAGCAGGATAAGAGGTGATCAGTTTATCCAGGGCCCCTTGTTTAGCGAGTTGCCCGGCAAGGTTAAAAGCATGGAACCTGCCGCCGACCGAAACGGTTACCTTCATTGGGCATCCTTTTGAGCAATAACGAACAGGCAATAATCAGGATAAGAATGCGCTAATTTGTCCAACCAGGAAAAAGGCAAAAGCAAAATCTTTAAAAAAACCGCTAAACAGAGATTCGCCGTAAAATGATCGGACAGGTATCTGCTGAATGCCAGCCCTTTCTGCGTGAAATAACCGATATAGCTTTCCATAAAAATAACTTTGAGGCCGGAGCGCTGGATCTTTTCCTGGATATCCCGGAATGAATATCCTTTCCTGACATGCCCGCCATCCTCTGCGCAGGAAACCTTCTCTCCGTAAAACGACGGGAAATTGTCAGTAGGCGAAGAAATTATAAGCCGTCCCCGGGGCTTTAAAAAAGAAGCCAATTTGTTCAACAGCGCTTGATCGTTTTGAATATGCTCTAAAACTTCCAGCAAGAGGATCTGTTCAAATTTGTCTTCAGTCTCGTATTCCCGGATATCGCCGGTAACCGCTTTGATCCTTGCCGGATCAAGAAAACCCAAAGCCTTAAGTTTCTTTAAGGCCTTATCGATCTTAGCGCCGTCTAAATCAACTAAAGTTACGCTATTGCCGTTTTTCAGGCATTGCGCCGTGAACGGGCCGCCGCCGCCGCCCACGTCCAGGGTGCGGATATTCCCCTTACAAAAAAACTTTCTGTACCGCCACCTTTTGCTAAAAGCCAGGTCCCGGTGCAGATTCAGGCTGTCTAAACGGCAATAAAAATAATTTTTCAGTGAACCCATGGTTAACCTGTCCCGGAGCAAGCGGAAACCCTCACCCGCCTACTCCCGATGTTGTCTATTTTTTATATATTCAAATGTGCGTCGGACATCCTTTAAGATATTTAAAGGATTGACCAGGTAATTTCTGACCGGCATCCTCTTGATCAAATTTATCCAATTAGTATTGATCTTATAGCAAAAATAAAAAGTTTCGTCGACTAATTCGAAAAACCGCTGATCGCCGATCGTGCCGGTAAAATTCATGATCGTCCTCTTCAGGGTTTCCCCTCTCCAGGCCGACTCCGGATCAAGCAGCTTATCCTTCAGGCATATTTCATAATATTTTGTTCCCGGCAAAGGCATTAGAATACTGCAATAAACCCAGTTAGGCTTGACCTCCCGGATAATCGCCTGGGTCAACCTTATATCCTCTTCGGTTTCTCCGGGAAACCCCAGCATGATATAGGCTGCCGTGGATATCTTGTATTTTTTGGCCAAAGTAAAAATCTTCTTTACGTTATCTAAACGGATACGCTTGTTGGCGCTTTCCAGTATACGCTGGCTGCCGCTTTCAATCGCAAAATTGACTTTTATGCAGCCGGCCTTCACGATATGGGAAAAGATCTCTTCCTCCATCAGGTTTAAGCTGGTGATACATTGCCAGTTTATCCTGATCTTTTCTTTGATTATTATTTCACAGAACTTTAAAAGCCAGGCTTTGTCCAGAGTAAAACAATCGTCATAAAAACTCAGGTACTTTTCCTTCTGGTTTGCCAAAATACCTTTTATTTCCGCAGCCACATTCTCCGGGGAACGCCACCTTACCGACATTCTCCAAATATTATTGGTCGCGCAATAATGGCAGCTGTACGGGCATCCCCGGGAGGACATTATCGATATCTTGGGAACAGGAATAAACCTGCCTCTATCGTAATAATGGCAATGTTCGGGCGGCGGGAGGATATCCAAATCTTTGATCAGCGGCCGCGCCTCGTTGATCTTAACCTTTCCGGATCCCTCCCGGAAAGCAAGCCCTCTAATGGAATCGAATCTTTTGCTCCCCCTGCCTAACTCTTCCGCTAATTCTAAGGCGGTTTCCTCTCCTTCACCCATAACGATGAAATCAACCGCGCTGGCATTATCTAACAATTCTTTTGCAAATATCTGCGAATGATGCCCCCCCAAAACCACGCTTATGCCGCTGTCAATCTGTTTAATGATTTCGCTTAATTTCAATACACTCCTGATTTTAACGGAAATTGTCGAAATCCCCACTATTTGGGGCCGGAAACATTTAACCGCATCAGCCAGGTTATCCCATATAGGATTGGTGGACTCCGAACCGGTTTCCCGGATAAACAAATCATCCCGGCTGGTCATATCCCTGTAGGAAAGCGTATTGGCCGCGGGCAGCCGCGGATCAACATCCATGCTCAGATATAAAGCCTGATGCCCGTGTTTGTTTAAAAAAGCGGCTATAGACGCTAAACCCAGGGGATAATTGAGCGAGGTGCCGATCCTGCGCAAAGAATTGTAAGGAGGATCGATCAATAAGATCTTCATCTGGCCACCGGAGTTATCCGTACCTGCATGCTGTAACGCATTCTTTCCTGTTCCTCCGCCTATAGGTATAAACCAGGGGATATAACCCAAAGCTTAAAATCTATTTAACACACAAAAATCTTGCCTTCTTTGCTTTACCCAACAGGTTCTCCCGAACGCAACTTAAAGACCGGTTAGAGTGGGTAACTGTAAGTCCGCGCTGCTTCAGTAATTTAAGTATCCGGGAATAGGTAAAAGAATGGGGATGGCATAAAACATTCTTATCCCGGGGATGGAGTTTCCGGGTATAGTAATTCCATTTGATGCTCCCGGCTTCGGAAAAAACATTGACCGAAAAGATAAATAACCCGCCTTTTTTCAACACCCGCAGGCACTCCTGCAACACCAGCTGATAATCCGAAACATGGTCAATCACGTCGTTGCATACCACAATATCAAAACTCCCGGTTTCAAATTCAAGGTGCTCCCCTTTCCCGCGATGAACGGTAACCCTCCCCTGAAGCGAGCGGATAAATTCATCGAAAGCCGCTAACCCGCTGTTAACCGTTAATATCGGCAGCGGCTCTACCGCAATGTTGTCCGCCTTGATTGATGGGCCGAAAAGCCCGACCCAGCCTATTCCCAGCGGCCCGACACCTAATTCCAGGACCCTTTTGCCTTCAAGAGAGATACCGCCAAGCTTAGATTCGATAAAACTCTCTAATTCACCGCTTTCATTAAGCTCAGATACTATGCGCCATACGCTCCCGGCTGTTGTTTCCCAAAGCTCAAGTTCATTTTTTTGCGCTTGCTGCCAAAAAGAAGGATTAGGCATTACTCTCTGCTCCTGTCCATAGAGGCGGGGGTTATTTTAAAATCCCGTTAATTAACTTACTTATCGAATGCGGTTACCGCAGAAACTATTTTCCTTACCTGTTCGGTTGCCTCGTACATCGACCGGCGGCTGTCCGAAAGGCTTTTTAACTTCTTCCCGGGCACAGGTCCGGTCCAAAACTTTCGCCTGCTCTCCGGCATTACCTGTCCCTGGGCAATTTCTGCGGCCGCTTTGCGCCGTAAATACTCAGCCTGCATACGCTCCTGGATCTTAGGAGTAATCAGCAGATAATTCATGAGCAGTTCCCGGTGCTCAATCCCGAAACGTAAGACCGGCGCAGCCAGGGCGCGGCCGAATTCCGGCAGTATCTTCAAAATAGAATCCGGATGATCCTGACGCTTAGCGGTCGCCAGCTTAAGTTCAAGTTTACGCTGACTGGCCCAATATTCATAAACTTCCCCCCAACTCCAGGCTGGTACTGAAACCATAGTATAAAGCCCGGGTTGTTCTTTCCCCTGCGCAATATTGATAATCGCCTCGGCAAGCGTAAAACAAAATACGGTGTATGAATCCGTGTCCGCTGCAAACGGCAGATACACCCGGCCGGAAGCGATCTCTTCCATAAACTCCTGGCTGACCGCCTGCAAGTCTCCGTGCACCTGTCCCAAGCGCAGCACATAAACATCCCTTTTGCCCTGGCCGGATAAAGCCAGGCGTTCAAGGTAACGTTTATCCGCCGCGTACCTTAAATGCGGCAAGAAATAATTTTTCAGTTTGGAATCGGCATCCCGCATCCCAAAAGCAGAAATACTGCTGATATAAATATACGGGCAGCCCGGAGGCGCCAGGCGCAGGATGTTTTGGAT
>CAINQO010000087.1 GCA_903852325.1 Candidatus Omnitrophota bacterium
CGTCATCGGCGGCGACGGCACCGGGCCGGAAGTGGTCAGGGAAGGCTTGAAAGTGTTGGCAGCGGCATCCAAAAAATTCAGTTTTAAATATGAAACCAAGGATTTCGATTTCAGCGGCAAAAGATATTTAGCTACCGGTAAGCTGGTTGACGATAGTGATGTCGCCGAATTAAAAAAATATAACGCGATCTATCTTGGCGCGGTAGGGGACCCGGATGTAAAACCCGGGATCATTGAAACCGGGGTTTTGCTTAAATTAAGGTTTGCCCTGGACCAATATATCAATCTGCGGCCGGTGAAGCTGTATAATTCAGCGTATTGCCCGCTCAAGGATAAAAAGCCCGAAGATATCGATTTTGTCGTGGTGCGGGAGAACTCTGAAGGCCTGTATAAAGGGATGGGGGAATTTAAAGACAAGGGCACCGCTGATGAAGTGGCGATCCAGATTTCTTATAATACCCGTAAAGGGGTAGAGCGCTGCATCCGTTATGCTTTTGAATACACGCGCAAACGGAATAAAAGGAAGAAATTGACCCTTTGCGGTAAGACCAATGTCCTGACTTTTGCCTGGGATCTGTGGCAGCGCACGTTCAATGAAGTGGCCAAAGAATACCCGGATGTGACTACGGATTACGCGCATGTCGACGCAACCACGATGTGGTTTGTAAAAAATCCGGAATGGTTTGACGTGATTGTTACCGATAACATGTTCGGCGATATTATCACCGACCTGGGCGCGATGATCCAGGGAGGGATGGGGATTGCCGCCGGAGGCAATATTAATCCGCAGGGGGTTTCCATGTTCGAGCCGATCGGAGGCAGCGCCCCGAAATATACCGGGAAAAACGTGATCAATCCTTTGGCGGCAATTTGCGCCGCGGGGATGATGCTGGAGAACTTGGGGGAAGAGAAGGCGGCCGCGGCGATAGAAAACGCGGTAATAAAATTAGTCAGCAGCGAATTAAAATCTCTGGCCGCCGGCAAGATGGGTTATTCGACGACCGAGGTTGGGGATTTAGTGGTTAAAAATTTATAAAGAAGGCAAAGCGATGAAAAAATCTAAATATAATGTGGTAGTGATCGGTGCCGGGGTGGTCGGAATAGAAATGCTGCGGGTTTTAAAGCAGCGCCAGTTCCCCGTGGATAATTTAAAGGTTTTTGCGCGCTCTGCCCGCGAAATTAATGTTGACGGACAGGTTTATGCGGTTGAGCCTATTTCTCCCGAAGGGTTTAACGGGGTGGATATCGCTTTATTCGCCGGAACAGAAGGCGAAAAAGGGGCCGCGGTCACTTATGCCCCCGAAGCGGTAAAAAGAGGGGCGGTGGTCATCGATAACGGGGCGGATTTCCGGATGGACCCCAAGGTTCCCCTGGTTGTCCCGGAGGTCAATGCCGCGGACGCGAAAAAACACAAAGGGATCATCGCTAATCCGAATTGCTCGACCATTCAGATGGTGGTGGCGCTTAATCCGATCCATAAAAAATACGGCATCAAGAAGATCATTGTCACTACTCTGCAGGCTTCCAGCGGCGCAGGCAAGGCGGCGGTGGAGCAGTTGAAAGAAGAAAACAGCCTGATCTGCCAGGGCGGTTTCGGCAATCTGCAGGTAAACGCGGCGAACAAAGCCATGCCGCAGCAATTAGCTTACAATTGTTTCCCGCATATCGGCAGCTTTGTGGACGGCGATTACACTAACGAGGAGTGGAAGCTGGTCAATGAGACCCACAAGATCATGCACGCTCCGAAGATCAAGATTTCCGCTACTACGGTCAGGATTCCCGTAAGGACTGGCCATTCGGAATCGGTTTATATCGAGACCGATAAACCGGTTACCCCTGACCAGGCAAGAAAATTATTAGCCAAGTCTCCCGGGGTGATCGTGGTCGATGAGCCGGAAAATAACCTTTATCCGATGCCTAAGGATGTTGAGGGCAGGGATGAAACTTTTGTCGGCCGGATCCGCCAGGACGCTTTTAATAAAAAAGGATTATGGCTGTGGGTAGTCTCGGACAACCTGCGCAAAGGAGCCGCCACTAACGCGGTCCAGATCGCCGAAGTTTTGATACATTCGACGGCGCACATTTTTGTTCAGGGCGAGACAGGAAAGCGCCGCTCAGTATCAACCTTGAGCAAGCCGCGGGGCTAGCCTGTGACGGCGCGTCGAAGGGTTGATAAAATGAACGCCGGCGCGGTAAAGAAAGCGCAGCGTAACCTGAAGCTTCAGATCGAGTATGACGGAACGCATTACCACGGCTGGCAGGTGCAAAACGGCTCAGCCGCCCGCGCGGTTTACCAATCGGCAAAGACCATCCAGCAGGTTTTAGAACAAACCCTGAAAAAGATCCTGCGGGAAGATGTCCAGCTTACGGTTGCCGGGCGCACCGACGCCGGAGTGCACGCCTTGGCGCAGGCGGCGAATTTCAAAACCCGCACCGGGATGAGCCTTTTACGGCTGCGCTGGGCGGTAAACTGCCTTTTACCGGAAGATATAAAGGTCACAAAGATAAGCGAAGTCCCGCCGGATTTTAACAGCCGGTTCAGCGCTAAATCCAAGATTTACCGCTATCTTATTTTAAACCGGAAATATTCATCGGCGCTCCTGGCAAAACGCGTATATTTTTACCACTATCCTCTAGATGTGGATTTAATGCGCAAAGAGGCGAAGGAACTAACCGGAAAGCATAATTTCAAAGCTTTCCAGGCAGCGGAATTAAGGCCGCGCAATCCGGTGCGCAAGATTGATTGGATCCGGATCCGCAAGGATAAAAAAGGGCTGCTGGCGGTCGATATCCAGGCGGACAGCTTTTTGTATAATATGGTCAGGAACATCGCCGGTACACTGTTGGAGATCGGCAGGGGAAGATTTCCCCGCGGCAGCATGAAAAGGATCCTTAACAGCCGTAACCGCAAGCTGGCCGGGCCCACGCTGCCGGCAAAGGGCCTTTATTTAGTCCAGGTAAAATATTAATAGGTTTTTCAGGTAAATTTTGCTTAGAAAAGGTCGGTTTAGCTTTTCACCGAACTACGCCTTGATGATGGGGTTGTATATATTCGAATATTGAAACGTTCGGTGTAAAACAAATCGCCCGAAAATAAGGCGATTTGTTTTAAAAAAATCATTGACTTTATCCGTTATTTTGTTATAATTATCTTTCTATGAAAAGGACCTATACAGCGAAAGCAGAAGATATCAAAAGAAAGTGGTACATCGTTGATGCCAACGGCCAGATACTCGGCAGGATGGCGGCACAGATTGCTGCTATCTTAAGAGGCAAGCATAAGCCGATCTATACGCCGCATTTAGATACCGGTGACGGAGTGATTGTCATTAATGCCGCTAAGATCAAGGTTACCGGCCGCAAGCTTAAACAAAAAGTTTACCGCCGGTATTCCGGTTACCCGGGCGGATTGAAGGAAATCAAGTTGGAGGCGCTTTTAGCCAAAAAGCCGACCACGGTTATCCACCTGGCGGTGGAAAGGATGCTTCCGATCAATCCGTTAGGCAGGGACATGATCAAAAAATTAAGGGTTTATTCCGGCGACAAGCATGATCTGACCGGTTTAAAACCGATTGTTTTGGAGGTCAAGAAGTAAAATGGGTGAATTAACTAAATATATAGCGTTGGGCAGGCGTAAAGAATCTTCGGCCAGGGTGCGTATGGAAGCCGGTGACGGGCAGATTGTATGTAACGGCCGACCTTTTGAAAAATATTTCCTGCGCGAAACTGACCGGATCATCGTTTTACAGCCGCTCAACCTCACCGCCTCGCTTGGGAAATTCAATATTTCCGCCAGGCTCAACGGCGGAGGAATGACCGGCCAGGCCGGCGCACTGCGTTTAGGGATCTCCCGGGCGTTATTGATCGCGGATGAGAATTTTAAGGAAGTCTTCCGCAAGAACGGTTATCTGACCCGCGATTCCCGGATGAAGGAGCGTAAAAAATACGGCCAAAAGGGCGCGCGTAAGCGCTTCCAGTGGACAAAGAGGTAAAATTCAATAAAGAAATCGTAACCCAAGATAAAGTTCGAAAAAAAACCCCGCTGGAAAGCGGGGTTTTTTATTTGCCGTCGAGAAAACTCTTGCCCCGTTACAAATTATGTAATATACTAACTATATTTGCGACGAGGCTCTTAAATAAACAATTTACCGCCCGCTACATCCGACGAGGTTTTAGAGTAATATTTGTAACGGGGCTTGACGGTTAGTTGACTTTATCCTACAATAAGTGAATTATGTTATCGGCAGCGTCGATAGCACCCGGCGCTTAATGGAATTGCGCCGGTGTGCCCTTGTGGGCGAGGAGGAAGGCATGGCAATCAATGTTGGGATAATCGGGGCGACCGGGCACACCGGAGAGGTTTTGATCGAACTCCTGCTTAATCATCCTTTTGTGAGAATCTCCCATCTTTATAACAGCGGCAAAAGCCTGCAGCCCGAACAGCCTATTTCCGAAGTATTCCCTAAATTTAAAAAGCGGCTGGACCTGGTTTGTAAAAAGCCGGATTGGAAAGAGATCAAAGAAGATTGCGACTTGGTCTTCCTGGCGCTGCCGCATACGGTTTCGATGAAATTTGTTCCCAAGCTTTTGAGCCTGGGCAAAAAAGTCATCGACTTAAGCGCGGATTACCGGCTGAAGAACGCTTCCGTTTATGAAAAATTTTATAAAGTGAAACACCAGGACCAGGCCAATCTTAAAAGCGCGGTTTACGGCTTGCCGGAATTAAACCGGGCGGCGATAAAAACCGCTAAGCTCGTGGCTAATCCCGGGTGTTACCCGACCTGCGCGGTCTTGGCGCTGGCTCCGCTTTTGGCTTTAAATCTGGTAGAAACCGGTTCGATAATTATCGACGCTAAAAGCGGGGTGAGCGGAGCCGGAAAGAAGCTGGCGAATGAATATTTATTTTCCGAGATCCAGGGGGATTTCCGGGCGTATAAAGTCAACGCGCACCAGCACGCCCCGGAGATCGTCCAGGCGTTGGCTAAAATATCCGGGGATAAAAAACTTAAACTGGTCTTTGTGCCGCATCTCTTGCCGATCGACCGGGGGATCCTGGCCACGGCTTACCTGAAAAAAGCTCCCGGCGCCAAGTTAAAGGCCGCCAGCCTTACGGAATTATACAAAAAATTCTATAAGGGGGAGCCTTTTGTGCGGATCCGGCCGGAGGGTGATTTTCCCCGGATCAAAGACGTCGTTAAAACCAATTTCTGCGATATCGGAATCAAAGAGTTCGGCCAGGATATCATCGTCATTGCGGTAATCGATAACCTGTTAAAAGGCGCCTCCGCCCAAGCCGTGCAGAATATGAATATTATGTACAAGCTGCCGGAGATTACCGGCTTATTATGATGATAATGAAAAAAGACCTGAAAACAATTTTGCCCGAAGGTTTTGCCGCCAACGGCCTGGCCTGCGGATTAAAAAAATCCGGTAAGCCGGACCTGGCTTTGATCTATTCGTCAGCGTTTGCCACGGCTTGCGCGAAATTTACCACCAACAGCATCATTGCCGCCCCGCTGGTTGTTTGCAAGGAACATTTGCGTATCGCCAAAAAGTTCCGGGTGGTGCTGGTCAATAGCGGCAACGCCAACTGCTTTACCGGGAAAGCCGGGATCAAAGACGCGCTTGCCACGGTAAACTGCCTTGCCCGGCAGCTAAAAATATCGCCTAAGAGCGTTTTAGTGAGCTCTACCGGCATTATCGGCAAACGGCTGGATGTGGCCAAGATCAAAAAAGCGATCCCGGAATTAACCGCCGGGTTATCCGGAGCGGGTATCCATAAGGCGGAAATGGCGATCATGACTACGGATACCTTTGCCAAAGAAATAAGCGTAAGCTTAACGGTGGCCGGAAAGCCGGTGCGGATCTGCGCCATCGCCAAGGGGGCCGGAATGATCGCTCCGAATATGGCGACCATGCTTTGTTTTATTATGACCGACGCGGCAATTACCCAAAGCGCCCTGAATAAGGCGTTGACCGCTGCGGTCAATAAATCCTTTAACTGTATCTCGGTTGACGGCTGCATGAGCACTAACGATACGGTTTTAGTTTTAGCCAACGGGGTGGCGGGGAACAAAGCAATATCGGGGGGAAAAGATTTGCTTAATTTTTCCCGGGCGCTGGAGTATATCTGCCTGGATCTGGCGAAAATGGTCGTTAAGGACGGGGAAGGGGCGACCAAGTTTATTCAAATCGATGTTTGCCAGGCAAGAAACGTCCAGGAGGCAAAAAAAATAGGTTTGGATATTGCTAACTCCATGTTGTTTAAAACCGCGGTGTTCGGGGAGAATCCGAATTTCGGCCGGGTCGCTTCCGCGGTCGGGGCAAGCGGGTTTAATATCAAGGAAGGGAAGTTGAAAATCAAGCTCGGTTCATTAAAAGGAAAAGCAGTAAAACTTACGGTATCTTTGTCCCGGGGAAAAGCCAAGAGCACGGTTTATACCAGTGATCTTACCCCCGGATACATAAAAATCAACGCCGCTTATAATTAACAGCGGTTACAGAAAAGGAAAAGATAAATGGAAGAAGCGATTAGAAAAGCGGATGTTTTGATCGAGGCGTTGCCTTATATTAAGCGGTTCCACAAAAAGGTGATCATTATTAAATACGGCGGGAGCATCCTGGGGGATGAAAAGATCCGCAATAGTGTTTTAGAGGATATTGTCTTCCTTAATTTTATGGGTTTGCGCCCGATCCTGGTGCACGGAGGCGGGCCGAATATCAGCGAGCGCATGCGGGCAACGGGCAAAAAGACGGAATTCGTCGAGGGAATGCGGGTTACCGATGAGGAAACCTTGAAGCTGGTTGAGGAAGAGCTTGTGGTATTGAACGCGCTGATCGTAAAAGAATTAAACGAACTGGGGGCCAAGGCGGTGGGCTTGAACGGCAAAGAAGATGACCTGATCCAGGTAGAAAAGAAAAAAATTAAAGGCGGCCTGGATATCGGCTTGGTCGGCCAGATCAAGGGGATCAATACCCAGTATTTAACCGATGAATTGAAGAAAGATAAAGTGGTCGTCGTCCTGCCGATGGGGCGGGGCAAAGATAAAAAAACTTATAACGTGAACGCTGACGAAGTAGCCGCCAGCATCGCCGCCAATATGCAGGCGGAAAAATTTGTTTTACTGACCAATGTTAAGGGGATCATGCGTAATGCCGATGACCCAGGTTCATTTATTTCTACTTTAACGGTGGAGGAGGCTAACGGATTGATCGCCAATAATATTATCCAGCAGGGGATGATTCCCAAGGTGATGGCTTGCGTGGAAGCGCTGGCCGGAGGAGTAAAGAAAACGCATATCATTGATGCGCGTACTCCGCACGGATTGCTCCTGGAGATCTTTACCGACCAGGGTATAGGCACAGAGATAATTAAATAAATGCAAACTCTAAACTCGAAACACGAAACTCTAAACAAACTCAAAATTCTAAACTCAAAACACAAAGGTTTAGTTTTTAATTTTTGAGTTTCGGTTTTTTGGATTTGTTTAGGATTTAGAGTTTAGTGTTTAGGGTTTAAAGACAGGATTAAAATGAAGGTTGAAGAGATATTTCAAGTCTACAAAGACAATATCATGTCCACCTACACAAAGACACCGCTTATCTTTGTTAAAGGGAAGGGGTCTAAACTTTGGGATATCCACGGTAAGCTCTATCTGGATTTTTTCCCGGGCTGGGGAGTGGGCAGCCTGGGGCATTGTCATCCCAAGGTAATGCAAGGGGTGCGGGACCAGATCGGCGACTGCCACTTTGAATTTCGGCGAAGATGGAAAATGTATCGGCGAACTTCTGGGCGACGAACGTGCCGGTATCAAAATCATGTTCCAGATGATGAATGAAGCTAGGCTGGGAACAGGTTTGCAGGGCCTCTGCACGGCTTCGGCTGCCTATGAGCACGCTTTGGCCTATGCCAAAGAGCGCGTTCAAAGCGCCCCTGTGTGGGAAATGAAAAATCCCGACGCTAAAGCCGTCACGATTATCAATCACCCCGATGTCCGCAAGAAACTTCTTTGGATGAAATCTCATATTGAAGGCCTGCGCAGCTTGCTTTACTTCTCGGCCTTCTGCA
>CAINQO010000088.1 GCA_903852325.1 Candidatus Omnitrophota bacterium
AATCCAACCGTATTTCCTGATGAGGATTTAGTAATTTCAGCTGGAAATTTCCACGGACAACCCTTAGCATTAGTACTCGATTTTCTTGCAATTGCCATTGCTGAATTGGGAAATATTGCTGAGCGTAGAATTTATCAATTAATTGCTGGTAAACGCGGTTTGCCTTCGTTTTTATTCTCCAATCGGGTAAGAACCCAGGATTTTCAGGTAACTGCATTTACCTTCCAATTCTTTCAAAGCCTTCTTGATCAAAGCATCCTCCTGGTGCCCCAGGATATCCACAAAAAAATAATACTCCCAGGCTTTCCTTTTAGAAGGCCGGGATTCGATCTTGGTCAGGTTCACCCCGTATTTACGGAAAGGCAGGAGCATCTCATATAAAGCCCCAACCCGGTCCTTGGTCGAAAAAAACAGGCTGGTTTTATCTTTGCCCGTGCGCGGGGCCACATTTTTACCGATAACCAGGAAACGGGTGATGTTATGCGGGGAATCCTGGATCCCGCCGGACAATACTTTAAGCCCGTAAACTTTGGAAGCCAACAGCGAGGCGATCGCCGCGCTGTTTTTTTCTTTCCTGGCCATCTCCGCTCCCCGGGTAGTGCTGGATACATCCACTAACTGGGCGTTGGGTAAATTTTTTGCCAGCCAATGGCGGCATTGCCCGAATGCCACCGGGATGGAATAAACCACCTTTATTTTATTCTTCGGGCAATTAGCCAGAAGATTATGGGTCACCTCCAAAACTACCTGAGCGCAGATTTTTAAGTCCGAATCCACGAAAACATCCAGGGTGTGGCTGACCGCTCCTTCGATGGAATTTTCGATCGGCACTACCCCGTAATCGGCGCTGCCTTTTTCCACTTCCAGGAATACATCGGTAATGCTGTTACAGGCCAGATAACTGACCTGGGAGCCGAATTTTTTTATCGCCGCCAGGTTGGTAAAACTTGCCAATGGCCCGAGGTAAGCGATCTTCAGCGGTTTTTCCAACGCCAGACTGGCTGACATTACCTCGCGGTAAATCGCTTCCAAAGCGCTCTTTTTTAACGGGCCCTTGTTCAAACTGGAGATCCGGTTTAAAACCTGCATTTCCCTTTCCGGGGCATAAATACTTTTACCGGAGCGGATCTTTATCTTTCCGATATCCTTGGTTGCCGCGGCGCGCTGATTCAATAAATCGATCAGCTTGCGGTCCAGGGAATCAATTTTTTTACGCAATTTGTCCAGACTCATTTTTGGCCTCCAGGTCCTCTTGGGCAACCGGTTCGATTTCCGCTTGGGCTTCTTTTTCTTGGGCTAATACCGTGAAATCCTCCATCTTGGGAAGCTCCTGCAGGCTCTTTAAACCGAAATGCTCCAGGAATTCCCGGGTGGTCCCGAAAACAAACGGCCGGCCGGGGACTTTTTTCCTTCCGCAAATGCGGATCAGGTTCTTTTCCACCAGGCTTTTCATTACCCCGTCCACATTGACGTTGCGCAAAGATTCGATCTCTGTCTTAGTCAACGGCTGTTTATAGGCGATGATCGCCAATGATTCCAATGCCGGCTTGGAAAGCTTTTCGCTATAGCGGTTCTTAAAAAGTTTTTTCAGGAAAGGAGCAAAACTGCTGTTGGTGATCATCTGAAAACCGCCGGCGATCTCAATGATCCGGATCCCCCGGTTCGCCGCTTCATAATCGCTTCTTAATTCGGCGACGATCTTATTGATGCCTGCGGCGTCCAGTTCCAGTACTTTTTTGAGCTGCTCGACCGTGATCGGTTTCTCCGAGGCAAAAATCAAAGCCTCAACCGCTGATTTTAAATTATTCTCTTCCATTAGATTATTTTGCCCTCTTTTGTTTATACACCAAATTCAGTAATTCTTCCGTCGTGTTTACCCGGGAATTGGTTTCCAGGACCTTCTTGATCATCGCCAGAGCTTCGCTTCTCTTATATTCCAACTGCAATAGAACATCCAGCGCTTCTTCAGAGATATCCTTGGACACGGTTTTTTCCTGCGCGCCCCTGTCCTGGATCAATCCGAATTTACCGACTTTATTCTGGAGCTTAGCCACGATCTCTTTAGCCCTTTGCTCGCCGATCCCCGGAAGCGATTTCAGGGAAACCAGGTCTCCTTCATCGATGGCTTTAGCGATCAAGGAAATCGGCTTGTTCAAAGCCTTAAGCGCCGCGCGCGGCCCGATGCCGGAAACGGTAATGAATATTTCAAAAAAATCTTTTTCCACCTGGTTGAGGAATCCGATCAGGACCGGAATGCTTTTGGATTGGTCAACCTGGTAATAATGGTAGGTGTAAAGCGCGATCTTTCCGTCGGCGGTTTTAGCCCCCTCCACCCCCTGCATCACGCAGGAAGGGATCCAAACCTCATAACTTAACGCTCCCAGGTCCAGGACCAGGTAATTGGGGCCCTGCTCCGTGATCAAGCCCGCAATCCGAGAGATCATAATTTCACCTTCATGATATAGCTGTGCGCGATCGCCAGGGCCAGCGCGTCGGTAACATCCATGTAAGGAGTCAGCGTTTTTAATCCCAGGGTGTGGGTGACCATTCTTTGCACCTGGGCCTTGGAAGCCAGTCCTTTACCGACGATCGCCTTCTTTATCCGCGTGGCCGAATATTCAAAAAACGGTAATCCCGCGCTGTGGGCGGCAAGACAGATCACTCCCCGGGCCTGCCCTAAAATACAGGCAGTGGCCGGATGTTTGTAATGAGAATATATCTTTTCCAGCACCAGGCAATCCGCTTGCGTATCGCTGATCAACTTGAGCACGCCGCGGTAGGTCCGGTCCAGCCTGGCCGGAACGGTTTCTTTAGCGCTGGTTTTAATGATCCCTGCTTCGATCAGGTCCAGAGAAGTTTTTCCGGCCCGGATCACGCCATAGCCGCTGACCGCCAGCGCCGGGTCGATCCCCAGGATTATCATTCTTCGGAAACAACCTCATTCATTATCTCATCCGGAATATCGAAATTCGCGTAAACCTGCTGCACATCATCGTGATCTTCCAGGGTTTCGATCAAACTAAGCACCTGCTTTGCCTCATGCCCGGTGACCTTAACCGTTGAGGAAGGGATCATGGTTAATTCCGCGTCGATCCATTTGATCCCTTTGTTCACCAGCGCCTGCTTGACATTTTCCAGGTCGGCGATCGCCGTATAGATCTCATAGACTTCATCTTCATGTTTCATATCCTCAGCCCCGGCATCCAAAACAATATTCATCAACTCATCCTCTTTGATCGCCTCTTTGGCTACCGAAATATAACCTTTGGAAGTAAACATCCAGCTAACCGATCCGGCTCCGGCCATGTTACCGCCTTTTTTCGACATAATATTGCGGATTTCGGCGGTGGTCCGGTTTTTATTATCGGTGAGCGAATCAACTAAAATCGCCACCCCTCCCGGCCCATAAGCCTCGTACATTACCGCCTCATAAACTACGCCGGGCAATTCCCCGGTGCCGCGCTTGATCGCCATCTTCACGTTATCCGAAGGCATGTTCGCTTCTTTGGCTTTTGACATTACGGCGCGCAGGCGGGGATTGGATTCGGGGTTACCGCCGCCATCCCTGGCCACAACTACCAACTCTTTGATCAACTTGGTAAAAA
>CAINQO010000089.1 GCA_903852325.1 Candidatus Omnitrophota bacterium
CATTTATACCAGCCTGCTTTTATCAGCCACCGGATGAAAAACCATAAAAAGCTAAATAATACTATTAATACTTTTACCGGATTATTTGCTGAGGAACGCAGCCAGCTTAAAGCGAAGCTGATTTATGTTGAACATCACCGCGCCCATATCGCCAGCGGGTTTTTTGTCTCTCCGTTTGAAAAGGCGGCGGTGGTTTCCATTGACGGGTTTGGAGATTTTGCCAGCCTGATGGTCGGTATCGGCCAGGGGAGCCGGATAAAAATACTTGGCCGGGTGGAATTTCCCCATTCTCTGGGATTGTTCTATACCGCGATGACCCAATTCCTTGGTTTTTGGCATTACGGCGATGAATATAAAGTCATGGGGTTATCGGCAAACGGCAAGCCTGCTTATGCGCCGCTGCTGAGAAAAGTAGTTAAACTTAAAAATAACGGATTATTCGCGTTAAATACGGATTTTTTCCTGCATAATTCCCAGGGGATCAGGATGGAATGGGATAATTGCCAGCCGGTAATTGAAAAGATATTTTCTCCGAAATTAGAAAAGCTTTTGGGGCCGGCCAGGGAAAAAGGCCAGGAGCTTGACCAGCGGTGTTGCGACCTGGCGGCATCGGTTCAGCAAATATACGAAGATGCTTTTTTCCATGTTTTAGGTTCTTTGTATAAGAGGACCGGCCTGGATAATCTGGTTTTAGCCGGAGGCTGCATCCAAAATAGCTTGGCCAACGGGAAAATTTACCAGCGTTCTGATTTTAAGAATATTTATGTGCCTGCTTCCGCTCATGACGGAGGAGGGGCAATCGGTGCGGCTTATTATTTCTGGAACCACCTTCAAGGCAAGCCTCGCACATTTTACATGGAATCCCCTTATTGGGGGCCGCAATTCGAAAGCAGCCAGGTGATCCGCCTCCTGGAAGCAAAGAAAATTCCTTATCAGGATTTAGGGGATAACCCGCTCTTTCTGAAAGTTGCCAACGATATCGCCGCCGGTAAAATTGTCGGCTGGTTCCAGGGCAGGACAGAGTGGGGGCCGCGTGCTCTGGGGAACCGTTCGATATTAGCGGATCCCCGGAACAAACGGATGCAGGATATTCTTAACGCGCGCATCAAGAGAAGAGAGTGGTTTCGTCCTTTTGCTCCTGCTATTCTTGAAGAGGAGACCGGTGCCTGGTTCGATTATACGCAGCCCGCTCCATTCATGGAAAAGGTCTATAAGATCAAAAATGATCGGGCCGCATTGATCCCGGCAGTTTGCCATATAGATAATACCGGGAGGCTGCAAACGGTCAGGCAGGAGATCAACCCCCGTTTTTATAAACTGATCCGGCAGTTTTTTGAGATTACGCAGGTTCCGATTATCTTAAATACTTCTTTTAATGAGAATGAGCCGATCGTGAATACGCCGCAAGAGGCGCTTGATTGTTTCTTGCGTACACATATGGATGTATTGGTCCTGGGTAATATTTATATTGATGCTCAAGCCATTAACAAGCAACTTTAGGCGGCATGATTATTGTAGAAAAACAATCCCGGTCGATCCCGGGTGAATGCAGTTTTAAAGCGGAGATTAACCAAAGATGAATAATCCGTCCTCTAAGAAATCGCAGGGGCAGGACCTGCAAAATGAAAAGGAATGGCACAAGCAGGTTTTTTATGTCGATTCCGGGCATTGGAGTTCGCATCCGCTATTTGCCTCCAGGCAGAGGCATTGGCTATGCAATGATATGCAGAGAATAAGATTTTATAGCGGGTTATATGAATACATAAAGAAAAAACCTTACCGGGGAAAGGCGCAGGTGCTTTTGGCCCCGGCAGGGAACGGCAGGGATATGTTTTACTTGCAGGGGATTTACAAGCAGGTCTACGGTATCGATATCTCTGCGGTCAGCCTTGCCGAATGCCCTAAGCCGGTGATCACTAAAGAAGCGGATATTTTGGATAGCGGGTATGCGGATCAGTCATTCGATATTATTATCTGCTCTCAATTCCTCCACCATGTTCAGGGCATAGGTTTTGAGCCGTTTCTTAAGGAATTTTTGAGATTATTAAAAAAAGGCGGAACCTTGGCGATACTGGAACCCGGAAATCTGTATCCTTTCGGCTGGGCGACTGCTTTAGCCAGGAAAGCAATGGGCAATGTTACCGGGCTGGTAGAAGAGGAAAGGCCGATCCCCCCAGCCCGTCTTACCGCTGATCTGAAAAAAACAGGGTTTAGTAAAATTTACTTTAAGGGGATGGTTTTTACGCATGTGCGTTTTCCTTCCTTTTTGCAGCATTTGCTGGATGCCCTGGATTATCCTTTCCGGGTCATTTTTCCGTTTAAATTATTTGCAAATTTTATAGGCTGGTATTGTGTAAAACCGGAATAAGAGGTACGCAGGATAAAATTAACTAAAAAAAAGGAGGCAGGGTATCATGAAAAGAGCTTTGGTTTGCGGGGCAGGCGGTTTTATCGGCGGCCATTTGGTGAAACGGCTTAAATCCGAAGGGTATTGGGTGCGCGGAGTGGATATAAAATACCATGAATATTCCCCGACCGCTGCGGATGAGTTTATCTGCGGGGATTTACGCGACCAGGGGGTTTGCCGTAAGATCACCGGTGATATCTGTTTCGACGAACTATACCAACTGGCTGCAGACATGGGCGGAGCAGGGTATATTTTTACCGGCCAGCATGATGCTGTGGTGATGCACAATTCAGCGACCATTAATTTGAATATGGCAGAAGAGGCGAAAAATACCAAGATCAAAAAAGTATTCTATTCTTCATCTGCCTGCATCTATCCGCAGCAGGTCCAGGTTGACCCGCGGAATTCTTTATTACCGGAAGATATCGCTTATCCGGCCAACCCCGACAGCGAATACGGCTGGGAAAAGTTATTTAGCGAAAGGCTTTACCTTGCTTATCAGAGAAACTACGGCCTGGAGGTGCATCTGGCAAGGTTCCACAATATTTTCGGTCCGCAAGGCACCTGGGATGGAGGTAAAGAGAAGGCCCCCGCGGCAATCTGCCGTAAGGTCGCCGCTGCTCCTGACGGCGGTCAAATTGAAATTTGGGGTGATGGCCAGCAAACCCGGACATTTCTTTATATCGACGAATGTTTGGAGGGGGTGCGCCGCTTGATGGATTCCGCTTTTTCCGGCCCGGTCAATATCGGTTCGGACGAATTGGTTTCGATCAATCAATTGGCGGAATTAGCTATTGGGTTTTCCGGTAAGAAGCTGGGGATCCGGCATATCGATGGGCCTTTAGGGGTGCGGGGACGCTGTTCCGATAATGCCCTGATCGAGAAAAAATTGGGCTGGCGCCCCAGGCAGCCCCTGGTGCAAGGGCTTAAAGTAACCTATCAGTGGATTACCGAGCAGGTAAGAAAAAATGAGCAGGGAAATAAATAGATGAAGAGCGCATCCGGCGGGCCGAAAGCCGCCAATTCAACGGTTTTAGTGATCAGCCAGGTTTATGTTCCTGACCCGGCTTCCGTTGGGCAGCATCTTCATGATCTGGCGCGCCAGCTGGTGTCTCAAGGTAAACGCGTTGTGGTATTTACTTCCCGGGGCGGTTATGATGACCCTGCAGTCAAATATCCGTGGCGGCAGAATATCGACGGGGTGCAGGTGCGGCGGCTGCCTTTTTGCGCCTTCGGGAAAAAATCGGTTTTCTGGCGGCTATTAAGCGGCTTAAGCCTGACCTGGCAAAGCATGTTTCTGGGGCTGGGAGTAGGCAATCTCGGTTACATTTTAGTCAGCACTATTCCCCCGATGTCCGGGCTGGCCGCCTGTTTTATCGGTCTCTTTAAACGGATAAAAATAGTTTTCTGGGTAATGGATCTTAACCCCGACGAGCTGATTGCCGTGGGAAAAATTTCCTCCACGGCGCCATTGGTAAAAATTGCTGATTGCCTGAATCGCCTGATCC
>CAINQO010000090.1 GCA_903852325.1 Candidatus Omnitrophota bacterium
CTTTCTGGCAAGAAACCCGTCTAATCCGTCGAGTAAAAAAATTAAAATTATAAAAATAAACCCGCACTTGCGCGGGCGAGGATCGCTTTGCGACAAAAGAGTGACTACCATAAACACCATTACTACCCTGATCAAAGTAATGATGTTGGCCAAATTTTTTAAAAATATCCCCTGGGTTATCCGCGCCATAGATTAAGATCAAATAAAGAAGCAGCCATCGTGCTATAGGCATCGCAAGGGGACCAGCAGGACGGACACCTTCCGGCAAAACAGTCGCCGCTTATCTTTTTGGCCAGCCCCCCCTGCCAGATTTTTTTTAAATCGTAATTATCTTCTCTGATATTCCCTACTTTTACTCCGTAAATGCCGCAGGGATAAATATCCCCCTGCGGGTCTAAAATACAGGAAGCGGATAAGGCCCGGCAGTTTAACGGGCATTTCTTAAGCCGCACATACCTTGCATATAGCTTTAAATACCGACGCCTCAAAAAATTATTTAAAGTTAACGGGTCTTGGTCCATTTTCAGGATTTCATTGATTGCTGCCTGGGTTACGGCAGGGTCTAAATCCGGTAAATCCTGGTTAGTATAATAAAAAGAGGATTTGCTGAAAATGTTGATATTAATATCATCAAACTCCAACTTAGGATATGCTTCTTTTAAAGAGAGAAAAGTATCTTTAAATTTAGTAAGGTTGGCTGAAGAAAGGGTAATCCCGATGCGCGCCTGGATATTTTTATTTTTCTTTAATTCTTTATAAGTATTCAGGCAATTATCCCAAGCCCCCTTCACCCCCCTTATTTCGTCATGTAAACCCGGCGGGCCGTCTATGCTTAAAGTAAATAACAACTGTGTATTTTTTTTATGCTTAAGGATATTCTCCGCGGTTTCGGTAATTTTTGCGGTCAGGCTGCCGTTAGTCGCAAAATGAATGGCCACCAGTTGACGGCAATTGTTTAAAATAATCCTGGCCAACTGCCCGATATCCCCCCTGAGGAAAGGTTCCCCTCCGGTAATGCCCACCCAGGAAAAACTATTGGAAGTCTTAAAAAATTTTTCCGCTTCCGCCAGACTTAATTCCTCAACCGGCTCCTTTCTCCAGATATTACACATCCTGCAGCGCAAGTTGCACTTATATGTAGCGACATAAGAAATCTTATGCGGAGATTCCAGGCGGCCAAAGTTGGAATAAATTATTTTTTTTAGGTATTTGAGTTTGCTGAACATTTATTTTTAAAATATCGATACTGCCCCTGTCCGGCCCGAAAGAAAACCGGACAGTCTCGATAAATTTGAATTTATTACCGGAAAATGGTGCTGTGAGCCGTATCCCTAAGCTAGGCATGGGCAAAGCGCGAAAGGAATATGTGCTGGCCAGGTATCATAACTTGCCTGAAAACTTTTGGATGCGTAAGATTTACAAAACTTATGTTTTAATTTTAACTTAAAATGTTTGGCTTGACAAGAGCCTAAATTTACTATTTGGCTTATTGTTTTCCGGTGGTAAGATAAAAGGTATGAAAAAGACAATCATTGTGCTGTTACCCATAGTTATTTTGTGCGGCTGCGCCACCGATCGCCAAACCCGGGACACGCTCAAAGCGATGCGGCAGGATTACCTGAGCGGGAAAATGTCTGAGGAGACATATTTAAAAAGGGTTGCCGCGGTCAAGCATGCGCCGCGGCACAAGGCCGATCTTTCAGGGGATGCCCAGGCGCTTGAGGCTCAACGCCAGCGGGAACATTTTTACCGGGCCTACCAAGCTTCATATACCCATCCGCAGGAACCGGTTGGCCAGGGAAGTCATTGCTCCGAAAACCTTGACGGAGGGGTCACCTGCGAAAAGCATATTTATAGCAAATAAAAGATTTTAAAATTCCCCGGGGTCCCGGCGCGGGGACTTATTCCTGCGCCTTACTTCGGCTAATATTTCCGCTTCCAGCCGGTCAATAATGCTCAACACCGCCTGTTTAGGCACATCGACAAACTCCACTCCGATCTTGGCGCCGTTCTCCGCGTAAAGCCTTTGTTTTCTTACATAAACCACCCTGACCTTGCCCGTAAAATGCTGTTCCACGCTGCTGGCAAGGTCAAACTCCGCGATTGTTCCCTCAAGAGAATCTGTATTCACGTTTTCTTTCAAAAAAATGCTCATCCCGGTAAAACTGATGTCCAGCACCTTGCCGGTGGCGGCTTCTCCGGGATTTCCGGCGAACCTTAACTCGACCTGTTTTTCAAAAACAAAACGCCGGTAATTTCTCTTGTCGCCCATTTGGCAGACTGCTCCCGCTTTCCATGAACAAAAAAGCCGGGAGATCCCGGCTTTTTTAACTATTTAAAATTTATTTTGCCTGTTACCAGATATTTTGCTTAACCCAGTCATCGGCTTTTTTGATAGGATTGGGCCCTTTTTCTGTTTTGGCATGTTTTTTCATGCATTGGCCGGAGTCTTTATCGCAGCATTCCTGATATATGGTAACGCAACCGCTGGCAAAGATCATCAAAGCAAAAAGCGCACCGAATAAATACGGTTTTCTTACCATCCGTTCCCCCTTTTTATTGAATTTTAATTTACTGGCTACGCGCGACCTGACGACTACTATAATAACAGATTTTAATATTTTATCAAGCTTTCCTGTAAAATCAGGGAACAAAAAAGGCCGTTTTTTCCTGCTGCATTGGAAAATAAACGGCTTTAAAGCTGCTTTGGCTACCACAATTAAAAAAGGCAAGGGGAAATTCTATTGGCCTTTATTTCTGGGCATTGCCTGCCCGCTGGTAGTTTACCCCTCGCCTCTATCTAAATATAACATAAGTTTAACCGGAATTTCAAGTAGCCCGGTATTTTTAACTATTCAGACTTCTCTTCTCTTTCTGATTTTACGGGAGACTTGGACGGGTTTCTCTGCTCCCTTATCCTGTCCAACAGCGCCTGATAATTGAAGGTGGACGTGCCATCCCCGTTATCCAGGTTTGGCGGAACATACTCCGCGGTTTTGCTTGTAAGAGAAGCCGGCTTTTCCGGTTCCGCAAGGGTTTCTTTGGTCCCGGCCGGCTCTATTTTAGCGCCCACCGGCACACTAAGGGACTGGATATAGGATTGATAAAGCGGGCCCATCTGAGGAGTGACAATTTTTTGCCCCTCCGCCAGCGGCTGCTCAATACCCGATATTTCGTCATTGTAAAATGTCAACACCGCTCCCTGGAATTCCACCTTGATGAATTTATCCGTCTGTTCGACAATCCTCCCGCTTACTCTTTTGCCGGACTTAAGCACAACGGTCTGGCCGAAAGCTAAACCCGAAAAAGAAACCAAAAAAATGGCGCAAATGAATAACCGGTTTATTTTACCCACTTTAATAATCTCCTGCTGCTGCGCTCTTTTCCCAGGTAATAAATTACCTCAAACAATCCCGGGCCGATCGTTTTGCCGGTCAACGCCACCCGGACCGGATGGATTAATTTTTTTGCCTCGATCCCCAGATCCGCCACCAATTCCCGGAAACTGGTCTCAATGCTGGCAATATCGAAACTGGCTAAATTATTCAATCTTTGCGCAAACATGCCGAATTCCCTGGACAAATCCTGGCTCAAATATTTTTCTTTTGCCGCCGGGTCAATTACCGGCTCTTCCAGGAAAAAGAAATCCGACCACTCCACAAAATCATTAAGGCGCGGGAGCCTGGCCTGAAATAACTTTATCAGGGACAAAAGATAATCCCGGTCATAATTATCCGGGTCAATGTAATGTTTAGCGGCTAAAAGCGGGATAAGCTCTTCGGCCAGGAGTTGCGGATCAGCGAGCTTGAGATACTGGTTATTGATCCAATCCAGTTTCTTCAGGTCAAAGGTAGCCGAAGTTTTATTCACATGCTTTATATCGAACAATTTCACCGCTTCGGCTACAGTGATCAATTCCCGGTTATCTCCCGGAGCCCAGCTCAACAGAAGCAGGTAATTCAACAAGGCTTCGGATAAATACCCCATTTTCCGGTAATCGCTGATCGCCGTAGCCCCGGTGCGTTTAGAGAGCCTGCCTCCGTCAACCCCCATAATCAGCGGCAGATGGGCAAACTGCGGCAGGCTAAAACCCAGCGCTTCATAGATCAACACCTGCTTGGGGGTGTTGGAAATATGGTCGTCCCCGCGGATAATATGCGTGATATTCATTTGCGCGTCATCGACTACGCAGGCAAAATTATAGGTAGGCGTACCGTCGGATTTGATCAATACCTGGTCCTTGATCAAAGAAGAGTCGAATTCGATCTGGCCCCGGATCAAATCGTTGACCAGGATCTTCTTCTGCGGGACCTTATAAATCACCGCTTCTTTTCCTTCCGGAGATCTTTCAATATAGGCCGAGCCGTTTTTAAGCAATTTATCCGCCTGCTCCCGGTAATTCTGGAAACGCTGGCTCTGATAATAAAGCTCATCCCAATTAAAACCCAGCCATTTCAGGCTGAAGAGTATCTCATCCACATACTCTTTTTTCGAGCGCTCCTGGTCGGTATCTTCGATCCTTAAAATAAATTTTCCCGCCTGCGACTGGCAAAAAAGCCAATTGAACAACGCGGTACGGCCCCCGCCGATATGTAAATTTCCCGTGGGGCTGGGCGCAAAACGCACTCTTACCATATTCACCTCAAGTAAAACCCCGCCGTTATCAACGGCGAAGTTAGTCCGGCTTTAACCCTTATTTAATTTCTGCCCTTCGGCTAAAGCCCGCTGGTTAATCTCCAAAATGCCTGAATTCCCCGCCGGGGCGATAGATTTGAACACTTCCAGGATATTTTTGACTTTAACGATATTCTTGGCGGCGGCGTAACAACCCAATGCCACCATGTTCGCCACTTTGATATTACCCAAGTTTATGGCGATATCCGTGAACGGAAACTGCCATACCCCGGTCTTATCCTCCCCGCTCATTTGCGCCAAAGAAGAATTCAGGATCAACAATCCTTTTGTTTTCAGCCTGCTTTTAAATTTTTCCAGAGAGGGAAGGTTTAAAACAATCAACGTGTCCGCTGCGGTTACATAAGGGGAGCCGATCGCCTGGTCCGCGATAATGACCATGCAATAACTGGTCCCTCCGCGTACCTCCGCCCCGTAAGCCGGGAACCAGGTAACCTGCCTGCCTTCCAGCATGGCCGCTTGCGCCAAAACCTTGCCCAAGAGCATTACTCCCTGGCCGCCGCTGCCGGCGATGATTATCTGTTCGGTCATTTGATCCTTCCCAGAGGAAATTCTTTCTGCATCACATTTTTTATCCACTCCAAAGCGTCCTGAGGAGCAAGTCCCCAGTAAGTCGGGCAGGGTGAAAGTATTTCCACCAAAGAAAATCCCAGATTATCGATCTGGTTCTGGAATGCCTGCTGCACCGCGCGCTTAGCTTTTAACACTTCCTGTGGATTATGCAGAGAAACCCGTTCGATATAGCAGACTCCGGGCAATAACGCCAGCATCTCGGATATTTTCAAAGGGTAACCGTGCAAAAGCTTGTCCCTCCCCTGGACGGAAGTCGCGGTTTTCTGTCCCAAAAGAGAGGTCGGAGCAAGCTGCCCGCCGGTCATCCCGTATACCGCATTATTAATAAAGATTACGGAGAGATTTTCCCCGCGGTTTGCCGCATGGATAGTCTCGTTCGTGCCGATTGCCGCCAGGTCCCCGTCCCCCTGATAAGTAAAAACGATGTTCTGCGGACGTACTCTTTTTATGGCAGTGGCCACTGCCAGCGCCCGGCCATGCGCCGCTTCTGAACAATCGAAATTCCAATAGTCGTAGGCGACAACGGCGCAGCCTACCGGAGCAATACCGATGGTTTTTTCCCGGATCCCCAAGACATCCACCGTCTCCGCTACCAGACGGTGGGCAATCCCGTGGCCGCACCCCGGGCAGTAGTGGGTCGGCACATCATATAAAGACGGGCAGCGCTCAAATATTTTCATGGTATATTTTTCTCACTTTACCGATAATCTGCTCTTCACTGGGGATACCCCCTCCGGAGCGGCCGAAAAAATCAACCGTGTTTTTTCCATTGACCGCCAGGCGGACATCTTCCACCATCTGGCCGTAAGACATTTCCAGGACCAGATACTTTACTTTACTGTTCCGGCGATTAAAGGGCTGCTGTGGAAAAGGCCAAAGGCTGACCGGGCGCAGCAGGCCGACTTTTTTACCCGCGCTTCTTAGCTGATACATTGCGCTTTTAGCGATGCGGGCCATCGAGCCGTAAGCCACCAGGATAATTTTAGCATCGGAAAGGAAAAAGCTCTCATAGCGTTCTTCTTTCCTTTTGATCAACGCATAGTTTGCCTGTAATTTAAGGTTAAATTCTTCCAGGCCGCCCTCACGCAGAAAAAACGATTTAACGATATTCGGTTTTCTCCCCGCGCAGCCGCTAAGCGCCCATTTTTTCACCAACCCGGTTTTAATTTTCCGGCCGGATAATTGTACGGGTTCCATCATCTGTCCGAGTATTCCATCCCCCAAGATCATCACCGGGGTGCGGTATTTATCCGCCAGGTCGAATGCGGTTTGTGTAAGGTTGTAAGCTTCCTGGACGCTGGCCGGGGCCAACACAATTAAACGGTAATCTCCGTGCCCTCCGCCGCGCGTAGCCTGAAAATAATCCGCCTGCGAGGGAGCGATATTGCCCAAACCCGGTCCGCCGCGCATGATATTCACGATCACTGCCGGAAGCCTGGCTCCGGCGATGTAAGATATCCCCTCCTGCTTTAAGCTGATCCCGGGGCTTGAGGAGGAGGTCATTGCCCGGGCTCCGGCGGCAGAAGCCCCGTAAACCATACTAATCGCCGCTAGCTCACTCTCAGCCTGGATAAATACCCTGGGCGCTTCCGTTCCGGGCGGCGTAGGCATATATTTTGCCATATAAGCGATCAGCTCATTTTGCGGAGTGATCGGGTATCCGGCATAAAAAGAGCAGCCTGCCTGGATTGCCCCCTGCGCAATCGCTTCGTTACCGCTTAGAAGTATTTTAGTTTTAACCATAACTGAATCCTCGCTAATCCTTGTGCACTTTAATGCAGCATTCCGGACAGATTACCGCGCATTGCCCGCAGCCGGTACAATTTATATTATTTTGCGCGCAAAACTCCACAAAACCCAATCCCTGTTTATTTAATTTTCCGCTTTTTTTGAGCAAACCTTTGGGGCAAAAGCTCAAACATAACAAACAGCCCTTGCACCGGTCTTGATTGATTATGATTTTAACCATTCTTTTTTATTGCCCCGCGGATCTGTTCGGCAATCCCGGAAGCATCCAGCTTATATTTTTCTAAAAGTAAACCCCTGGCGCCGTGCGGGACAAACTCAAACGGCAACCCCAGCTGCTCGACCGGCCGCTTAAGCTGGCTTTCTACCGCGCTGCCAAATCCCGCGTCCCTGATCCCTTCTTCGACCGTAAAGACCGGGCCCGGATGCGCGCAGGTTTTTTTAATCAAAGTTAAATCCAGCGGGGCGGCAAATCTGGCGTTAATGAGATTCCCGGTTAAGCCCTCCCGGCTTAACAACTCCAGGGCTTTTTTGGCCTCTCTGACCATACTGCCTAAAGCAATCAGCGTAAAATCCTTGCCTTCTTTAATTAATTGCCCCTGCCCTAATTTCAGCGGCTGACTGAAATCTTTATCCACAACCGCTTCGGCGCGAGGGTACCTGATCGCCACCGGCTTATTCAATTCCAAAGCAAGTTCCAGCATCCGCTCCAATTCCATGGCGTCTGCCGGAGCCATGATCACTAAATTGGGGATAGTCCTTAAATAAGCGATATCGAAAATACCCTGATGGGTGACCCCGTCTTCCCCGACGATCCCCGCCCGGTCGATCGCGAAAATTACCGGCAGCTCCTGCAAGGCGACATCCTGGATGATCTGGTCGTAGGCCCGCTGCAGAAAAGTTGAATAGATCGCCACTACCGGCTTGAAACCCTGCCTGGCCAGGCCGGCAGCAAAACACACCGCGTGCGCTTCGGCAATACCGCAGTCAAAAAACCTTTCCGGAAAGCTATCCCGGAATTTATCCAGCCCCGTCCCCCCCGCCATTGCCGCGGTAATGGTAACGATCCGTTTATCCTTTTGGCCCAATTGCGCTATTTTATCGCGGAATATATCGGTATAGCTTTTTTCCCCGGCGGAGGATTTTTTCACTATTTCCCCGGTGTCGGGGTTAAAATTACCGATCCCATGGAACTTTACCGGATCATTTTCGGCAAACGCGCAACCCTTGCCTTTCTTGGTCACGATATGCAAAAGCCGGGGGCCTTTAATCTCCAGGATATTTTTCAGGGTAGCGGTTAATTTTCCCAGGTCATGGCCGTCGATCGGCCCGAAATAACGGAACCCCAGTTCTTCAAAGAGCATTCCAGGGACAAATAAGCCCTTTAACCCTTCTTCAAATTTAGTCATCAGCTTCAGCAAACGGCTTCCGCGCGGGACCCGGGTCTTTAGAAAATTCTCAACGTTGGAGTGGAACCGGTTGTATACCGGCAAAGAAATAATTTTATTCAAATAATTGCTGATCGCCCCGACATTCGGGGCAATACTCAGTTCATTAGTATTCAGAATGACCAAAATATCTTTTTTCAAATGTCCGGTATTATTCAACCCTTCAAAACAGAGCCCGCCGCTTAATGAACCGTCCCCGATCACGCAAACCACTTTAAATTGCTCCTCTTGAGGCAAAAAATCCCTGGCGCAGGCCAGCCCCAAACTTAAAGAAACCGCATTCGAGCTGTGGCCGCAGGTAAACGGGTCATAAACCGATTCATCCTTGGAGGGAAACCCGCTTAACCCCTGATACTGCCGCAGGGTGGAAAAATTCCGGTTGCGCCCGGTCAATATTTTATGCGCGTAAGCCTGGTGCCCGACATCAAAAACAATTTTATCTTTAGGGGTATCCAGGCAATAGTGCAGGGCGACGATTAATTCCACCGTGCCCAGGCTGGAGGCCAGATGCCCGCCGTTCTGGGAAACCACCTGGATCATCCGCTGGCGGATCTCCTGGCTCAGGCAGCAAAGTTCTTCATTACTTAGGGCTTTTAAGTCTTGCGGAGATTTTATTTTTTCCAAAACCATGTTTTATTTTTCTTCCTCATCCGGTTCATCCATTTTTTCCAAGGAAAGCTTATTGTCTTTTTTCATTAATAATTCCACCTTGCGCTGGGCATCCTCCAGCGCCTGAGAGCAGACCTGGGCGATCTTTACCCCTTCCTCGTATTTTTTAAGGGACTCTCCCAGGGTAACTTTTCCGCTGGAAAGCTCTTCGACGATCTTTTGCAGTTTTTTAAGCTCTTCTTCAAATAAAGTTTTTTCTTTCATCCCGCACCTCTTTGGTTAGCTGTCAGTAAAAATTTAAAATGGTTTTTCAGGCCGCCGCGTCATTCTCCTAAGACTTCCTGCACTACGCTCGTAAAAACCCCTTTATGTAAAACTGTTTTCAGTTTATCTCCGGGTTTTATGGCCGCAACATCCTTAAGGATGAGCTCCTGGGGCATCAACATGCTTAAGCTGTACCCGCGGGAAAGAATGGCCAGGGGGCTTAGCGCCTCCAGCCGCTGGATCAGCGCGCCGCAGCGCTGCCCGGACAATTCCAGGTAATGGCGCATATTACTGTTTAAAACCGAAAGAAGTTCATCGGCCTGCTGCTGTTTTTCCAGCAGACGGTCCCGCGGGCTTTTGAGCGCACCGGTAAGGGCGATGAGCCTGTTCTCTAAATCGCCGATGGTTTCCTGCAGGGCAATATTTAGTTCGTAACGGATGCCGTCCAGGCGGGCCAATAAAGCGTTCTTTTTATCCACAATAATCTTGGCGGCTGCTGAAGGGGTTTCGACAAACATATCCGCGACTAAATCCGATAAAGTGGTATTGATCTGGTGCCCCACCGCCGAGATTACCGGAAGGCGGGAATTATAAATTGCCCGCGCCACATTTTCCGCATTAAAACTCCACAGGTCTTCGCTGCTTCCCCCTCCGCGGCTGACAATGATCAAATCTATGTTTTTAAGGCTGTTCAGGTCGGCAATCGCCTCGGCAATTTCACCCGCCGACTGATCCCCTTGCACGCGCACTGAACGCACAATTACATCTACGCAAGGCGCCCCTTTTTTAAGGATTTGCAGAATATCGCGCACCGCGGCCCCCTGAGCCGAAGTAACAACGCCTACCGTAAACGGCATTAACGGTAATTCCCTTTTATGCTCCGGGCTGAATAATCCTTCCTGAGCTAATTTTTTCTTCAACTGTTCGAAGGCTAATTGTTGGGCGCCGACCCCCTGCGGTTCAATGTTTTCAACAACAACCTGATATTTCCCGCTCGGTCCGTAAACATTCAGTTTACCGAAACAAATTGCTTTTAAACCATCCTCGAGTTTGAATTTTAAATTTTTATTCGCGCGCGAAAACATTACTGCAGAAATAATCGCGCCCTGATCTTTTAAAGAAAAATAAAAGTGCCCGCTGGGATAGACTTTAAAATTAGATATCTCCCCTTCCAGCCAGACCTCCCCGACATTTTCCTCCAGAAGGTTTTTGATCTCCTGGGTGATTTCGGAAACAGTATAGATATGCTTACTGGGCTTGGGCATTGTTTATTTCTTTAACCGGGGGTTTCTCTTCAACCTTTACCTCCGCCGGCTTATCCTGCGGAGTTTTTTCCTGCGCCGGCTTTATTTCCGCGGGTTTCTCCTCCGGCTTAGAAACTTCTGCCTTTTCCTGCGTTTTTTCCTGCACCGGCTTTATTTCCGCGGGTTTCTCCTCCGGCTTAGAAACTTCTGCCTTTTCCTGCGCCGGTTTTTCCGGAACTTGGGCAGACACAGGCTTGGCTTCGGCCGGCTTTTCCTCGGGTTTGGCGGTTTCCGGCGGCACAGGCTTTTTCTTAAACACAAAAAGCTGGACCGAATAAGGGCTCATCTCCAGGGATTCGCTGTACCCCTGGGTAAGATCCACTTCATTTTCCGGCCCGGGCTTGAACTCGCAATTGCGGCTGCAATTACTATCGATCGTGTATTTAGTCAGGAGATAAACCTCCTTGGCGCCTTTTAAATTAACCATGAGTTTACGGCCGGTTTTGGAAAATTTAAAGGCCAAGCTATTCAATTCTATGGCGTGGCTGAGGATCCCCTTGGTTTTTTGGCTCAGACGTAAAGTCGACAGGCTAATCTGCCCGTCGATGATTTTTTTCATTCGGTCGCTTTTGATGATCCCTAAGATCGCTTTTTGTTCGGCACTGTTCAGATGGACGATATTATGGGAAATATAGTTCATCGCCGCCCGGGGATCGACATAATTATAAAACAAGATGGCGAAATAATTCTGGCTGCGGGTGGCAATTGCCCCGACAAAATCATCGTTGAATTTTGCGGTAAACAGGTCCTGCCCCAACATACCGATCAAACGCCAGGCATTGTAATTTACTTTCGGGTAACCTTTTTTCTCGGGACGGTTCAAATCAAAAGAAAAGATTCCCAGGTTCCTGATCGCCCCGGATTCATTATCTCCAAAATCCTCCAGGCAAAAATATGTCTGGTAATCGATCCCGGCTTCATACATGTTTTTGATCCGGGCCGGTATATAACTGGCAGAGATGTGGGCATTCTTGCCCCGGGCAGCTAAAATATTGGCCGAGCCGTCAAAACACCATTCATCGACCAGCAAAGGCAGGTTGCTGTTAAATTTAAAATAAGTCAGCCAGTCCCGGATAAGCCCGACAAAGGGTTTGTTGTAAATAGTATCTTGTTTTTCTTCCTGCGGATCACTGGAATAAGCGTGCCAGGAAATAAAATCCAGCGGCAGGCGATAACTATAGCAGTATTTTATCAGTTCGTAGATCAGGCTGTGCTCGGGGGTAAGCACGGTATTGGGTTCGATATTCCTGAACCAGGCGCTTACCGCCGGACCGCCCAAAGGGATATTGATCTTGGTTTCCTGGCGCAACTCTTTTACCGCTTCACCCACGATCCGGTACAGGGCAAAATATTCCGGGCGGCCGCCGATAAAAAAATCCCCGATATCCGGGGAATTCCATACTTCATACCAGATGTTATATTTTTTATCGCAGCTTAAACGCCGGATGGTATTCTTAACCAGCTCCTTGTAGGCTTTTAAATTATGCACCGCGCTGTTTTTATCCAACACCGTTCCTAAGCCGTCGGGGGTCCCGAACAGGTCCAGGATCACCGTCCCGCCGTTATCGCTGATCTTTTTGATTATCTCCTCATAATTGCCTAGCAGTTTTTGGTAGGCATCCTGATCGCCGGATAATTGCTGGATCTCCCAAAGATTATACTGGATGCGGTAAAAATTGCGAAAACCCAGGTCTTCCTGCCAGTTGGCCAGGGCGTCGGCAGAGGCCAGGGTTTGCGGCAAAGTTTTATCGCGCTGAGTCCCTCTGCCGCTTAAATCCAGGCTGGTCCGGTAAATCTTGGGAAGAGCAACAACGGGAGAATTCAGGTCTAAATTAAACTCCACTTCTTCGCTGATTTGGGCAAATGAACTTCCCGGAAAAAAAGGAAGCAGGCAGGCAAGAAATAAAAATGATCCGAATAAAATAACCGGTAGTTTTTTAAGCATTTAAATCTTTCTCTGGATCCTTAAAATCGAAAGCGCTTTGCCCGTAGCCTGGTCTATTTCCACCAAGGCGCCGTGCAACTGGACATTCTCCTTGGCCACTTCAAATTTAACCGGGATAGAGCTTAGGAAGCGGGTAAGCACATCCTCAACCCTCCTGCCGATTACCGAATCATAGGGCCCGGTCATCCCCACGTCGGTAATATAAGCGGTGCCCTGCGGAAGGATCTTTTCATCCGCGGTCTGAATATGGGTGTGCGTCCCAAAAATTGCGGAGACCTTGCCATCCAGATACCAGCCCATCGCTATTTTTTCCGAAGTCGCTTCCGCGTGGATATCGACGATAATGGTTTTGGTTTCTGCGGACAGCTCCTCCGCAGCTTTAAGCGCGGCTTTAAACGGGCAGTCCAGGGGCTCCATAAACACCCGGCCGTTAATATTAATTACCCCGATCTTGGCACCGGTTTTGGTTTTAAACACGCTGGCGCCGCTGCCGGGGGCGCCGCTGGGATAATTCAACGGGCGCATAATTCTTTCTTCCTGATTGATCAGTTCGAAAATCTCCGGCTTCTTCCAGATATGGTCCCCGGAAGTAAGCACATCCGCGCCGCCGGCAAAAAGCTCGGCGGCGACCTTAGAGGTGATCCCCGACCCCCCGGAGGCGTTTTCGCCGTTAGCGACCACAAAATCGATTTGCAGTTCCTGCTTTAAGGGAGCGACCAGTTTAGTGATCGCCTCCCTGCCCGGGCTACCGACAATGTCACCGATAAATAATATTCTCATAATTTATTTAGCATATTCAATCGTGCGCATCTCACGGATAACCGTAACCTTGATCTGTCCGGGATACTCCATCCCCTCCTCGATCTTTTTACGGATATCCCGGCACATGGTTACCGCTTCACTGTCACTTACTTTCTCCGGCTGCACGATCACGCGGATCTCCCGGCCGGCCTGGATCGCAAAAGATTTTTCTACGCCCTTAAACAGATTGGCGATAGATTCAAGCTTATCCAACCGCTTAACGTATATCTCCAGGGTTTCTCTCCTGGCTCCGGGGCGCGCGGCGCTTACCGCGTCGGCGGCAATCGCTAAAACCGAATAAATACTCTGCGGTGCGGATTCTTCATGATGTGATTCAATAGCGGCGATAATTTCCGCCCCTTCATTATATTTTTTGGCCAGGTCTGCGCCGAGCTTAGCGTGCGTACCTTCCACCTGGTGATCCACGGCTTTACCGATATCATGTAATAGTCCGATCCGGCGGCCCAGTTTAAAATCCAGGCCCAGTTCCGAAGCCATGATCCCCAGCAGAAAGGAAACTTCCTTGGAATGCTGCAGGGCGTTCTGGCCATAGCTGGTGCGGTACTTAAGCCGGCCTAACAACTTGATTATTTCCGGGTGCAGGCCGTTTACTCCCGCTTCAAAAGCCGCGCGCTCACCTTCCTCGCGGATCTTTTCATCCATTTCTTTTTTTGTTTTTTCCACGATCTCTTCGATCCGGCCGGGATGGATCCTGCCGTCGGAGATCAATTTTTCCAGGCTCAGGCGGGCGATTTCCCGGCGCACCGCATCGAACCCCGATAAAGTAACCGCTCCGGGAGTATCATCGATAATCACATCTACTCCGGTGGCCATTTCCAGCGCCCGGATATTTCTCCCCTCCCTGCCGATGATGCGCCCTTTCATTTCATCGTTAGGCAAAGTAACCACGCTCACCGTGGATTCTACCGTATGTTCCGCGGCACAGCGCTGAATGGCTAAACTGACAATCTCGCGGGCCTTTTTATCGGCGGTCGCTTTCACCTCTTCCTCCTGGCGCCGGATAAACACCGCTTTTTCGTTGCTCAACTCTTCGTTAAGCCGGCTCAACAGGATCTGTTTGGCTTCTTCCGCGGATAAAGAAGAGATCTTTTGCAAACGCTCCTTTTCCTCGGCCACCAGGGAAAGCAATTGGTTTTCTTTTGATTTTAACGCATCTTCGTGTTTTTTAAGATTATCGTTGCGCCCCTCGAATTCTTTTTCTTTTTTCTCTACCAGGTCGATCCGGCGGTCGATATTCTCTTCTTTCTGGGTCAACCTTTTTTCGGAATTAACGATCTCCTGCTTGCGGTCTTTGGTCTCCCGTTCAAAATCCTGCCGCATCCGGTATAAAAGGTCTTTGGCCTCCAGTTCCGCTTCCCGGCGTTTGTCCAGGACATCTTTTTTGGCTACTTCCAGGATGTGCTCAGCTTGCAGTTCGGCGTTTTTGATCCGTTTTTCGGCGACATACCTCCTCAGGAAGTAACCGCAATATACGGCAACCAGACCAACAAATACAGGTATTAATATGTTGAGAATCATTTCTCTTCCTCCTTATGTGACTTATTCCGGATTTTAGGAGTGCTAGGAGAAGATAATTTTCTTGATGCTTACGTCGCAGCAGGTGGTGGGGATTAGGGGTAAGATTTGGAAATCAAAAGCCAAACCTATGGAAGATGTTTTTTCAGAAAGAGTACACAAGAAACGATCGTAACAGCCTTTGCCGCGGCCCAAACGGTTCCCTTTTTTATCAAAAGCCAAGCCCGGCACGATTACCAGATCCAGGTCCTGAGGGTTAATGTGCCCCTGCGTTACCGGCTCCAATACCCCATAAGGCCC
>CAINQO010000091.1 GCA_903852325.1 Candidatus Omnitrophota bacterium
CGAACGTTTCAACATTCGAATATATAAAACGCGTAACATCCGGGCTTAGTTCGGAGCTGTCCACCACTGTTTCCAAAAGCTAAGTGGCAATTTTTAATTTAGTCTGCACCTTCTCCGTCGTGTACTACCGCTTCCTGCTCCTGGCGTTTGCGCACGATCACTCTTTTTAAGGTGACGTATTTATCCACTAAAGCCGCGTTATTCACGGCATTAAGCTGTTTAAAAAGAAAATCGAATTTATTCTCGATCTCCGCGGCGATGGCGTCGCGGGTTGCCTGCGGCAAACCCATGATCTCTTTCTTGAATGGCCCTAAAGCTTTTTTCCTGGTTTTATAGAAAAACTGCTCATCGCTTTCTCCGGCCTTGGCTTCGTTGGCGGCATTGATTTTGAGCCAATCGTAGATCCTTTTCTTCAAATCCGCGGGGAAATGCTTGGAATCAAAGATCATGTTCTGGAACTGCGTCGCCAGGTGCACTTCGCAAGCTTCACATTCGGCGAATTTATGGAACGCCTCTTCAGGAAGAGTAGACGCCCCGTGCTGCACCGCCCCGCCCAAACCGAATTCTTTACGGGCCAGGGCAGAAAGGTTTTTGAGGGTTTCAAAATCCAGCTTCACTTGGGCAATCGTGCCGTCGGGTAAAACCACCCCGCCGTGAGAGGTACCGGTCTGGATGGAAATCTTGCTGATCCCCACCAGGCCTTTACGTAAGCGCTGCTTATAACCGTTCATGAACGCGCGCAAATCCTCGGCAGTGGAATTCTGATGCCCCACCTCGCCGATTTCCCCGCCCACCGAAACAGTGATCCCTTTGGGCTCGATCCGGCGGATAAACTGGGTGATTTTAGCGCAGACTTCGTAATTTAAATACTGCTGGTCGCTGACCTTGGGCTTGCTTAAATCCACCAGGGTAGAAGAATCGATGTCCATATTATAGAACCCGGCACCGATCGCTTCGGTAATGATCGCCTGGAGCGCCTGGAGCTCTTTATCCGGATTCTCCTGGTATTTTTTCAGGTTCGCCTGGATATGGTCCCCCTGGATAAATACCGGGCCGCTGTAATTTTCTTTGATCGCCGCAGCCAGGATCACCGCGGAATACTCAACCGGAGGCTGCGCGGTGTAACCCATTTCGGATTTGGCAATTTCAAAAATAAAAGTTTTGGAATTATTCTTTTTCCCTACCCGGAATAAAGCCCGGGCCAGATCATAAGTCAAACTGCGCAAATTGATCGCCGGGACGGTCGAGCCGGAAAACTCATTCCTGCCCCGCGCCATATAATAATCCTGAATACTTGAAGGATAAATTCCTTTTTTATAAGCCATATCCTGGATCTTCTTGGCTAATGTCTTTTTGGCAAGCGGATCGTCGCTCATGATTAAATCCATTACGATCTTGTCGATTTCCAACGGCTTCCTTCCCATTTCAAACCTCTCCTTATCTTGTTATTGCTGCTGCTGTTATTATTATTTCTGCCTATAAAACTATCCTACTTTAACCCGGAAATTTTCTTCCTCAGGTCAGTATTTTGTTCAATTGGTAAAAGCTGTCCGCATCCAGCGCTTTATTTTGGATCGCGGTTTCAAAATCGACTTCCCCGATCCTGCCAGCAATCATCCCCAGGGCAATCCCGGTTTTTCCTTCCAGCAGGCGGTCTACCGCCGCCTTGCCCAGGTTTAAGGCCAGCCCCCGGCTAAACGCCGTCGGCCGTCCTCCTCTTTGTACGTGGCCCAGGACCACCGTGCGCGTTTCTAATCCGGTCATCTCCGTAACCTGGCGGGCAATATCCTCGGCCTGCCCCGCCCCTTCGGCGATCACAATGATCCAACTCATTTTGCCGATCAAATTTCCGTGCACGATATCGTGACAGACGAGATTCAAATCAAATTTTCTTTCCGGGATGATTACGTCTTCACACCCTCCGGCCAGGGCAACCGTAAGCGCAATAAAACCCGATGCCCTGCCCATCACCTCCACTACGAAAATCCGCTCCATGCTGGTGGCGGTATCCCGGATCTTATCGATCGCATCCAGCGCGGTATTTACCGCGGTATCGGTGCCGATGGTGGCATCGATGCCGTTAATATCGTTATCGATGGAAGCGGCGATCCCCACGCAGGGAAGATTGAATTTTTTGCCAAACTCAAGAGCGGCGGAAAATGAACCGTTGCCGCCGATAACCACTAACCCGTCGATATTATTTTTTTTAACCGTTTCGTACGCCCGCTCCATCCCTTCCCGGGTGCGGAATTCCGCGCAGCGGGCGGTTTTTAAGATCGTCCCGCCCTGGGAAATAATCCCGGAAACCGAACGGTGGTTCAAGATTTTAAGCTCTTCATTGATCAGCCCCCACCAGCCGCGGAAAACTCCGGCCACTTCCAGCTTCTGGCTGATCCCGTAACGCACGACGGAACGAATAGCTGTATTCATTCCGGGAGCGTCACCCCCTGTAGTCAATACCGCGATCTTTTTCAAATATTTACTCCAAGCCTTCGATGTTTATCTCGCGCGGGCATTCCACGCTGTAAGAATAAAAGATCTCCTGTTTGGCTTTAGGCTCAAGCTCAATTTCCCAGCGCCAGACACCCTTCTTATTTTTCCAATCTTTATCCTTAGGAGCCAGGCTGACATTTCCCAGGGATACTTTTATCTTTTCATTTTCCGAAACCGGCATCGCTTCAAACAGGTTAACTTTTATCCTGCTGTTTTTGTAATTTTCCACAGAAAGCTTAAATTTATAAGTAACCTTACGGCTGGGAGAGGGGATATTGGCGATGATCACATCGTCGGTCTTTTTCTCCATCTGCTGGCGTTGTATTTTTACATTTTCATCGACCCCCAGGTATAAATTGAACTCTTCCCCCGGGCCGACATTTTTTATTTTTCCCTGGCCGACAAAATCCCCTTCAAGAAAAATATTCACTGCCCCGCTCAAAAGCTGCTGGTCTTTGGCATTAGTGACCCGGCTCAATAAATAAGCGTAAGGAGACAACCGGGGATATGCCGAATACTCAAAATTGCTTTTCAAGGTCTGGGCGGCAACCGGCAGTTTGTATTCGGCGGCGCCGCTTTTTAAGCTCTGCGGATGCGCCAGCTTATAAACCAAGGCCACCCCTTTTTCTTCGGATTCGGTAAAGCTGTATTGCGCCGGGCTGGGCGCCCCCAGCGACTTGAACTCCCCTTCGGGTCTTTCACTCATGGCGCTGTTTTGCATCATCCCAAAGCGCACCGAATCAGAACTGGCCCGCAACCTTTCCATCCGCGGCGCAAACGGACGGATAAACCAGGGGGTAACTTCCGGCATAAACGCGGAAATATTGACCGGGGCGGTAGAAAGCTGCATCTTCACATTATCCCAATCATCCCCGCTGAATTGCTTGACCATCCCGAAAGAAATCAAATCTACCTGTGACTTTTCAAAATCCGCGCGGGCATCATAAAGCGGATACCAGCCTGCCCCGCTTATCCGGTAAGCAACGGTCAGAGTAAAATCCCCCGGCTTCTCCGCTTCCAGGTCCACCACGATGGAAACTTTTTGCTTTTGCCCTTCCCCGGCGATATCATTTAATTCCCGGTTTAAAACATCCAGGTTCTTCTGCGCTTCCCGCAGGGATAATTCCACATCCACGGTTTCTTTATAATTATCCCTTAACCTTACATCGAGGAACTTAAGTGTATCTTCCAGCTCCTGAAAACTGGGCACTTTAGTCACCAGATCCTTGGGCAGTTGCCCCTGAGAAAACAACCTGAGCGAATCCAGGAAGGATTTTTTATCCTGCAAAACCAGCCGCGTATCATTGAACCGGCGGATCTGGTCCTGCAGCTCCTGGATCTTATCCTGCAGTTCCTTTACCTTGGTATCCGCAGACTCTTTCAGAAATTCTTTTTTAAAATAAGCCCCGAGGATCTTGACTTGCGCGCTTCCTTCGCCGGAAACGCGTAAAGAATTTTCATCCACCTGCGGGATGATTTCCGGCAGGACCACCCTTTGGGCCCCCTCAGATAATTTTAAGGCCGCGCTGCGGCTGATCAAGGCCCCCTGGGTATAAACCGTGACCTGGTTGATCCTAGAATCCGCCACCGCCAGATCCTGGGCGAAAACAAAAACGGGAAACATAATCGTAAAAACAAAAACAGAAATTGTTTTTTTCATATCCCTCCCCGGGTTTTCCCCTAATAACCAACAACTAAAAACTAAAAACTAAAAACTAACAACTAATATCAGGTCCCCATCTCCCAGCTGGCCAGATATTTCTTCTGCTCAGGCGTAAGTACATCTATTTTTATCCCCATCGACTTAAGTTTAAGCGCGGCGATATTTTTGTCGATATCCTCCGGGACTGTATAAACCTGTCTTTGCAGTTTCCGGTAATTTTTTGCCATATATTCGGCGGAAAACGCCTGATTGGCAAAGGACATGTCCATCACGCTGGCCGGATGCCCTTCGGCGGCGGCCAGATTGATCAAACGCCCTTCCCCCAAGAGATAGATCTTGCGGTTATTTTTCAAGGTGTACTCATCGACAAAATCCCGGGTAGCGCGTTTTGATTTTGCAATTGATTCCAGGCCCGGAATATCGATTTCCACATTAAAATGCCCGGAATTGGAAACAATCGCCCCATCTTTCATCAAACCGAAATGTTCTTTGCGGATGACATTAATGTCTCCGGTAACCGTGATAAAAATCTCCCCGATCTTAGCGGCATCCTTGATCGGCATTACCTCAAAACCGTCCATGGTCGCCTCTAGTGCCCGCAGCGGATCGACTTCGATCACAATCACTTTGGCTCCCATGCCTTTGGCGCGCATCGCCGTACCCTTACCGCACCAGCCGTAGCCGCACACGACAAAATTGGAGCCGGCGATCAATTTATTCGTCGAGCGGATAATCCCGTCGAGGGTGGATTGGCCGGTGCCGTAACGGTTATCAAAAAGATGCTTGGTTAAAGCGTCGTTTACCGCGATGATCGGATAACGCAGTTTTCCTTCCTGCGCCAAAGCCCTCAGGCGGATGACCCCGGTAGTGGTTTCCTCTGTGCCGCCGATAATATTGGCGTGCATCTGCGGGTCGCGCTGATGGATAGTACTGACCAGGTCAGCCCCGTCATCCATGGTAATATCGGGTTTTATCGCCAGGGCCGCTTTCATATGCACGTAATAAGTTTTAGTATCTTCCCCCTTGATCGCAAAAACCCCGATCTTTAAATCTTTGACCAGTGAAGCGGCCACATCATCCTGCGTGGAAAGCGGATTAGAGGCGCACAGATAAACATCGGCTCCGCCGGATTTTAAAACATCCATCAGCACCGCGGTTTCGGTAGTCACGTGGAGACAGGCAGCTACCTTTAAACCGGCCAGGGGTTTCTCTTTAGAGAACCGCTCCTTGATTAAAGCTAAAACCGGCATGTTCTTTGCCGCCCATTCGATCCTTAAGGCGCCTTTTTTCGCTAATTGAATATCCTTAATGTCATACTTCATCAAAATCCCTTTCTTGCCCCCATGAGGGCGTTAAAATTATAAACTGCTGGCTTGTTTTTTCAATTGTTCCGCTTTATCCGTTTTCTCCCAATGAAACTCCGGCAGCTGCCTGCCGAAATGCCCGTAACTGGCGGTCTTTCTGTAGATGGGCCGGCGTAAATTCAGGGATTCGATAATTCCCTTAGGAGTAAGCTGGAAATTCTTGCGGACTAATTTCTCCAAAGCCTCCTCCGAAATCACGCTGGTCCCTTCAGTTTTCACCATTACGCTTAAAGGCTCCGCCTTACCGATAACATAAGCCAGCTGGATCAGGCATTTTTCCGCCAGTCCCGCGGCCACGATATTCTTAGCGATATAACGGCACATATACGCGGCTGAGCGGTCGACTTTGGTCGGGTCCTTACCGGAGAAAGCGCCTCCGCCGTGGGCGACAGTGCCGCCGTAGGTATCCACGATTATTTTCCTTCCGGTCATCCCGGTGTCCGACTGCGGTCCGCCGACCACGAATTTTCCCGTCTGATTGACGAAATATTTCGTATTTTTATCCACCCAACCCTTAAGGATCGGCCCGGCGACTGCGCGGATAATTTCCTGGCGCGCTTTTTCCGTAATATGCTTACCGCTTTTATCCAGGATCTCTTCGGTATGCTGGGAAGCTAAAACTACTGAATCCACGCGCACCGGCTGGTCATTTTCATATTCTACCGTGACCTGAGTCTTTCCGTCCGGGCCCAGGTATTTTAAGATGTTCTCTTTACGCACTTTGGTCAACTGCATGGATAATTTCTGCGCCAGCATCAGGGCCAAAGGCATCAACTCCTTGGTTTCCCGGCAGGCATAACCGAACATGATCCCCTGGTCCCCCGCTCCGCCGGCATCCACACCCTGGGAAATATCCGGAGACTGGGCGTGTATGGCGTTAAGGATAGCGCAGGTATGGAAATCAAAACCGTACTTGGGATGGTTATAGCCGATCTCTTCGATTATTTTACGGCTGATATCATGCACGTGGATAAAACCGCGGGTAGTAATTTCCCCTCCGACGATCAAGAGCCCCATGGTCACGTAAGTTTCGCAGGCGACGCGGGAATAAATATCATTTTTTAAGCAGGCGTCCAAGACCCCGTCAGAGATCTGGTCGCATAATTTATCCGGATGACCTTCGGTTACCGATTCTGAAGAAAAGAAATGTTTCTTTACAGCCATTGAATCCTCCTTAATGAGCGGACAACTTACGGAGCACGAACTTGCGACGTAAGTTGTAGCTCCGGCTTAGCCGGAGCGTCCGCGAATTAATTCCGCCGAACACAACAAAATTCTAGAGAATTTTGTTGTGGCTTCTGAGGCGGAACCTAGTTAATAAAACCGATACTATCCTGAACTGCCTATTACTTTTACTTTCCGAACTTTTCCTTTGCCACATTCAAATATTTTAAATCGCCGATATCAAACCAGGTGCCGCTAAAAACATGGCCGTAGACTTTGGTCTTATCTTTCAGCCAGGCGATATAGTTGCCGGTGGCATCGGTTTTTATCTTCTTTTCCGAAAGATAAGCGTTGATCAGGCCAAGATGCTCTTTCGAGATATAATACAGGCACATCGCTACCAGGTTAGAAGCCGGGCGCGCGGGTTTCTCTTCAAAACCGACCACTTTTTTGTTTACGTCTAATCTGGCTACGCCGTAATTACTGGCGTCTTTCTTGCGTTTTAGCCTGAATAAGCCGATGCCCGCCGAAGCTTTGCTCTTGCGGCAGGCGCTTATAAATTCTTTCAAGGACCCGCTGAACAGGTTATCCCCGCCAACGACTAAAAGATCCTCGCGGATCTTCTTGTTTTTGACCGCGTAATTTATATCCCCGATCGCTCCCAGCCTGTCCGCATTGCTTTTCGTCAAATCATTGACCAGGGTTATTTTTGCCGGAGTTTTTGCCCCTTTTGCCCATTTCCGGAAATGCCCGATAAATTTATTATTGGTGACGATAAAGATTTCATCAATCCCGTCAACCGCATTCAGCTTATCAAGGATATGGTCGATGATCGGCCTGCCCTTAACCTCTAAAAGCGGTTTGGGGTATTTTTTAGTCAGCGGATAAAGCCGGGTAGCGTATCCGGCAGCCAGAATCAAAGCCTTCATCCCGCACCTTCCTTTTGTTCCTTCATCCAACCGTTGGTGTACATATTTAATATCAAGAAGGTGCGGGATTCACCCGCCCCCTAATTACCTTATTTCAAAACTTCCGCCAGCCTGTTTTGCGAATATTCTTCCACTTCTTTTCCCGTTGCCAGCTGCATCGCCTCAACGGCAAATTGCTGCGCCTGCTTCATGTTTACGGAACGGATAAGGTATTTTAATTCCGGGATCACCTGCGGCGGCAAGCTAAATTCATCCAGGCCTAACCCCAGGAGAATAAGCGCCAAAGACGGTTCTCCGGCCATTTCTCCGCACATCGCCACTTTAATTTTGGCCTGGTGCGCCGCGTCAATAATGCTTTTTACCAGCCTTAATACTGCCGGGTGCGCCGGGTCATAAAGATAAGCGACTTTTTCGTTGCTGCGGTCTACCGCCAGGGAATATTGGATCAAATCATTGGTTCCGATACTGAAAAAATGCGCTTCCCGGGCCAGGATATCGGCCGTCATCGCCGCCGAAGGGACCTCCACCATTACCCCGACTTCGATCTTATCGTTAAAGGCCATCCCGTTCTGCCGCAATTCCTCTTTGGCTTCCTGCAGCAGTTGGTTAGCCTGGCGCAATTCTTCCACTCCGGAGATCATCGGATACATCAGTTTAAGGTTGCCATGGACGGAAGCCCGCAGGATCGCCCGCAACTGCAGCTTGAATATATCCGGGCGCGCTAAACAAAAACGGATCGCCCTCCACCCTAAAAACGGCTGCATTTCATACGGAATTTTAAATTGCGATAAAAATTTATCCCCCCCGATATCCAGAGTGCGCACCACCACCGGATGCGGGCTCATTTCTTCCGCCACATACTTATAGGCCTGGTAATGCTCCTCCTCGCTGGGGGAATCCTTGCGGTTCATGTAAAAAAATTCCGTGCGGTACAGCCCGATCCCCTGGCACCCGTGCAGCCTGGCGCTGGGCACTTCATCGGGAAATTCGATATTGGCATTGATCAAAACCGTCCTGCCGTCGGCAGTGACCGCCGCTAGATCTTTAACCGAAAGAAATTTATCCGCTATCCCCTTTAATTGTTCAAGTTTCTGCTGGTAGCTGTTAAGGGTCTCCTGGTCTGGGTTGACAATCACCACTCCCAGCGTCCCGTCAACGATAACCGTGTCACCCGGGCTAATCTTGGAGGTCACCCCCTCCAAGCCGACTACCGCCGGTATCTCCAGGGATTTCGCCATGATCGCCGTATGGGAAGTTTTGCCTCCGATATCGGTGACAAAAGCGGCGACATTCTTGGTATGCATCGCGGCGGTATCCGAAGGGGAGATATCATGAGCGATGATGATTGCCCGTCCCTTGACATCCTCCAAACCCTTCTTTTCTTTTCCCAGAAGGTTCCTTAATATCCTCTTACCGACATCATTGATGTCGGCGGTGCGCTCCTTAAGGTATTCGTCTTCGATTTCCAGGAATACCCCGATATATTTCTTGAGCACTTCGGAAAAAATATAGGCGACATTCAGCTGCTCTTTTTTAAGGCGGCTGATCACCTCTTCGATAAGCATCCGGTCTTCCAGGACCAGTAAATGCGCGTCAAAGATCTGCGCCTCCTGCTGGCCCATATCGGCGCTGATGCGTTTCTGCAGCTCGATGATCTCCCGGCGGGTCTGGATCAGCGCTTCTTCAAAAAGTTGGATCTGCGCCGGGATGTCCGCCCAGCTGATCGTTTCGCGCAGGACGACGAACTCCTCCTTGCCCAGCAGGTAAGCCGGGCCGATACTGATTCCTCCTGCCGCCGCGATCCCTTTTAATTGGATCATAATTCTTCCTCGCTCGTAATCAACTTTTCCAGCTCCGCCATTGCCGCCTCAGCGTCATCTCCGTCAGCCTCGACCACGATCAGGCTGTCTTTTTCCGCTCCCAGCATCAAAATCCCCATGATCGACTTGCCGTTAACCTCTTCGTCATCATGGCGCACGGTGATCCGGGCGTCGAACTTATTGGCGATCTGCACGAATACCGCCGCCGGGCGCGCGTGCAACCCGGATTTATTTTTTACAGTCAATTCTTTCTTAATTAAAGGCATCTTCCACCCGTCCTATATCTCTTCAATGAAACTTAAAATAATCCTTGCCAGCTTCTCCGGGTCATGCCGGATCACTCCGTCCTGGATCATACTGAAATCTTCTTCGACTACCCGGTACCCCATGCTTTCGATTTTCTTGCGGTCATTGAACACCAGGGTCGAATTGTCTTTAGAGTAACGCTTTAAAACTTCCGCCGGCACCTCGCCGTTATTCACTACGCAATAATTCAGGATCTTGGGATAGCTGTGTTTAAGCAGCGCTTTAATATGGTCGCTGACGGCGTAGCCGTCGGTTTCTCCCGGCTGAGTCATGACATTGCAAACATAAACTTTTATCGCTTCGGATTCCGCGATCGCCTGGGAGATCTCCTTGATCAATAAATTCGGGATGATGCTGGTATACAAAGAACCCGGCCCCAGCACAATGATCTGGGCCTCCTTGATCGATTTTAAAGCATCCGGCGTAGCCAGCGGATGTTCCGGAGTAAGGCTGACCCGGTTAATCAGTTTTCTGGCTTTAGGGATCTGTTCTTCCCCCACCACCGTCGAACCGTCCGCGTAATGCGCCACCAACGCCACATCCCCTAAGGTAGAAGGAATTACCTGCCCGCGCAAAGCCAGGACCTTACTGGTCTCTTTGATCGCCTTCTCAAAATCACCGGTAAGCCTGGTCATTACCGTAAGGAACAGGTTGCCGAAGGAGTGGCCGGAAAATTCGGCGGAGTTACCGTCAAAACGGAACTGAAAAAGATCACGCATCAATGTCGGGGCATCCGCCAGGGCAACCAGGCAGTTGCGGATATCCCCCGGAGGCAGGACATCGAACTGCTGCCTCAAGCGTCCGCTTGATCCGCCGTTATCCGCCACCGTGACTACGGCGGAAATATTCGAAGTATAAACTTTTAAACCGCTCAAAAGCACGGATAACCCGGTGCCTCCGCCGACGGTAACGATCCGCGCCCCCCGGCTCAGTTGTTTTTTCTGGTACAAAATATCGATTAATTCCGTGCCCCGGGAAGCCCCCGGAACAAATAAAGCGATAAAAGAGCGCATTAAGCGCTTGATTCCCAAGATCAAAATTATAATCCCGGAAAATACGACCAAAGCGTCCAAGGCCTGGATCACCCAGAATTCTTCACTGCGCAAATTGGCCGTCCCCAGGATTAAGAGCGCCACCCCCAGAGTACTCAAGGTCACCCAGCGTTTGATGCCAATGCCGGGATAAAACCACTTTAAAATATTGGTTGAGTCGGGCTTCATTATGCGTATAGCGATCTTTAAAAAATTGTCAGGTAAAAAGGATTAAATCTTTTTTTCATCTTCCTGCTGAATAACCTTAATCACGGATTTTTCATCCGCGCAAGTGCGTAAGGTATCCCGGAAGTATTTATCCTTTAAGAGACGGGAGATTCTGGCTAAAGCCTTCAGGTGCGGGCCGGCGGAATCCTGCGGAGCAACAAGCAAAAAGAAAATAAAAGCTAACTCACCGTCCAATGAATCAAAATCCACGCCTTTTCTGGAAAGCCCGAATGCCGCTACGAGCTTATCCACGCAGTCGCATTTAGCGTGCGGGATGGCGATCCCCTGGCCGATGGCGGTGGAGCCCAGCGCTTCCCGGGACATCAACGCGTCGATGAGCTTATTCCGGTGGCGCTTTTCCACGTCCCCGGATTCGATCAACAGGTCGACCATTTCCTTGATCACATCTTCTTTGCTGGTGGATTTTATATCGGTAAGAATTGCTTTTTTCGAGAGGAAATCCATTATCTGCATTTGCTCACTCCTTTAAATGATCCGCCGCAGCGGAGAATTTAACCCGTCTGTAATCATGACGCGGTCTAAGTTATCAATATGCTGCCTTATAATGGAGCGGGAGACGGGATTCGAACCCGCGACATCAACCTTGGCAAGGTTGCGCTCTAGCCAGCTGAGCTACTCCCGCACTACTAAAAGTGCGCTCCGGTACAATTTAAAATTAGCGCCGAATGCTGTGTCGTAAGCGATTGCCAACTAAAAACTTTTTATATGGGCGGAAGAGGATTTGAACCTCCAAGGGTTGCCCCAATAGCTCCTAAGGCTATCGCGTCTGCCAATTTCGCCATCCGCCCTTTTACCTCTTGCGCTCTATGACAAAAACTACCCGTAAAATTTTTATGAGC
>CAINQO010000092.1 GCA_903852325.1 Candidatus Omnitrophota bacterium
AATATGCGTTCAGATCAAATTAAAAAAGGTTTGGAGCGTGTGCCGCACCGGGCGCTTTTGCACGCCACCGGTTTATCCCGCAAGGATTTAGGCCGGCCGTTTATCGGGGTGGCCACGTCTTTTACCGATCTTATTCCCGGCCATGTCGGAATGCGCGACCTGGAAAGGTTTATCGAGCGGGGGATTTGTTACGGCCAAGGGGTGCCTTTCCTGTTCGGGATTCCCGGGATCTGCGACGGCATTGCCATGGGCCACTTGGGGATGTGTTATCCGCTGGCCTTACGCGAACTGGTCGCCGATATGATCGAAACGGTTTGCAATGCCCACCAGTTGGACGGGATCATTTGTTTGACTAACTGCGATAAGATCACTCCCGGGATGCTGATGGGGGTGGCGCGTTTAAATATTCCGGCGATCATCGTGACTGCCGGCCCGATGCTTTCCGGCCGGTTTAACAAAAGGAAGTTGGCTTTTGTCCATGATACTTTTGAAGGGATGGCCCGGGCCAAAAAAGGGGATATCTCCGCAAAAGAATTAAGCTGCCTGGAATTGGAAGCTTGCCCGGGGCAGGGTTCCTGCCAGGGGTTATATACCGCCAATACCATGGCTTGCCTTACCGAAACGATAGGGATGTCGATTACCGGCTGCGGAACCGGCTTGGCCGGTTCGGCTAAAAAACGCCGGATCGCCGAAGCCAGCGGGGAGCGGATCGTGGAATTAGTTAAACAAAATATTAAGCCGCGCGATATTATCACCAGGCAATCCCTGGAAAATGCCATCGTGGTCGATATGGCCTTAGGCGGTTCCAGCAATACCGTGCTGCATTTAATGGCTATCGCCCATGAAGCCGGGATCGACCTGGATTTAAAAACTTTTGACCGGATCAGCAAAAGCGTGGCGCATATTACCAGTATCGAACCGGCCGGCACGCATTTTATGGAAGATATCGAATACGCCGGCGGTATCCCGGCGGTCTTAAAAAGGTTAAAATCCAAGCTGCATAATACTTTGAATGCCGACGGGCAGAAGACTTTTGCGATCGCCGACAACGCGGTTATCTACGATGAAGAGGTGATCCGCCCGTTAACGCATGCTTATCACCAGCAGGGCGGGATCGCGGTTTTATCCGGCAACCTGGCGCCGGCCGGTGCGGTAGTCAAGCAATCCGGGGTTCACGCCAAGATGATGAAATTCCAGGGGCGGGCCAGGGTTTTTGACCGGGAAGAGCAGGCAATGCAGGCGATCATGGGGAATAAAATTAAAAAAGGTGATTGTATCGTGATCCGCTATGAAGGTCCTTCGGGCGGGCCGGGGATGCGCGAAATGCTGGCGCCCACGGCAGCGATCGTCGGTTTAGGGCTGGAAGACTCTGTGGCTTTAATTACGGACGGGCGTTTTTCCGGGGGAACCAAAGGCCCCTGCATCGGGCATATTTCGCCTGAGGCTTCGGCGGGCGGGCCGATCGCGATTATCCGGGACGGGGATATAATCTCCATTGATATTCCCAACCGTAAGCTGGAGATTAAATTAAGCAAAGCGGAGATTGAAAAAAGATTCAGGAGTTGGAAGAAAGTCGAGCCTAAAATTAAAACCGGGTATTTGTCCCGTTATTCCAGGTTAGTCAGTTCCGCAGATAAGGGAGCAATTCTAAGTTAATGGTCGGCGCCAGGATATTATTAGAGTCTTTAAAGAAGGAAGGGATCGAGGTGATCTTCGGGTACCCCGGCGGCCAGGTACTGCCCATTTTTGATGCGCTTTACGATTTTGACCTGAAACTTATTTTAACCCGCCACGAGCAGGGGGCGGCGCATGCCGCCGACGGATTTTCCCGCGCTACGGGTAAGGTGGGAGTTTGCCTGGCTACCAGCGGGCCGGGAGCGACGAATTTAGTGACCGGCATTGCTACCGCGTATATGGATTCGATCCCGATGGTGGCGATCACCGGACAGGTGGGCACGCATTTGATCGGTAATGATGCTTTTCAGGAAGCCGATGTTACCGGGATCACCCGCCCGGTAACCAAACATAATTTTCTGGTCAAAGACGTCAAAGACCTGGCGCGTACGATCGCTGAAGCTTTTTATATCGCTTCCAGCGGCAGGCCCGGGCCGGTGCTGGTGGATATCCCCCTGGATGTGCAGCGGGCGGATACCGAATTTATCTGGCCGGAGAAGGTAAGTATCCGCAGTTATCAGCCGACTTATTCCGGCCATCCCGGCCAGATCAAAAAAGCGGCAAAATTAATCGCCCAGTCAAAGCAGCCGATCATTTACGCCGGCGGCGGAGTGATCACTTCCGGGGCGCATTTAGAATTGGAAAAACTGGCGGAAAAGATCCAGGCCCCGGTGACCACTACTTTTATGGGGCTGGGCTGTTTTTCCGGAGCGCATAAACTAAACTTAGGTATGCTGGGGATGCACGGCACCGCTTACGCCAATCACGCGGTAATGGAATCGGACCTGATCATTGCCGTGGGAGCGCGTTTTGATGACCGGGTAACCGGCAGGCTGGACGCTTTTGCTCCGGGAGCAAAGGTCATTCATATCGACATCGATCCTTCTTCGATCAGCAAGAATGTCCGGGTGGATATTCCTATCGTCGGAGATGCCAAAAATGTTTTAACCGAGCTGCTCGGGGTAATCAAGAAGCTTCCGGATACCGCGGAATGGCTTAAAACCGTAGAGGGCTGGAAAAATAAGCACCCGTTGACTTATAAGGATAGTGAAAGCGGAATGCTTAAGCCCCAATATATTTTAGAGCAGCTTTGGGATTTGACCCGGGGGGACGCGATCATTTGCACCGAGGTGGGGCAGAGCCAGATGTGGGCCTGCCAGTGGTATAAGTATTTGACCCCGCGGACATTCATCTCCAGCGGCGGGTTGGGTACGATGGGGTTTGGTTTTCCGGCGGCAATGGGGGCCAAGATCGGCTGCCCGGATAAGGAAGTTTTTAATATTGCCGGAGACGGTTCCATTCAAATGAATATTCAGGAGCTGGCTACCTGCGTGGCCAATAAGATCCATGTGAAGGTGCTCATTTTTAATAACGGATTTTTAGGGATGGTGCGGCAATGGCAGGAGCTGTTTTATAAAAAACGTTATTCCTATACGCCGATCACTAGCCCCGATTATGTTCTGTTGGCGCAAAGTTACGGCGCTTTGGGGTTGCTGGTCACCAAAAAAGAGGAAGTGCGTCCGGCGCTGGTGAAAGCGATGCAGACACAGAATACCGTATTTATAGATTTCCGGATCGAGCCGGAAGAAAATGTTTATCCGATGGTTCCGGCGGGTGCGGCGATAAACAAAATGATCGAGGGGCTGGCCTAGCTCTTTCCTAAGCCTGATAGGGGGAAAGAGCTGATTACAAAGATTTTGAAAAGATTACAGCGATTATAAGCGTAAGCAGTTAATCTCAACAATCTGATTTTTAATCGCCGAAATCAGAATTTTTAATTAAAATTTAAAGCTAAGGAAAAATTCAATGCGGCATACGATATCGGTATTAGTGGAAAACAAATTCGGAGTCCTGGCGCGCATCGCCGGGCTGTTTAGCGCCCGCGGGTATAATATCGCCTCTTTAGCGGTTTCCGAAACTTTCGACCCGCAGATATCTTATATGACCATTGTCGTCGAAGCCAAGGACGCCAAGATCCTGGAACAGATCAACAAGCAGTTGAATAAATTGATCGATGTAATTACGGTGACGGATTTTACCAAAAAAGAACACCTGGACCGGGAGCTGGTCCTGGCCAAGATCAATTATGCGCCTAAAGACAAGGCGCGCCTGGAATCGATTTTCGATAAATTCGTGGGCAAGATCATTCACCATAAGGGTGATACGGCGATCATCGAAGCGGTGGGGGACCAGCAGCAGATCGGTGAGCTTTTGGAAGCATTGAATAAATTCGGGATCAAAGAATTAGTGCGGACGGGAAAATTAGCAATTAGTAATTAGAACTAGAAAGGGGAGTAGTAAAAATGGCAAAGATTTATTATGATCGCGACGCGGACTTGAATTTATTAAAAAATAAGACGGTGGCCATTATCGGATACGGTATCCAGGGGCGCGGCCAGTCTTTATGTTTGCGGGATTCCGGGATTAAAGTTTTAGTTTCGGAAATGGAAGGGACCCCGAACTACCAGTTGGCCAAGGATGACGGGTTTTTTCCGGTAACTGCGGCGGAAGCGGCAAAAGGCGCCGACATTATCCAGATCCTTACCCAGGACCATGTCCAGGCTAAAGTTTATAATGAATCGATCAAACCGAATTTAAAAAAAGGCAAAGCCCTATGCTTTTCACACGGCTTTAATATCCGTTTCAAACAGATCAAGCCTCCGAAAAATGTCGATGTGTTCATGGTCGCTCCCAAGGGGCCGGGCGCACTGGTGAGAAAAATGTATGAAGAAGGTAAAGGGGTGCCCTCATTGATCGCGATCTATCAGGATGCCAGCGGTCAGGCGAAGAATTTAGCTTTAGCTTACGCCAAGGGGCTTAAGGCTACCACCGCCGGAGTAATCGAAACTACTTTTGAGGAGGAGACCGAGACCGATCTTTTCGGCGAGCAGGCGGTGCTTTGCGGCGGGGTAAGCGAATTGATCCGGGCGGGTTTTGATACCCTGATCGATGCGGGTTACCAGCCGGAAATCGCTTATTTCGAAGTTTTGCACGAATTAAAATTAATCACCGACCTGATCCAGGAGCGCGGTATTTCCGGGATGCGCCGGGGGGTTTCCAACACTGCCTGCTACGGAGATTTAACCCGCGGCCCCAGGATCATTACGCAGAAAACCCGTAAGGAAATGCAGAAGATCCTTAAGGAAATAAAAAGCGGAAAATTCGCCAAAGAATGGATCAAGGAGAATGAAGCCGGGCGGAAGAATTTCGACAGCTTGATGAAAGCCGGGGATGATCACTTAATTGAGAAAGTGGGAAAACAATTAAGAGAGATGATGCCCTGGATGAAGAAATAAATAAGGTAATAAGTTACAAATAATTTCGCGGGGCCCCGCCACAAAGATTGGCGGGCAAGCTGTCTTGGGTATTTTCTAGCGCTGACGCGCTTCGAAAACACCCCAGCCACCCGCGATGCAAATTGTAACTTGTAACCTAAAAGAGGTAGAAGTGGAAAAGATTATAATTCTGGATACAACTTTAAGGGACGGGGAGCAGGCCCCGGGGGCGGCGCTCAACAGCTTCCAGAAAATGGAAGTGGCCATACAATTGGAGCGCCTGGGGGTGGATATTATCGAAGCCGGATTTCCCGTTGCTTCTCCCGATGATTTTGCCGCGGTAAGCTCCGTCGCCAAATTGATCAAAAAATGCGGAATTTGTGCGTTGGCCCGCTGCATCGATAAGGACATCGAAAAGGCCGGACAGTCCTTAAAACATGCCCGCAGGCCGCGGATCCATTTGTTCCTGGCTACTTCCAAAATACACCTGAAATATAAATTTAAAAAAGCCGAAGAGGAGATCGCCGATATTGCCAGGGATTCTATCCGTAAGGCCAAAAAATTCTGTGCGGATATCGAATTTTCTCCGGAAGACGCTACCCGCACCGAAAAGGACTTTTTATTTCGTATGGTCGAAATGGCAATTAAGGAAGGCGCCCGGACCATTAATATCCCCGATACCGTCGGGTACAGCTATCCGCAGGAGATTTATACTCTGATCGGCGAGATTATCAACAACGTTCCCAATATCAATAAAGCGATCCTGGCGACCCATTGCCACAATGATCTGGGGCTGGCTACCGCCAACTCTTTGTCGGCGGTCTTGGCCGGAGCCCGCCAGGTGCACTGCACGGTCAACGGTATCGGGGAGCGCGCCGGGAATGCTTCGCTGGAAGAAGTAGTCATGGCGATGAAAACGCGTAAAGACGTTTTTCATAATTTCTATACCAACATTAATACGAAAGAAATATACCGGACTTCACGGCTGGTAAGCAAACTTACGGATTTTGCCGTGCCTCCCAACAAAGCGATCGTCGGCAAGAACGCTTTTGCCCATGAATCCGGGATCCATCAGGACGCGGTTTTAAAGAAGCGGATCACCTATGAAATTATGGATCCGCATGATGTCGGCATCTCCGACAGCCAACTGATCCTCGGTAAGCATTCCGGAAGGCACGCCTTCAGGGACAGGTTAAAGACCCTGGGTTTTCATTTGAATGACGAGCAGTTAAACAAGGCCTTCGGCCGCTTTAAGGAAGTGGCGGATAAAAAGAAAGATATTTTTGATGATGACTTAAGGATCATCGTGGAGGATGAAGTCCGGGTTTCTAAACCCACCTGGACCCTGAATAGCTTTGAAATAAATTCCGGGACTAGGATCAAGCCCTGCGCCCAAGTAGTCTTGATCAAGTCCGGAAAGAATTTGTCCGGGTTTTCTTCGGGTGACGGGCCGGTGGATGCCTGTTTCAAAGCCATCGACAGAATTACCGGATACAAGGTAAAGCTGGAGGATTTCCGCCTGGAGTCGGTTACTTCCGGTAAGGATGCCCTGGGGCAGGCAAGCCTGAAATTAAAGGTTGGCGGAACAAGTGTGAGCGGGCGCGGTTCAAGCACAGATATCGTCGAAGCGGCGGTCAAGGCTTACATCGACGCCGTCAACAAGATAAAACAAAAATGACCTTAAAGCCGAAGCTCTACGGTTTAGTAGGTTTGCCGATCAAGCACAGCCTTTCACCCGGCATGCACAATGCGGCCTTCCGCGCGTTAAAAATAAACGCCAGCTACCGTTTGTTCGAATTAAAACCCGACCAGTGGGAAGGATTCCTGAATAGCCTGAAAGAAAATAATATCCGCGGTTTTAATGTTACTTATCCCTACAAAGAGGAAGTGATCGCTTTTTTGAATAGCCGGGGCGCGGCGGTAAAAGAGATCGGTGCCGCCAATACCGTCGTTGTGGAGAAAAACGGAAAGCGGAAAGGCTTTAATACGGATTATTTGGGTTTTGCGGCGCACCTTAAAGAATTGAAATTGAAGCCTAGAAAGGTGGCTCTAATCGGGGCCGGCGGGGCGGCCAAGGCGGTTTCTTTTGCTTTGGGCAAGATGAAGGTCGCCCAGCTTTGCATTTATGATATCGATAAGTTCAAAGCCTTAAGCCTGTTTAAAAAATTAAGCGCGGGATTTCCCAAGACCAAATTCGATGTCGCCAGCCGCCTGGAAGAGCTGGGGATACCGGATAAAGACCTGCTGGTTAACGCCTCCCCGGTGGGGATGCGCGCGAACGACCCCTGCCTGGTGGGGCCGGGTGACCTGCACCCCGGGCTTTTTGTTTACGACCTGATCTATAATCCGCTTCAGACAAAACTGCTTCTTTTGGCCAAAGAGCTTAATCTAAATTTTTCTAACGGGTTGGGGATGCTCTTATATCAAGGGGTGTTCGCTTTTGAGCATTTCACCGGAAGGCCTGCCCCGGTTAAAGTGATGAAAGAAGCGCTTTTGAAAGGAGTAATGAAAAGATGACCGCTCAGCTATTTATTTTTATTTTCGGCGCGATTATCGGCAGTTTTTTAAATGTCTGTATCCACCGCATGCCTAAAGGGGAATCCGTGGTCTGGCCGCGTTCGCATTGCCCGCGGTGCCAGAAAAGGATACCCGGGTATGATAATATCCCTTTCATCAGTTTTCTTTTGCTTAGGGGCAGGTGCCGTTTCTGCCACGAAAAAATATCCTGGCGTTATCCGCTGGTGGAATTATTAACCGCTTTATTAATGCTGGCCCTTTTTAACCGCTTCGGGCTTACCTATGAGTTCTTTTTGTACATGGTCATGCTCTGGGGGTTGATCGTCGCCACTTTCGTGGATATCCCGCACCGGATCATTCCCGATGAAATATCCGTAGGGGGAATGATCCTGGGGTTCATCATGGTTTCCGTAACCGGATTCGCGTTTAATCCTTTGAGATTTTATTTTTCTCCGATGCTGCGCTCCGCCTTGGGTATCCTTATCGGCGGAGGGATAATTTATGCCACCGGGATGCTTTTTGACCTGGTTTATTTTAAATTGCTTAAACGGCCGCCGATCAACGGGGAAACCGAATCGATGGGCGGCGGGGATGTAAAGCTATTGGCGATGATCGGCGCGTTCATGGGCTGGAAGATGGCGGTCTTAACTTTCTTTCTGGCGCCGTTCATGGGGATCGTGATCGGACTAATCAATTTAGCCAGTAAAAAAGACCATACCATCCCCTACGGACCGTTTCTTTCCATCGCCGCGCTGGTCAGCTTGTTCTGGGGGGAGAGGATCCTTTCCTGGATCCTGCCGTATTAATCAGTTTTAGAGGAAAAGTTTTAAATCATGCCGGAATTTAACCTTCAAGACCACCTTTTAAAAACAGTTGCCCGTGATAATTGGCAGGAAACCGGTTTCCGTAAACGCGCCGGGGTGCTGCTCCCCTTATTCAGCGTTTATTCACAAAACAGCTTTGGCATTGGCGACCTGGGGGATTTAAAACTGGTGGTTGATTGGGCA
>CAINQO010000093.1 GCA_903852325.1 Candidatus Omnitrophota bacterium
AGGGGTGGATATTAAAAGCGCCAGCCTGTTTAAGTCCAAAATCAAACCGTTGGTGCGCAGTTCTTTCCGCCCTGAGGTTTTAACGGATATCGGCGGTTTCGGCAGTTTTTTCGCTTTAAATAAAAATAAATATAAAGACCCGATTCTAGTTTCCTCCAGTGACGGAGTGGGGACTAAATTGATGATCGCCAAGTTAGCCAATAAGCACGATACCGTCGGCATCGACGCGGTAGCGATGAATGTGAATGATATCCTTTGCACCGGGGCTGAATCCCTGTTTTTCCTGGATTATATCGCTTTCACTAAAGTCAAAGAACAGGTGTTGATCGATATTGTCAAGGGGATCAATGACGGCTGCCGCCAGGCAGGATGTTCTTTGATCGGCGGAGAAACCGCGCAAATGCCGGGGATGTACCGGGAGGGGGAATATGATATCGCCGGTTTCTGCGTCGGGGTGGTGGAAAAAGCTAAAATTATAAACGGGTCGAAAATCAAACCCGGGGATACGGCCATCGGCATTGCTTCCAGCGGCCTGCACTCTAACGGGTATTCCTTAGTGAGAAAAGTTTTAAGCGCAAGCGAACAAAAAAGCCTGAGCGCGCAGCTGCTGGAACCGACCCGCATTTACGTTAAGCCGGTTTTAGAACTCTTGCGCCAATTCCCGGGCGCCGTCCACGGGATCAGTCATATTACCGGGGGAGCGTTTTACGATAAGATCAGCCGGATCCTGCCGGTAAATATCGACGCCTGCATCCAAAAAAGCTCCTGGAAAGTTCCGGAGATATTCCGCCTGGTCCAGTATAAAGGCAATATCGCCGACGCGGAGATGTACCATACTTTAAATATGGGGATCGGTTTAGTTTTGTTCGTGCAAAACCAGGACGCCGGCCGGATAATGAAGAAACTTGAGGAACTGAAACTGAAATCCTGGATCATCGGAGAGGCGCAAAAAGGGACCAAGCAGGTCAAGTTAAGCTAACCGGAGACAGGGATGGACGCTTACATAGAATTATTAAAAGAGACTTATTATAAAGAGCGCAAAACACTTGAGGATTCGGAAATTTTTAACCAGGAAGGCAGATTAAGGTTCCTGGCATTGCGCAAAGAGATTTTAGGGCGGGCCCAGGACAGCCTTTCCATATCGCAAATGTTAGGCCGGGAGGATATTACCGAAGAGGCCAAGGAAACTTTACTGCGCGACCGGGAAAACGCGGGGAGAATAGAAGAGAACTTGCGCAAGACAATCGCCCGGGAGATCGAGGAGATCCGGGATAATGAGACGGCGGAACTGGACAAGGCGCAATATGCCAATGAGGATTACGCGCAGTATCTGCTTCAGCTGGAAAAAGTAAACGCGCTGGAGTCGGAGTTAGAGAATAACCGTTTGGAGCCGGGGATGGTTTATGAAGAGCAAAAGGCAATTGTAGAGGGGAATAAAAAAAGGGAGGGAAGGGAATGACAAACATTTTACTTTTAATCGTGGCAGTGGCAGTGGCAATATTTTTCGCAGGTATCCGCATCGTGCGCCCAACGCACCGGGCGTTAGTGGAAAGATTAGGTAAATACAACCGTTTTGCCAGCCCGGGGCTCAATTGGATATTTCCGATAATTGAAAATCTTTACCAGATCAATATTACCGAGCAGATGGTTGACGCGGAGCCCCAGGAAATCATCACCAACGATAACTTGAACGCCAAGGTCGATGCCCAGGTTTATTTTAAAGTAAAAGCCGATGAAGCGGATGTAAAGAACTGCCAGTACAGTGTCAATAATTACCAGTGGCAGATCGTCAACCTTGCCCGGACCACCTTAAGGAATATTATCGGCACCCTGACCTTAAAAAGCGCCAACTCCGAAAGAGGCAAGATCAACGCCGAACTGCATAAAACCCTTTGTGAGGAAACCGCCAGCTGGGGGTTGGAGATCGTCAGGACCGAGCTCAAAGAGATCGATCCGCCCAAGGATGTCCAGGAAACGATGAACAAAGTGGTCAAGGCGGAGAATGAGAAGATCGCCGCGATCGATTTTGCTACCGCTACGGAAACCGTTGCCGACGGCCAGAAAAGAGCGGAAATTAAAAAGGCCGAGGGGGTCAAGCAGGCCAGGATCCTTGAGGCAGAGGGTGAGGCTGCGGCGATAAAATTAGTCAATGAGGCAGCCCAGCAGTATTTTGTCGGTAATGCCCAGGTGCTGCGTAAATTAGAGGCGGTTGAAAAGTCCCTGGTGAATAACGCCAAGATCGTGATCCCGGCGAACACCGAGCTGGTCAATGTCATCGGAGAGATGGCCGGTTTTTTGCCGATAAAGACTAAAGAAGGCGAAAAATAAGTTCTAAAAGCAACGCTATCTGATCGATGGTAAAGATCCTTAAGTTATGGCTGCCGGTACTGCTTTGGGCAGGATTGATTTTTTTTCTTTCCGGCATCCCGGACCTGAAAACGAACCTGGAATATGATTTTGTTTTAAGGAAAGCCGGCCATGTTTTCGAATATTTTATCTTTACTTTTCTTTTGTACCGGGCTTTCCGGGGGTCTTTTAAGCTGAATGCTTTAGGGCTCATCGCGCTGCCGGCTTTTTGCGCGCTGGTTTACGCCTGTTCCGATGAGTGGCATCAATTATTTGTCCCCGGCAGGTGCTGTTGCGTCAAAGACGTTTTCATCGATAGTATCGGGATAATCCTTTTTTATGCGGTGCTTAAATGCCAACGGCGCAGAGCCGGCTGAGATTACGGGAGCTTAAGATGAAAAAACTTTACCTGACTATGCTGATCGGTTTCCTTTTGGGCGGGGTTTGTTTCGCCCAGGATTATTACGCCCTGATCGAGATCATGATCAAAAACGACTCCGGGACCGCTTTTGTCATGAACACGGTTACCAAGGTTCCGGATACAGCCAGCTGTAGCAAGATCCTGTCGCCGATAGACCAGTTAAAAGATAAATATGTGGTGAGGACTGAATGCGTCAGCGGGCCGAAGTGGGATGATCTGCTGCGGGATACCTTTGCGAACAAGCCTACCGGCTCGATCTATATCTCTTACAAAGACGGTTATGGTTTTGAAACCCGGATCAATTCCAAGGTTTTGGCCGGCAAGAATTCCTCCACTCCCGGCCAACTGATCGAGCCGCCGGTGCAGACGACCGTGGCCTGGGCAAACGCGATGATCGAAACCCTGGAAAAAGGCGGGATCAAGAATGCCAGGATAATTTACCCGAGGACAAACAAATGATTGAGATTACCGCTAAAGCTTCGGAGTTGAACAAGCTTATCGATTACCAGGAAGGCGCCGTAGTCAGCAAGGAAATTATCCGTAAGGATAAAGGCACGGTGACCATATTCGCTTTCAGCCGGGGGCAGGGTTTAAGCGAGCACACCGCCCCGTTCGACGCTTTAGTGTATATTTTTGACGGCCAGGCGCAGATTTTTATCGAGAAAAAACCGCACCAGGTGAAAACCGGAGAATTGATCATCATGCCGGCGAACAAGTCGCACGCCCTGCAGGCCAAAACGCCTTTTAAAATGCTTTTGATCATGATCAGGGCTTAGCGGTAGGGCTGGAACGTTTTAGGGTAAGTAGTGAGGGTTGGGATGAGTAGTGAGTTAGGGGTGGGGGTGAGTAGTGAGTATAGATTTCCCCAACCCTCATTCACACTACTAAACACACCACCCGCCCTCATCCCCAACCACACCCTAAGCTAAGGATAAGGAAGGGTGATAGCGAGGTTCCATACAACCAGGAAGGATAAAAAATGTTTGATAAAATGAAAGAATTGTTAGCCATGCAAAAAAAGATGCAGGAGGTTAAACGCGTCCTGGAGAATACGAATTTTGATATGCAAAGCTCCGACGGGTTGGTAAAAATGACGATGAACTGCGCCCAGGAGGTTCAGTCGATCAAGGTCAAAGAAATTTTAAGCGAGCAGGAAAAAACCAGGCTGGACGCGGTGTTAAAAGACACCTTTAACCGTTCGATCAAGCGTTCGCAGGAGATTGCCGCGCAGAAGATGCGGGAAGTTACCGGGATCAATATTCCGGGGTTGACCTGATTTTTGGGAGGAGTAATGAATAAAGCAGGGATCCGGTGGCTTTACCAGGAATTGCCGGAGTTAGTCCAAAATGGGGTTTTGAGCCAGGATTGCGCCGATAAATTACAGCAGCATTACGGCCCGGTAAGAACCACCGGTAAAACAACCGCGATGCTGGTCATCCTGGGCACATTGGGCTCTCTGCTGATCGGCCTGGGAATAATTCTTTTATTAGCTCACAACTGGGAACAGTTCTCCCGCTTTACCAGAATGATCCTTTCCCTGCTTCCTTTGGTTTTAGGCCAGGGATTATGCTTGTGGGTGATGCAAAAGAAACCTGATTCCGGCGCCTTTAAGGAAGGGGCGGCGACTTTTTTAAGTTTGATGGTGGGGGCGGCGATCTCTTTGATCGGCCAAACCTATAATATTCCCGCCGATTCCGGCAGCTTCACTTTAACCTGGATGTTGCTGATCATCCCGCTTACCTATCTGATGCAGGCGACTTTACCGGCGGTGTTTTACCTGATCGGGATTACCGTCTGGACGGGAATAAATTTTGATTCTTTGCTTAATGTGTTTTGGTTCTGGCCGCTGGCTGCGGTTACCCTGCCGCATTTTCTCTGGGCGATCCGCCGGGAAAGTTACGCTTTGCGCGGAGCGATCTTTTCTTTTATCGCGGTGATCTGTATTTCTTTCGGCGCAAGTTTTAGTTTGGGAAAATTCTGGCCGAGCGCATGGATGTTTATTTTCTCCGGTCTTTACTCCATTTTTTATTCCTTAGGATGCGTTAAGGCGGGCGGATTAACCGCTAATTGGCAGAAGCCCTTGCGTTTGCTTGGCGGGATCGCTTTGTTTATCCTGGCGTATATCTTTACCTTCCGGAATGTCTGGGTGTATGGCTTGGGCGCGAACCCGGAAATTTCCGGGACCGGTTTTCTCCTGGACCAGACGATCATCATTGCCATCGTAACTGGAGCGGTTTTATTATTTTTCGGCAATATCCGGAACCGTAACCAAATCGCTTCACTTTTCAGCGTTGTTCCGCTGTTAGTCTTTATCGCTTACCTGGTGAGCGCCCGCTCTCCGGTTTTAGCCCTGTTGATTTTCAATGCTTACCTGCTTGTTCTAAGTATCAGCCATATCCGCCTGGGGATCCGCAACGCTAATCTGGGATTAACGAACATCGGCATGCTGATGTTGGCGGTTTTGATCATTGCCAGATTTTTTGACAGCGATATAGGTTTTGTCGCCAAAGGATTAGTTTTCATTATTCTGGGTATCGGGTTTTTGACGGTTAACTTACAGCTTTCCCGGCGCCTAAGAGGTGCAAAGTGAACAATAAAATACTGATCCGGTTATTTTTATGCCTGGCGCTGGCGCAGTTGTCTGTCCCGGCGGCAATGATCTTTAAACGGGAAATGATCCTTAAGCAAGGGGAGCAATTTAAATTTAAAGCCGCTCCGGTCGATCCCTATGACGCTTTTCGCGGCAGATATGTCGCTTTAAGCCTTGAGGAAACTTCTGTTCCGGCGGAAAAAGGGATGTCGTTAAATTACGGGCAAACCGTATACGCGCTGATCAGCGTAGATGAAAAGGGATTTGCCAAATTTTCCGGGGTGGCGCTTAAACCTCCTCCGGACAGGCCTTACCTGCGGGCCACTGTGCGCTATACCGGGGGGGATAAAGTAAATTTGAAGTTGCCGATCGACCGCTACTACATGGAAGAAAATGCCGCCCCAAAGGCGGAAAATATCTACCGTAAACATGCCCGGCGGGAGAATAAGGACGCCTATGTGATCGTAAGGGTCAGGGGCGGAGTGGCAGTGATCGAAAGCCTTTACGTCGGCGGCCAAAGGATCGAAGACGCGGTCAAGGCGCAGAAAGGGTCATAATGTTTATTCTGGCTAATTTGTTAACTGCCCTGGCACATATCCTGGATATTTTATGTACGATCGTTTACTGGCTGGTGCTGATCCGGGCGTTGATCAGCTGGGTGAACCCGGATCCGGACAACGCGGTGGTGCAATTTTTATATAAGACTACCGAGCCGATCCTGGAACCGATTAGGAGGCGCCTGCCGTTGCAATTCCGCTTCGGGCTGGATATTTCACCGGTGATCGTCATCTTGGTCCTGATATTCCTGCAGTCGTTTTTGATCAAATCACTTTTTGACTTTAGCGCGCGGTTAAGGTTAGGATGAGAGGAAAATTTTTTAAAAGCGTAATTTTTGCGGCAGTCTTGTTCTTTTTTCCGGTAATGCTCTGGGCGCAGAATTGGGAAAAGCAGGGGGATTATTATCTGCTTACCAAAAATAACCGGGAAAATTTCAGCGCCCCCGGGGCCGGGCCGAATAAATTCAGCAATAAATATTTAAAATATAACGGGGTCCGTTTTTTGGCGGGGGCACCGCAAGATTGGCCGGATTACGGCCGGCTTAACCTGGAAGGCAACAACCTGTTTTCTTTGCCGCTGCGCTCCGGAGTAAAAATAGAAGAGGTGCATTTACTGGTCGGAGGCAATTACAGCAACAGCTACGAACACGATCAGTTAATGCGTCTGTTCGGAGATAAATATTTTTACGCTACGCTTACGCTGATCTTTGTTTACGCTGACGGGGTGTATAAAGAGCAATCCGTGCCGATCTGGTGGGATTGGTTTCATATACCGCAGGGGGAGTGGCGCGGCGGCGGAGCAACCGTCAAGTCTTTGGGGGATAACCCGGTGCGTAAAGACTGCAGCCTGTTCCATGTAATTTTTACCAATCCCCGGCAGCAGGAGCCGGTAAAAAATATCCTGCTTACCGACAGCTGGGTGGGAGACCGCCCGTTCTCGGATGTTTTCGCGGTGACTTTAAAATCTACGGATGCGATAGAAGGCAAATAAATGCGTATTTTAATTGTGGGCTCCGGCGGCAGGGAACACGCTTTAGCCTGGAAAATTTTCCAATCCAAATTATGCGACAAAATTTTCTGCGCTCCCGGTAACGGGGGGATCGAGCAGATTGCCGAATGCCTTCCGATCCCGGCGGATGATGTCTCCGGTTTACTGGATTTTGCGCGCAAAGAAAAGATCGATCTGACCGTGGTCGGCCCGGAAAGAGCGCTGGAACTGGGGATAGTCGATGAATTTACCAAAGCCGGTTTAAAGATCTTTGGCCCGGACAAATCTGCTGCCAGGCTGGAAGCAAGTAAAGTTTTTTCTAAAGAGTTGATGGCCAAGTACAAGGTGCCTACTGCCGCCTTTAAGGTATTTGACAGTCCGGATGCGGCAAAAAAATATATTGAGGCTCACGGCGCTCCCTGCGTAGTCAAGGCGGACGGTTTAGCCGCCGGTAAAGGGGTAGTGGTGGCTAAAACCGTAGATGAAGCCAGGGCCGCGGTCACCGCGATGATGGAGGATAAGGTTTTCGGGGAGGCGGGGAAAAGAATCATTGTCGAAGAGTGCCTGGAAGGGCAGGAGGCTTCGATTTTAGTGATCACCGACTCCAGGCAGGTTTTAGCGTTGGCCAGCGCCCAGGACCACAAAAGAATTTTTGATAATGACCAGGGGGCAAATACCGGGGGGATGGGAGCGTATTCTCCGGCGCCGGTCGTGACGGAGAGTATTTTAAAAACAGTAATGGAGAAAATAATCTATCCTACTCTGGACGGCTTGGCCAAAGAGGGGATCGATTACCGGGGAGTCTTATACGCCGGGATAATGTTGACCAAAAACGGGCCGCAAACCCTGGAATTTAACGTGCGTTTCGGGGACCCGGAAACCCAGGCGATCCTGCCCCGGTTAAAATCCGATTTAGTGGAAATAATGCTGGCTACTGCCGTGGGAAAGCTTTCCAAGATTAAAAAGCTGGATTGGGAGGAGCGGGCCAGTGTTTGCGTGGTCTGTGCCGCCGGAGGATACCCGGGCAATTATGAAAAGAATAAAGAGATCTTCGGCCTGGAGGAAGCGCAAAGGATGAAGGACGTGGTTGTATTCCACGCCGGGACGAAAAAAGCGGCCGGAAAAATTTTAACCGGCGGCGGCCGGGTTTTAGGGGTGACCGGTTTAGGCAACTCAATTAAAGAAGCGATCAATAAGGCTTACGCGGCAGTGGATAAAATTAAATTTGAAGGAATGCAGTACCGCAGGGATATCGGAAAGAAGGCATTATAACTTACAGCTCACCGGAGGATTCATGAAAGAAATCAGCATATTAATGGGTAGTCAGTCGGACCTGGAGACGGTAAATGAGGCGGTAGAGGTATTAAAAGAATTTAAAGTGGATTTTGAGATTCGCGTTTTATCCGCGCACCGGACTCCCCATGAATTATCTAAATATGTGGAAGCGGCCCCGAACCGGGGGATCAAGGTCTTTATCGCCGCCGCCGGAATGTCAGCGGCCTTAGCCGGGGTAGTCGCCGCCCACACCATTAAACCGGTGATCGGCATCCCGATAGAAACCAAGGCTTTAAAAGGCTGGGATTCGCTTTTGTCCACGGTGCAGATGCCTCCGGGGATACCGGTCGGCTGCATGGCGATCGGCCGGGCAGGAGCCAAGAACGCCGCGCTTTTTGCTTTAGAGATCCTGGCGTTAAATAATACCAAGCTGAGTGTCAAGCTGGTGAATTATAAAAAGAAGATGCGCGCCAAAGTCAAGCAGACAAAAATCAAGTTATGAGCTTAACCAAGATCATCCAAGTCGACCCGTTGACTTTTCAGGAAGGCCCGATCCTTGAAGCGGCTAAAGTTATCGTTAGCGGCGGCCTGGTGATCATTCCCACGGAGACTGTTTACGGGGTGGCCGCTAGCTCATTGAACAAGAAAGCCCAGGAGAAGCTTTATAAAATAAAGAACCGCCCGAAGGATAAACCTTTTTCTATCCTGATCGCCCAGCCGCACCGGGTGCATGAATACGCCCGCAATATTCCGGTGGCCGCGTATAAATTGATGCAGAAATTTTGGCCGGGGCCGTTGACCCTGATCCTGCAATCCCTGGATAAGCGTTCGGTCGGGCTGCGGGTGCCCAAAGACCTGATCGCTTTATCGTTGATCATCCAGTCTGGAGTGCCCCTGGCTTGTCCGTCGGCAAATATCTCCGACCAGCCGCCGCCGGTAAATTTCCAGGAGGCGATCAAGGACCTGGACGGAAAAGTGGATTTAGGGATTGACGCCGGGCCGACCTCCCTGGGCAAGGAATCCACCGTGGTGGATTGCACGGTTGTGCCTCCGGTGATCGTACGTAAAGGAGCGATCTCCGATGAAGAGATCCTGGAGGTAATTAAGGTTCGCAACATTCTGTTTATCTGCACGGGAAATTCCTGCCGTTCGGTGATGGCGGAGGCGTATTTAAAACATATCTTAGCCAAACAGGGCAGGACGGATATCCATGTTTCTTCTGCCGGGATAATGGCGCTGGGGGGGATGGGGGCCAGCGAAGGGACACGGGAGATCCTGGCCAATGAGGGGATCGATGTCTCCGGGCACCGGGCGCAGAGAGTAACCCGGGACCTGATCAATCAATCCGACCTGATCCTGGTAATGGACACGGTGCATGAAGATAATATCCTGCAGATGGCTCCGGAGGCAAAAAATAGGCTGTTTTTATTAAAGGAATTTGCTAAAATAAATGATACCAATTTGAATATCGCCGATCCCGCCGGAGGTTCCATAGAGTTTTATCAGGACATTTTTATCGTGATCAAAGAGGCTATAGAAAGGGTAAGTAAACTACTATGAGTAAGATATTGATTGCTTCCGACCACGCTGGTTTTGACTTAAAAGAAACCTTAAAAAATTATCTGGAGAAAAAAGGCATCGGGGTAAAAGATCTGGGCACCTACACTAAGGACCGCTGCGATTATCCGCTGTATGCCTATGAATTAGCCAGGAATATCTCCAACCATAAGTACCAAAAAGGAATTTTGATCTGCAAAAGCGGGATCGGTACGGCGATCGTCGCTAACCGGCTGCCGGGAGTGCGCGCGGCGCTGTGCCATAATTTAAAGATTACTAAGCTTAGCCGGGAGCATAATGACAGCAATGTTTTGGTTATGGGCTCGGCGTTTGTTAAACCGGATTTAGCCAAAAGAATGGTGATGGCGTGGCTGGAGACAAAGTTTTTAGGGGGGAGGCATTTAAAGAGAGTAAGGTTAATTGACCAGATCGATAAGCTAATTATGAAAGGCGCAAAGTGAAACATTTAAAACAGCAGGACCCGGAAATTTACGCGGCAATTCAAAAAGAGTTAAACAGGCAGAATGATAATTTAGAGCTGATCGCCTCGGAGAATTTTACTTCTTTAGCGGTTTTAGAGGCGCAGGGCTCGGTGTTGACCAACAAATACGCCGAAGGTTACCCCGGCAAGCGCTGGTACGGCGGGTGCGAATATGTGGATATTGTGGAGACCCTGGCGATCGAACGGGCTAAATCCATTTTCGGCGCTGAACACGCCAATGTCCAGCCGCATTCAGGATCCCAGGCGAACATGGCGGTGTATTTTGCGGCCGTTCAACCGGGAGATACGGTGCTGGCGATGGATTTATCCGCCGGCGGACATCTTACCCACGGGCATCCGCATAATTTTTCCGGAAGATTTTTTAAGATGGTCGGTTACGGGGTGGATAAGAAAACCGAAAGATTAGATTATGATTTGATCCAGGCGCTAGCCAAGGAGCATAAGCCAAAAATGATCCTGGCCGGAGCTTCGGCTTATCCCAGAACAATCGATTTTAAGCGGTTCCGCCAGATTTGCGACAGTGTGGGAGCGTATTTATTCGTGGATATGGCGCATATCGCCGGTTTAGTCGCGGCGGGTTTACATCCATCACCGGTGCCTTACGCGGAGTTTGTTACTTCGACGACGCATAAGACTTTGCGCGGGCCGCGCGGCGGGTTTATTCTGTGCAGGGAAGAGTTTGCCAAAAAGATCGACAGCCAGATTTTCCCCGGGATCCAGGGCGGGCCGTTGATGCACGTGATTGCCGCAAAGGCGGTAGCTTTTGGCGAGGCGGCGACCGCGGAATTCAGGCAGTATCAGACCCAGTTATTGCATAATGCCGAAGCGCTGGCTAAAGCATTAGAGGAAAAAGGTTTTAGGATTGTTTCCGGAGGCACGGATACGCATTTAATGCTGGTGGATCTGAATGCCAAACATGTTACCGGAAAGGATGCCTCCCGGATCCTGGGTGAGGTAAATATTACGGTAAATAAAAACATGATTCCTTTTGACGAAAAGAGCCCGATGGTCACCAGCGGCATCCGTTTAGGGACTCCGGCAGTGAGCACGCGGAAAATGAAAGAGCCGGAGATGCAGAAGATCGCCAGCTTGATCAATGATGCTTTGGATAGCCCGGCGGACCAGGAAAGATTAGCGCACGTGAGAAAACAGGTGCTTGATTTAACCAGGAAGTTTCCCTTATACGCGGAGCTAAGATAATGAAGAAAAAAGTTACGGTTAATAAGCCGGCTACTGTCCGAACCCGTCCCACCTGGGATGAATATTTCCTGGAGATGGCGACTTTAGTCGCTAAGCGTTCGACCTGTTTGCGTCGCAACGTAGGAGCGGTTTTAGTCAAAGATAAAAGGATCCTGGCTACCGGCTACAACGGAGCCCCCAGCGGCCTGCCGCACTGTCTTGAGATCGGCTGCCTGCGCCAGCAACTGGGCATTCCCAGCGGAGAGCGCCACGAGTTATGCCGGGCTTTGCACGCCGAGCAGAACGCGTTGATCCAGGCGTCTTTACACGGGATAAGCGTTAAAGACTCCATACTTTATACCACTACTCAACCTTGCGTGATCTGCGCCAAGATGTTGATCAACGCCGGGATAAAAGAGATCGTCATTATCGAGGGCTATCCTGATGGGATGGCACTGGATTTTTTAAAGCAGGCTAAGATCAAAATTAGAAAGCCATGAACCCTGAGTCTTCCTTATATTCCCAAATGCATCACGTTTATCTTTTAAGAAGCCAAAAAGATAAAATCTACTACATCGGATATGCGGATGATTTAGATTGGCGATTAAAAGAGCATAATAAAGGAAAGGTTAGCCATACAAGTAAGCATAAACCTTGGGATCTGGTTTATTACGAAGGTTATCTCTCATTGCAGGATGCGCAAAAACGCGAAAAAGCTTTGAAACGTTTTGGTAAGGCTTATAAAATCCTTAAGCTTAGAATTAAAGATAGCTTGAATGAGAAGGAAGGTGCGGTATGAGATGTCCTGCCTGCGGTCATAAAGAAGATAAAGTAGTCGACTCCCGCGCTACCGCCGAAGAATCAGCGATCAGGCGCAGAAGAGAGTGCTTAAAGTGCGGGAAGCGGTTTACTACTTATGAATATGTGGAAGAGGTTTCCCTTCTGGTGATCAAGAAAGACGGCCGCCGGGAGGCCTGGGACCGCAAAAAGATTCTGGCCGGAGTGATCCGGGCTTGCGAAAAGCGTCCGGTGAGCGTAGAGAAGATGGAGGAACTGGTTACCCAGGTTGAGCACTCCATCCAAAAGAAGAATGACCGCGAAGTCCAGGCCAGCCGCATCGGTGAACTGGTCATGGAGCGCTTAAAATTAATCGATGATGTCGCCTACGTCCGCTTTGCCTCGGTCTATAGGCAGTGTAAGGATGTGGGGCAGTTCATGGTGGAGTTGAAGGATATTCTGGGCAAAGATAAAAAGAAAAAGTGAGGGCTATCGGGTCCTGTCTTGGGTATTTTCTCGCGCTGACGCTGCTCGAAAACACCCAAGCCACCCGCTAGCTGTGCATTTGAGTTTGCCCAGAATAAAGAGGATGGAGAGTGGTAGTTCAAAAAAAGGAGGGGACGTTTCTATTTTTCATGAATAAGGAAAAAATAGCAACGTCCCTATTTTATTTTAAAGGAGTCCAATGAGCGAGATTAGTCAGATAACAGAAAAAATTAAAAAATTTAGAGATGAACGTGATTGGATGCAATTCCATGATCCAAAAAATATGGCTGTTTCGATAATTCTTGAAGCGTCCGAACTTCTTGAGCATTTTCAATGGAAAACTACTGAAGAGGTAGAGAAATATGCAAAGCTAAATCACTCAGAGATTAAGGACGAAATTGCTGATATTGCTTTGTACCTTTTTGAATTAACTGATAATCTTGGAATTAATTTAATTAGTGCAATGGAAGAAAAGCTTAAAAAGAATGAAGTAAAATACCCAGTAGAAAAAGCTAAGGGGAAGCACACAAAATACAATAAATTATGATCGTTTATCAATCAACTAAGCTTGGTTTTCTTAAAGATTCTTCATCTGGCATAGAAGACATTGTTAGAAAATGCGTACGAGATAAGCTAAATATTGACGTAAAGCCAGGTAGCAGTGAGTATGATTCCTGGAAGAATTCGCTTGGTAATGCGATGCACCATGTATTAAACACTGATAAAATCCCCGATGATTCTGGTGTTGCTATTGAGTATTCTATCCCTCGTTCAAAAAACCGAATTGATTTTTTGATTACCGGGGAAGATGAGCATGGCCGTGAACGCGTGGTTATTATAGAGTTGAAGCAGTGGACAGATATTCAGCTTACCGATAAAGATGCGGTTGTCCGGACGCGTTTCAAACAAGGGCTGAGTGAGGAATTGCATCCATCATACCAAGCATGGTCGTATTCTACACTCTTATACGGTTTTAATGCCACGGTTTATGAAGAAAGTATCGGATTAGAGCCGTGTGCCTATCTTCATAATTGCATAGACAACGATGTTATTGCTAATACGTTCTACGGCGATTATTTAAAGAAAGCCCCTCCATTCTTTAAGGGGGACAAAGAAAAACTACAGGATTTTATTGCTCAGTTTGTGCGATACGG
>CAINQO010000094.1 GCA_903852325.1 Candidatus Omnitrophota bacterium
ATAGGGGAGGAGCTGGGATTTAAATCTACCGGGACAGTGAGGGACTATTTAAAGGTTTTAATCCAGAAAGGTTTGGTGAGACGGATGAATAACAAATCCAGGGGTATCGAGTTGACGCAAGCGTCCAGCTTTAAGATCCCGATCATCGGCACGATCATGGCCGGAAAACCGAATTTAGCTTATGAGGAGATCCAGGGGTATGTGGATGCCGACGACCTGTTCCTGGGGCGCCTGGGGTTTGACGATGTTTTTGCTTTAAGAGTTAAAGGTGACAGTATGATCGATGCCGGGATACTGAACGGGGACGTGGCGGTGATCAAAAAACGGCCCGATGCCAATAATAACGATATCGTGGCGGCGCTGCTGGATAACAATGAAGTTACTTTAAAAAGGCTTAGTTTTAAAGCCGGTAAGTTCCACCTGGAAGCGGCCAATATAAATTACCCGCCGATTTTTGAAGAGTTCAAGGTTATCGGTAAACTGATCACCGTAATCAGGAAGTATTAAGCCAAGCCACAGAATTACTTGACATTGATAAATAAAAGAGTAAAGTTTTATTTGTAAGGGGAAAATTATAAGTTTTAGCTTCAGCGAGGATGAAGAAATGATCAATTATACTCCGCCAACCCGGCACACTTCATTATTTTACCACTCCCGGGAGGAGTACCTGGATATCGTCCTGCCTTATTTTGCCGCCGGTTTAGAAAACAATGAGTTTTGCCAGTGGAACCTTCCGGATGATTTTAAAGCCGAAGATGCCCAGAGGGTCCTGGAAGTTTACGCCGGACAAATGAATATTCATATTGGAAAAGCGCAATTTTCCATAAAGAGCCATGATAGTTTCTATTTAAAAGACGGGTTATTTTCCGCCAGCCGCGTTCTGGAAAGTTTTATCGAGTTAGAAAAGCGGGCCCTGGAAAAAGGGTTTAAAGGTGTCCGGACTGTCGGTGACGGCACTTGGGCGTTGGGAAAGGACTGGCTTGGCTTGTTGTTGTATGAAAATGAAGTGAACCGGGTGATCCAGGAGCATAAAATCAGGGCGCTTTGCTCTTATTTTGTTCCCCGGATGGATTTAAAGGACATCTGCGATATCGGCACCGCCCACCAATCTTCACTGGTCAAGCAGCTGGGAAACTGGAGCCGGCTTGATGGCAGTAAATTTGTGCAAGCGGATATTTATTAAGTTTTGACCTTCCTTTTAAAAATAACCACTCAAAAATGAATCAGAACAGCTTCAATCCGAAAGCCCGCTGGGACAGGTTTGAGCCGGATAAAACCGGATCTCCCCAGCCTGGAGCTTTAAATGAACGCATCGATGTCCTGGCTTTTTTCAAAAGCTCAAGGATCTTCCCGAAAAGTTTTACCTGGAATAATATAGAATACCAGGTGGAAACGATCACCTATAACTGGCAGGAGCGTTTCGGCCAGGCCCTGGTCAATTATTTCTCTGTGCGCTGCGCCGGCCAAATGTACCAGATTTCCTTCGATAATTCCTCTTTCCGCTGGCAAATAGATAAAATCCTGGATTAAAAAAATAACGAAGCAGGGGGGAGCATGATCTTGCATGTGGATATGGATGCTTTTTTTGCCTCAATCGAGCAGGCGATCAACCCCCGGCTTAAAGATAAGCCTTTGATTGTCGGTTCCCGGGGCAATAAAATGCGCACGGTAGTTTGCGCGGCTTCTTATGGGGCTAAGAGAATGGGGATCCATTCCGGAATGCCTTCCCGGGAAGCTTTCCGGATTTGCCCGGAATTGGAGTTTGTGCCGGCTGACCAGTCTAAATACATCTGGACCTCTGAACAGATATTCGAGCTGCTCAAGGGGTATGATTTGCCCTTAAAATACGCCTCGATCGATGAGTTCCAGTTGGAGGTTTCCGGCTGCCCGGATCCCTTAAATTTAGCCAAAAACATCAAAGCGCAGATCTATGCAAACTTTAACATTACCGCTTCAGTAGGGATTGCCAAGAACTGGATCCTGGCCAAGCTGGCTTCCAAGTTAAATAAGCCGGATGGCCTGACCGTGATCGGTGCCGGTAATTTCGAGCAGGTTTTAAGGCAGACACCTTTGGATAAACTTTGCGGTATGGGCGGTAAAACCGGCGCTAATTTTATGGCCAGCGGGATGAAGACCTGCTGGGACTTATACTTAAACTTACCGGGATTTTTTGAAATTTCAGAGAACGCAAATATTGGTGAGAGTTATCATAACTCCGGTAAGCCCGGTGAAAATCCCGGTAAGTCTGATGAACTGCCTAAATCGGTGAGCCATTCATACACCTTGCCGCAGGTAAAAATAAACCCCCAGGTTATCCGGGCTTGGATCAGGCTGTTATCGGAAATGGTCGCTACGCGCCTTAGGCAGCAGGATCTGGTCAGCCAAACCGTACATCTGTGGCTCAACGGCCCGCAAATCGGCGGTTTCGGGGCACAAAAAACCTACCAATGGGCAACCAGTGACGGCCAGGAGATCTACCAAAGAGCGGTTAAAATAATGGCAAAATTAGCCCCTAAAAGTCCAGGAATCCGGGCAATCGGGGTCACCTGCAGCAGCCTTTCTAAAGCCATCTACCAGCCCTTACTGAGTGAAGATGTCCGCAGGGAGGGTCTGATAAAGGCCTTAGACCGCATAAATAACCGCTTTGGGGAGGGGGCAATCCATCCCGCAATTACCATCTTAACCCGCTAAAAAACCGCATTAAAAGAGAAATAATACCCGCATTAAAATAAGCGAATAGAAGCAAAAAATCCCGATAACCTTATATGGAACTTTGCGCATAACTGCCATACTTAAAATAAAGCGGTAAGTTTAAGTAAAAAAGAAACTGGTTTTCCACAGCCTAAAAACAGGGCAAGCTAAGACACTGCCCTTTATACACTTAGGAAGACTTAGCCAATATGCACAAGTTAACATAAGATATATTATAGGAAGTAGACTATAAGGGGAGAATCAGGTTTGCCGCCCTTTGCGGGCCGCCCCTGCGTGAGATTGTACAATGAAATTTACCGGGATTTTTATGGTTTTGGTAAGCCTGCTTGCGGTTTTTCCTGGATGCGTGTACTGATTACGTATTGGCCGCCCTTGATCCTTATGGCGGATCCGGTAGTTATTCCTTTAGCCGCCTGCTTCCGGGCGCTTCTTAATATCCGGCTGAAAGTTTGTTGGGATATGCGCATGGATTTAGCCGCCTCTTTTTGGCTTAAACCCTGGTAATCTGCCAGGCGTAAAGCCTCATACTCATCCATCCTTATTTCCACCTCTTCAGGCCTTCCCGGCCTGCCCCTGGGGCTGAATTGGCTGATTTTAGGGTCAATCCTGACTATCCTGTATTTTCCTGGCCTTCCGCGCTTTGGCATTGATTTTACCTGAATTTACCTGCTTTTAACGCCCCGGTTAATTTGAGTATATACTCATAATTATCACAAGTGACCCTAAAAGTCAAGCTCAAATTCAAAATTAAAATCAGGGATTGTTTGCGGGGTACGGATAGGCGGGAATACCTATGATTAATTCGTTACTTAGAATTGAACTGTATCTTTCCATGCTCTGGCACTAATCATATTGCTGGGGTAGTTTGGGCCCTCTCCTATCTTATTCAGGTTAGCGGAAAAGGCAGAAAAAGGCTAAATTCAGCAATAAAGCTTGGGTTACCTGTTTGCCACATAAAGAATACTGTTGGAGTTTTGGTTGATAAACTTTTTGTCAGCATTAGCAGCTTGTGGCCATAATGAAAGGGACGCTATCGTAATGACACCCAACGTCAATAATCCGAGAATATCTTTCATTTCGCCTTCCTTTTTGTTTTTCGCGTTTATTATAGAATAACGGAAAAAGATGGACATGGGCGAATGGCACATTTTATTGACTTTTTTCTACAAGAAACAGGATAACCTGCAGGTAAATCGGCTGAGCGGGTGCGTGGTGATCTGGTTTGTGTGAGGTTTGCTGCGGGTAATGAAAAGAAATTTACAAAAGGTAAGTTAAACTTTATAAACTTTATCCCTGCGCCTTACGCGGGAAACAACCTGTAGGCCGATTTCATCCCCTTTTTTGGCGTTTTGGATGTCTGCCCGGTCAATCTGGAGGGAAGAAACGATCTGGGTAATATCGGTAGTGTGCCCTTTTATCTTTACGTTCTCTCCTTTGGACAGGGGGGCTTTTAATTTGATTACCGCGGCCTGGACATGGGGAAAGTAATGCGTGATCACGCCGATAAGATTGCCTTCGTTTTTAGCTTTGACTGCGGGCTTCTTTTTTACGATCAATTTCTTCTTAAAAGCTTTTCTTTTGATTGCTTTTACCGGTTTTTTGACAGCTTTCCGGATAGTTTTTTTCTTAGTTTTTTTGAGTAATTTTTTAGCCGGTTTTTTAATTGATCTTTTATTTTTCTTTTTTGGAACCATGTTGCCTCCTTTAAAGAATAACTTTATCGGAAATTTCAGTGAGTACCGGTATAGGATTAGTTAAACCTTGCGCGGCCTGGATGATCCCCCACAGGGAAACCAGCAGGAATAGCGCGTATCCGAAAATACCGATCAACCAGCCCAGGAACGGGATAATGGAAAGGATAAAAGCCGCAACTTCCATTACAAATAATACCAGGCCCTGTTTAGCGTGCCACAAAGCGAATTTATTATCTTTCTTTAAAATTAAGGTGATAATGCACAGGAAAGAAACATAGGAAATTATGGCAAAGAACTTGCCTTCCTGGATTTCCTGTTCCTTTTCTTCTGCGGTGGGCATATGCTTACTTATAAGATTGAATCCGCCGGTTTTAATCCTGCTTAAAGCTGAATCAGGCGCAATGGAGCTAATTGATCTGGACTAAAGAATCCAGGGTTCCGTAAGAGTTTAACTGGGTTAAGGGGTTGTTCGGGTCTTCGGTCCAGTTACCGTCAATCACAAAACGATACCGGTATTTACCGGAGCCTAAGTTAAGCCGCTTGCTCCAGGAACCGTTAGTTTTTTCCATGCGGCTGTTTTCATCCAGCTTCCAATTATTAAATTCTCCTGCAACATAAACCTCTTTGGCTTCCGGAGCGCTGATGCTCAACACTACCTCGTTGAGTTTGGGCATCTCCTCCTTGAGGATCTCCTCCATGCGTTTATTCAAGTTCTTCATTACGATTTTTTCGGTTTTTGCCGCCTCGGTTACTTCGGCGCCGGCAGGAATCTTCTCTTGGGTGATGATCTCGCGGGAAAGCGAGAAATAGTCCTTGGCCCCGCGGCAGTATTTATCGTAAGCCAGGATGTTGAGGCCGGCGTTCTGCGCTTCTTTTAATTTCACGTTGACGTGGATAATATTGGAGAACATTTTGTTGCGGTAATCGGTCTTGATCTTATCCAGCATGGTAAATGAATGCTGCAGGCGGGAATCGAAGTTAGCCACCAGAACCTTGAATTCCACATTATGGTTCAATCTTTCGGCGACCAGGTTAATGATGGCGGCAAGCTGGTTTACTCCTTCCAGGGAGAACCGGCTGGCTTCTACCGGGATAATTATTTCATTGGCCGCCCGGATGGCGTTAATGGTCAGGATCCCCAAATTCGGCGGGCAGTCGATCAGGATGTAGTCGTAATTGCTCTTAAAATTCTTCAGCGTGTCGCTGAGGCGCGACTCTCTTCCGATCTCCCCGCTTAATTCCTGTTCCAGAGTGCTCAGGATCATGCTGGAAGGAGCGATATCGAAATTCTCCCCCAAATTCTTGATCACCTCTTCCAGTCTGCATTTTTTATTGGTGATTTTGGAAAGGACATTGTACATGCTTAAATCCGCCTTAACGTCTAAGCCGCTGGTGGCGTGTGCCTGCGGGTCAAGATCGATCAAAAGGACTTTGCGGTTATTGATTGCCAGTGCCGCCGCTAAATTTATACTGGTGGTTGTTTTGCCGCAACCCCCCTTTTGGTTCGAAACCGTTATAATGCGCATTTAGGCTTTCCTCCTCTATAAGTTATTTCAGCACCCTGATATTGTCCAGATAAACGATCCCTGATTTTTCCCGGGAGTTCCATTCCTCGACACTAAAAGCTAGTTCCTTCATCTGCCCCCAGTATTTGATCCGGTCGAAACGGCTGAGTTCTATTTTAAAATCGTTCCACTTGTCGGAAATATTTTTGATATAAATTTCGCTTTTTTCATTAAATCTGTTGGTGAATTCCACGCGTAATCTAATGGTATCGCGGGGATTGACTTTCTTGAGCGCAAACCCCAGGGCGCTATATTTCGATAAATTCAGCTGTTTAAGATCCAGAGAAAAAACTTCTTTTTTTGCCGGGTCAAAATTGAAATTAATTTTTGCCGTATCCTGATATAAGAATAACGCGGTCTGGCTGGAAGGGTTTAAGTTTTGAACATGGTGATACGTAAAGAACCCGCCCAGACCCAAAAGCACAATGCCTCCGGCGATAAACAGCCCGAATACACTTTTCGGATACGCGCTAAATCTATGTTTTTTCTTCGAAGATTTTGAAGAGGCATCCAGGTAAATATTTGCCAGATGCTCGTAAATTTCTTTCTTGTTCACCACAAACCTTCTTTTTACTTATTGAATGCCTGCCTTACATCCCCGCAGGACCGGATCGATTATAATCTATAACATAAAACCCTATTCATGTCAAGGATTTAAGGGGCTGAAATTAATTTACCGCCCGAGGCAGGTATACCACAATTTGTGCAAACTTATAAGCCGGATACAACTTATTGGGGGTATTTCGACGGGTTACGGGACAAGTGGCTCTCGTAGGTATGCCGGAGGCTCCTGTTTGATCAGCTGGTAAAAGTTGGTCAGGTGCAGCCTGTACAGCCGGTCGAATGATCCATCCGGGTCCTCACCAGCCCACCAGAACCAATCGCTTCCCTCCAGGATATACATTTGTTTCCAGGCTAACTCGCTGGGGTGCTTGGTTTTTTGCATCGCTTTACGGGCATGCGCCAGCCATTCCCAGGCCTTTACTTTATGGGGGTTGCCGATCCATTTCCCGAACTCACCGTAAATCCATGAGCCGGCGCTTAAACGCCGAATATGCTGCTGCGCGGGGTTTGTTTTCAGGTAATCCGCTACCGTGGTCGGTTTTACAAAATCGGATTCGCTGACCCGCTTGTAGAAAAGGTTAAGGAAATCGTGGCCGTCGTTGCGGTAAAATTCCCAGGCGTTTTCCCCATCCAGGGCAATGGTCACCAGGATCTCCTTACCCTTAAAAGCTTTATTGATGTTTTCCAGGTGGTGCATGAAATTATTTACCGCGTCCTCCTCCTTCATTTGATGATAGTTGAAGCCGATCAGGTCGGAAAGGTTGCGGTCGCGGAATACGATATTGAGCTGTCCGTTCTTTCTTTTTAAAAGATGCGGCTGATAAAGCAGCGTGGTATCCCGTTTTTTTGATTTTAAAGACTTAAATAGGATCGCTTCATCGCTGACGATCCATTGTATGCCGGATTCAATAATGTAGGGCACGATGTGCTCGCTTACCGCCTCTTCCGAAGGCCACATTCCCAAAGGGGCGCTTCCGAATCTTTGCTTATAAAATTCTACCGCGTTGTCGATCTGGTATTTGGCATCCTGGGGATAATTAAATCCTTCCACCGGCAAAACGGTCTTTTTGTTCGCTTCTTTAGCGGTGCGGGTGTTGTAAAGCAACGGCAGGATCGGATGGTAATACGGGGTGACGCTGATCTCGATCTGTCCGTTATTCTGCGCCTCTTTGTAGGCGGGGATTATCTGTTTTAAAATTTCAAGCTGCTGGTCTAAGACCACCTGCTTATCCTCTTCCGTGAAGAACCTTTCTTTATCGCAAACCTTTTTTAACTGCGGCATGCTTTTTCGGAAGGACGGATCGATCCAGCTTAAATTAAAACACACCTGCAGGTCAAGAAAATCGGTTTGGCTGAATTGGCCCCAGTTTCTTTTTTTTGCGTACAATTGGAAGTAGCGCGGAGAAAAGGCGATAACTTTATCCGGGTTGATGGAGAAAAAGTTCTGAAGGATGAAATCTTTATCGGCGCCGGTCAATTGGTCCGCCGGTTTACGGGATAACAGCATGAATTTATCCTTTAAGCCGAGGTTATAATCTTCGATCTGCTCGAAAAGGGACGGCACGACATTAAAGGTGATCTTCATCCGGGGATATTTTTGGGCGATTTGCACCATATCCAGGTAGTCTTTTACCCCGTGCAGCCTGACCCAGGGCAAGTCGCTCTCTTGGGTAAGGAGGTTCTTGTAATACGGCTGGTGCATGTGATAGATGATCGCTAAATTTAACATGGGTCTATTATACTATAATTCAGGAACGCTCCTATTTATTTTTCACCCGCATTGCAATTTTTATTTTGCCGCTGGCGGTCCTGGGCAGCCTGTCCACGAATTCAAACTCTTTGGGCACTTTGTAAGCCGCTAAATGCCGGTAGCAAAAATCGCGCAAAACTCCCGCCTCCCGGCCGGCATTATTTTTTAATACGACCCTGGCCGCCGGCAGCTGGCCGTATTCGGGATGGGGTTTGCCATACACCAGGGATTCTTTGACCAGGGGGTGGGTGTTTAAAAGGCTTTCCACCTCAAAGGGGAATATTTTCATCCCGTTAAAATTGATCACTTGTTTGCGGCGCCCCAGGATAAAAAGAAAACCGTCCTGGTCCAGCTTTCCCAGGTCTCCGGTGTTAAACCATCCCCCATCAGGGAGTTCTTTTCTTAAGCGCCACGGAGCAAAATAAGCATCGAACATGCCTTTACCTTTAATGCAGATCTCTCCTATTCCCTGAGTATCTTTATTTACCAGTTTTATTTTATAATCCGGTAATAACCTGCCGACGGAATTACGTTTAGTGATTTTTCCGGAAACATTTACCGCCGGCAGTCCGGCTTCGATGATCCCGTAGCTTTCCGCAAGCTCAAAGCCGAATTGAGCGGAAAAATTAGCGGCAATTTTTTCCGGCAGCTTAATTGCGGTGGAAACCGCCATCCTTACCCTGCCCAGCAGCTTCCTGGGGAGATTCAAACTGGTAAGCATGTGGTAGTGCAGCGGTGAAGCATAAATAAAAGTGGCCCGGTATCTTTTTAAATTCTGCAGGATCCCCGCGGGGAAATCCCGGCTGCTTATTATAATCGTCGCTCCACGGCGTAAAAATAAAAGTATCGTCACTACAAAATGAAAGCTCATGGACAAAACCCAGATGATCTTCTCCCCGGGTTTTATCTTTAAACCTTTGTCCGCGGCCGCGGTCCGCTGCAGAATCGCCTGATGGGAAAGCACTACCCCTTTGTTGCTTCCGGTTGTTCCGGATGAAAAACGGATAAATGCCGGATTAATCTTGTAAAACGCCGGAGGGATATCTTTATTCGCCTTGAATTTTAAGATAAATAATTCTTTTTGCAGCAGGGCATTATTAAGCCGGGGCGCTTCTTTGCGCGGGTAAGCATCCTGTTCAAAGACCAGAAAGTTAATTTTAATCTTTTTAAGCAGCGCCGCGGTTTCATCCCGGGCGGAGCCGAAAGGGACCGGAACGGCAACCGCGTAAAGCTTAAGCACCGCTAAGCTAAGGAGGATGTATTCGATGCTGTCGTTGCACAAAATGGCTACCCGACTAAACCTCGACACCCCTTTTTGCTTTAATTCCCCGCTTAACTTATCCACCGCTTCCAGGAGCTGGGCGTAAGTGACCTGCCGTTCCCCCTCGATGATGGCGGTATTCTTGCCGTACTTTGCGGTTTCTTTTTCGATTGCCTGGACGATGTTGAGCATGGGTCAATCCTGTTTTTTTACTTTCGGAAGATAATCCTTATAAATTAACTGCAAAGCGATAATATATTTAGTCCCCGCGGCGATTGCCCGGATAAAGTCCTTAAAAGGCACGCGGACCTTATTTATCCGTAAAGGATTGGAACGCAGCGCCAGCTCCGTTAAATGTCCGAAATGTTTATAAAATTCCCTTAAAGGCATTCGGGTGGGCAGGATGGTATGCATGCAATCGTAGTAATAATACGGATCACAGATAAAGCGCTCTTTGTTTTCCTGCCAGAACGCCGTACCTGGGGACGGAGAAAGCACGGTAAAGGCAACTTCTGCCGGACAAAGCGCGAGCACCTCTTTTTCCAGGCGCTGGAAGTCTTTTTTTTGAAAATCCGGGTGGACAATAAAAGCCGCATGCAGGGTGATCCCGATTTCTTTTAAAATGGCGATCGCTTTGCGGTTTGTCTCTACCGGCAAAAGCTTCTTGTATTCTAAAAGTTTTTCTTCGTCCATGCTTTCCAGGCCCACGTAAACCGTTTTCAAGCCGGCCTGTTTCCAAAGTTTAAAAATTTCCGGGTGTTTTACAATGGTATCGCTTCTTGACCAGCTGATGTATTCTTTTTTTATTCCCCGTTTAAGCAATAATTCGGCGATCTCCCGGCAGCGCTGGGCATTGAGGAACATTTCATCATCCAGAAAATAAATATATTTTTCTTTCAACGCGGCGATTTCATCGACTACCTCTTCGGGGCTGCGCTGTAAATAGCGGCGGTGCATCAGCTGGTGAATAACGCAGAATGAACAGGAAAACGCGCAGCCGATAGAAGTGCGTAAACTGGCTACCTGCGGAAAAAGCGTTTCCAGTTTGCCGGTGTCACTTGAGGTCCAGACACAAAAATACCGGGAACGTTGGACTAAATCCCGGCGGGGCAAAGGGATTTTATCGATTTCCGGATACTCCGGCGCCTCCATAGCGGCTTTAATCTGGAATTCCGGGTCCTTCCCCGGTGAAAGCGCCAGGTTATCGAAAAATAAAGGTTCCTTTGCCTTAAATCTTCTCACGATCTCCCTTAAGACCAGCCCCCCTTCCCCGCGAACGATAATATCGATTTGGGGCACCGCAAAATCCGCGGGTAAAAGCGTAGCGTGTATCCCTCCGGCCACGGTGATGATCCGGCTGTCCAGGGATTTGGCGGTTTTAGCCAGTCTTTTGATCGTTGACAGATTGGTGCTGTAGCCGGTAAAGCCGATAAGCTGCGGTTGAAAATCTTTAACGGTTTTTTCAAAAACAGCGAATTGGTTTTTTTCTAATCCCAGATCCAGGATTTTAATCTCTTCATCCCGGGTTAATCCTCCGGCGACGATCTCTAATTCCAGTGGCTCAAGATGTAAAAAGCCTTCCTGCAGCCTGATGGGCACTAAAAGCTCGGGTTTTGGTTTAACCAACAGTATCTTCATCGGCGTTAATTGTAACCGGACTTGAATTCCCCGGCAATTTTTAGAAAAACCGGAAAATTTTTGATCAAACGTAAAAAGCTATGCGGGCTCCGGCAGCAGAGCAAGCCGAATTTACTTATCCAGTTTTTTCCGGTATAAAAACGGCGGATAGATTGTTTATATAATTGCTCCAGTCTTCCTTTGGAAGCGATCCCTTTGGGGATAAAAACAAAATTCAGGCAGTTCATCAGTTTCCAGTTTTCTTGAAAACTGCCCTCTTCCCTTATCCCTTGGTAAATCGGCGAGCCGGGAAACGGGGTAAATTTGGTCATGTTCATATCGTCTAATTTCAGGCTCTCAATAAAATCCGCGGTGGTTTTTATGGTATTTTCCGTTTCCCCCGGCAGTCCCATCATGAATAGCCCTTTCGCCCGCAAGCCGGATTTCTGGATATTGCTTACGGCCGCGCGCATTTCCGACAAGTCCGCTTTGGTCCTGTGTTTTAAAAGCATTTCCCGGTCGCCGGATTCAATGCCCAGGCTGACCATCCAGCAGCCGGCGGATTTTAAAAGCTTAAGCAGCTCCCGGTCGATATGGTTAGCGTGGGCGGCGCAATTAAAGGTCATTCCCAGCGGGTTTTTCTTAAGCCGCCGGCATAATTCTACGACTCGATCCCGGTTGAAGGTAAACTGGTCATCATAGAAAAAAATGTGTTTGACCCCGAAATCCCGGTTAAGGTAGTGCATCTGTTCGTAAAGATAATCCGCCGAATTAAAACGGAAACTTTTGCGGTATACCGAACGATCGCAGTAAGAGCATTGATACGGACAACCGCGGCTGGAAATGATCGGGGCTACCGGGTATTTCGGGTAATTAAAAAGCGCTCCCTCGAAATTACGCGGAAAACCTTCCAGCGCCCGGTAAGCGGGAAACGGCAAACTGTCCAGGTCACATAGATCCGTGCGCAAATCGTTTTGCCGCACTATCCCTTCTTTGCGGTAAACTAACCCTTGAATGTTTTCCGCAGGAGTTCCCGCGGCCAGCTCTGCCATCGCCTTTTCCCCTTCGCCGCAAACCGCCAGGTCGATCGCCGGAAAATGCTCCAGAATTTCCGCCCCCAAAGCGGAAACATGCACTCCGCCGAAAACGGTCCTTACTTGGGGGAATTTTAATTTGATCTGTTCGGCCAGTAAATAAGCGCTCAGGAAACTGGAGGTTACGCAGCTGAAGCCGGCGATCTGGGGTTGGAATTCTTTGATGCATTCCAAGATCGAGGCGGCATTGGTTTTATGTAAAGGCGGGGTTTTACAGTCATAAACCTTTATTTTATGCCCTTGTTCCAAGAGATAAGCTGCCAGTGACAGGATCCCCACGGGGGGCATTCGCACGGCGATATGCGTGTTGTCTTTTATTCCTTCTACCCAGTTTGAGCTGTAGGGATTGATCAATAGTATATTCATCTTTTAAAAAAAAAGCGGCTTTTTTTCCTACCGCTTCCCCGATGTACATGCAGGTTCCTGTTACCCTGGAGGAGGCGATCGCCTGCGGATCGGCGCTAATGCATCTTCCCGCGGCAAAAAGATTCATGGTATCCGAGGATTTGATGCTCCGAAAGGGTATTTCATAAAATGCTTTTTCTTTTAAATAAGTAATTTTTTGGCCATTTTCCTGATCCCAGGATTCGACCGGCCAGCACCCTTTAGCGATAGCGTCAGGGAATTTTCTGGCGCCCAATACGTCTTTTCCGGTAAGGGTATATTCTCCTGCCAGGCGCAAACCTTCCCGATCATGGATCCCCGCAGATACCCAGGAAATACGCGCCTTGCCGAACTCCGGCAGAGTTTTGCGCAGACTGTTGTTTACCAAATTGGCATATTTGCGGGCCTGCCGTTCTCCTTGCGGCTTATCCTGCGCAGGAATATTTACTTTGATTACTCCGGAGTTTTTAATTTGTCCGTAAGCAAAACTGCTGAATCTTAAATACGGAAATATTTTTTTATTTTTTTCCGCCAAGGATAAAGAGTAAGGGACTTTTATGGGCAGCAATCCTTCCCGGTCATTCAATTCGCGCACCTCGAAGGTAAAACCGGCCAGCTGCCTGGATTTTTTTGGGGAAAGTTCATACCGGGCGCCGCTGAATTCAATCGCTTTTCCCCCTCCGGTGGCGTCAATCAACGCCCCCGGTTTAAAAATAAGCCGAGATTTCCCTTGTTTTGCGTTTACCGCGGTAATTAAACTTCCTTCCCTTTTTACCCCGGTCACCGGGCAATTGTATTTTACCGTAAGATTAGGCGCATGGTTTAACAGTTGGCGTAAAACCGATTCCAGGTTTTGCGGGTAAAAATAAAACGCCCTGAGCTTACCGATGCGTACGAACTTGCTCTTCGGGTTAAACCTGGTTAACCCGCGGAGGATCTCCCGGGGTAAACCGGAATTCTGCGGATACAATCCGCAGAGATGCCGGTGCCGGATGGCCACCGCTGTCCCGCCCGGAAAGCCTCCCGCCTCAAGCAGGATGGTTTTTGCGCCTGCGCGGCCGGCAGCAATCGCCGCGCAGCAGCCGGCCACTCCCGCTCCGGCCACCAAAACATCGCAAACCGCTTCTTTATTCTTCATTCCCCAGGGCCTCAAGGCTTTTGATGATTTGCTCCGCTTCCTCTTCGCTGAGCAGGTCTTCAAAGTAGGACAGGGTTACATTTAATTTATTATCGAACTGGTTAAAAAATATGCCGATCCCCGGTGGCTTGGGGGTGCGCGGCAGGTGGAAAATATTCAAAACCTTAGCCTGCATAAACCGGTTTTCCTGGTAAGCGTTGTTAAGGTAGGAAAAGGAAAATGAAGCAAAATGTTTCTTGGACATAAGCTTGAGGAAAAAATTTGTCACTGGTAAGGAGGCGATCCGCATCAGGCAGCTGGCGTTGATTATGGCTTCGGGGATTTTATTTTTTACCTGCTCGTACATTTGTTTTTTTATCTCGGCAAGCAAGGCGTTCAGGTCTCCGGTTTTAGAGGAGTCGATCTTAAACACAAAAAATGAAAAGTGGTTAAAAAGCGATTCTTTCCGCGCCTCCTCTTTGGAGCGGGTGTCCATCGGCACGGGAATGAGATAAGTTGCGCCCGGGATACCTTTTTTCTCGAAACTCCGGTGGATGATCTGGATGCTTTTGGCTAAAGCATAAGGTAAAAACATCAGGTAGCCTGCGGAAGCATACGCCGCCGCGGTAAGGCGCGCTGATTGGTCGGGATTAAAGCTGACTACCTTGAATTTGCACGGTTCTTTGCGTCCGTCAAAAGGCAGTACGCGTAAAGGTTCTTTGGTTAATTTGAGCAAGAAGCGGTTGAGCTGCCGGCCGGCGCGGAACTTTTCTATCCACTGATTTAAATGCGCCGGGTGGGTCAGGGACACCTGCAGATGATCTTCTCCCCGGTAGAATTGCTGAAAAAGATGTAATAGCGCTTCGGCCCCTTTAGCATCCAAAAGGCGGTGGTCAAAAACCATACCCAGGAATGACTTACCCCCGGAATGGACCAGGATAAAAACTAAATGCTCTCCCCTGTTTCTAAAAGCTGCGTTAACCTGGTTAGCCAGGGAGGATAAACACTGAGAATCATCGTCCACCTGCTCAATTTGAAGCCGCAGTCCGGGGGTTTGCTCGACCGGAGGTATTTTCCAGTAAGGGCACAGGTTTAGCGCCCGGCTGGGGTAACCGGCTAAAACCGGGAACTTTCGGATAAAACGGTTAAGCGCTTCCTGGAGGGTCCGCAGCTGGGGAGGATTTTCTAATTCCAGGACGATCTCGGAGTGGTTGCCGATGCCGGATTGGGCTTTAGAAGCATAGTCTACCGCATTCACCACCCAGTCAATACCGGTCAGATAGCGCTTTGTCCTGTAAGAAGTTTTAGGGTCTTCCATAAAAAAATAGTTTCCAATGGAAAAATTCCGCTGGAAACCAATAAAGTTTCTTGCCCCGGCTCTATTGCCTGCTGATACGGCCGGACAGCGAACGGATCGTTTTAAAATCTTCCGCCCGCAGTCCGGATTCCATCAGATTGATCTGGAATTCTTTTTCGATAAAAACCAGAAGCTCCACAAAACTCAAGGAATCTACTCCTAGAGTATGTAAGGGAGCTTCCGGTTTAATATCTTTGACTTCTACTGACAAAATGGAGGCGATTTGGCGTGTCAGTTTTGCTTCGATTTGGCTTGGATCCATCTTTATTCTACAGCGGTTACAAGGTTATCTGCTTAGGCGATTTTGGCCCCGCACTTAGGGCAAAATGCTGAACCTTTTTCCACAACTTTGCCGCAGCCTGAACATTTCAGTTCGGCTTCCTGCTCCGCGGAGCCATCTGTCGCCGGCTCCCGTAAAACAATCCCGATTTTACCCATGAATAAATCCGTGATCATTTCCATATTGCTGAAAATCAGGACCCCTAATCTGGCCAACAGTAAAATGCTGATGATCAGGAAAGTAATGTTGTAGGTTTCGATATCATGGCGGCGGAAGATATGCTTGGCCATATGGTAAAAGATCTGGTAGGCCAGGATGGCGCTGCTTAAAATGACCACCCATTTGGCGATCGTCATCGCCTTGGGGAATTTAACCAGTTCATAGCGCTTGTCCAATGACAGGCCGAATTTCATCAAAAATACCAGGATTATCCCGTTAACTACCCCGATCATCACGTCCAGGACCGTCAAGCCGGTATTAAAGAATTCATTTTCGTCAAAAACTTCGATTTTAGAAACCAGGAACCGGAAAAGAAACATTACCCCTAAAATTATGCACAGCTTTACTACCCTTACCCCCAGGTCATTGAGCAGTGTTTCACTTTTGTTCATCTTCCCTCCTTAGTTTTCTGCCGTGGCCCGGCAGATGGTCAAATTAAGGAACATAGTAAATGCGCGGACCATCAAGAGATTCCGTGATTTCTTCAATATTTATAATCAAGTTATTTTGGAAGGTAACTTGTTTACGTACGTAACGGGAGTCCCAGTAGGTCCAGAAGTTGCTGGTTAGTGACGGGGTGCGGTGCTTCGGCGGGTATCCGTAGGAAGCGATTACCGCTTCTTTGCTCATTCCGGCTTCTATCGTGCCGTCCTCGATATTCTTCTTTTCTTTGGCATTGAATTTATCGAATTCCGTTCCTTTTGCTTTCGGGTCAGCGGTAGTAAAATATAATTTAGACAGTTCCGCAGCGCCGACCATGGTGTGTTTGGGGATATTGGTTAAAATAAAGGTAATCCCGGGCTGATCGGCAACGGTAAAATAAATCTTTTCCTTTATCTGGCTGGTAATGGTGATTTTTGCGCCGAAAGGAATGATCGCTCCTTTGTGGTAATTGGTCCCGAGGATCTTGGCCGGATCCTCATACCAGATGTTTACTTTAGCGTAATAATCCTGGCTTGGCGCCGCAGCGGAAACCAGAGAAAAAAAGACAAAAGCCAAAGAAACCGCGGACAAAATCCTGATCAATGTTCTCATCGTGCCCCCCTTCTCAGCCGGATAACCAGCTCTTCCAGGTAACAATTATACCTTAAACAGTTAATTTTGTGAACTGTTAAAGTTTGCCGGGCGGTGAGGATATTTAGCCCATGCGGGTTCTCTTGTACCGGTGAGGCGTATATTTTTCCGTTTTTAAGCATTAACGCTCCCGCCGCGGTGCTGAAAGCGCTTAAGCCGGGAAGGCTTCCAAAAACCGGCGCGTAAGCAGTAAGCGGTACATTGTTTTCTACCGCAGATCCGTAAGGCCTTTCGTCCCCGCACATTCCGTCACTGTCCAGGATCAGCAGTTCCGCCTCCTCTTTATCTCCGGGAAAAGGCCGCCCGGATATTGCGCAGTATTTATTGTATTTAGCTTCATTAGTGACCAGAAAAAAGGCGCTTCCTTCGGCGGGCACGCTTTCCGGGTTTTTTGAAAAATTAAACGGCTTGATCTTTCCGTCGACGGCAACTTTTAATTTCTGGCTGCAGATATATTCCATCACTTTGCCGCACTGGTCCACGCTTCCCACCAGGACATAAGCGCATCTTTTTTCTTCCAGCCAGGCCTGCGCCAGGATAATTGCCTGTTGAAATGAATCGGCAAACTGCGTCATGGTTAAAGTGGGGCCGCGGGTCTTAAGGTTCAGGGCGATGTAGGAAGCCGCGGCGTTATGTACGGAATGAGAGAATAATGTCGGGCTTACCCCGGCATCTCCGTAAGTCAAAATATCATCCAGGAAACTAAAGGTGGTTACGTGCGGGCCAAATCCGGTGGAAAGGATAATTCCCAGTTTTTGCTTTTCTTCTTCGGGGATCCCGCTGTCCGCTAAAGCATCGTGCGCGGCAAGGACAGCCATTTTAGTAAAATTATCAGCGCGGCGGGCCTCTTTAAGCACTGCTTTATCCGTAAGCGCCTCCGGGGGCACCCGGTAAGCGGAATTCGGGTTAACCCAGCCTTCGGTTAAGGCTTTTTCCAAGCTAGCCAATCCGCGCCCCCGATTAAAAATTATTCCGATGCCAGCGATATACATTTAATTTTTCTCAAAAATTAAAGCCGAATTGTTGCCGCCGAAGGCCAACGATGTGGATAGAGCGTAATTTCCCATAATTTGTGTTTTTTCTTTGGCCGGAGCGATGCCGATCTCAGGATCCGGATTCGAAAAACCGGCGTTAGCCGGAACCCACCCTTCCCGTAAACCGAGGCAGGTAAACACCGCTTCCAATCCTCCGGCAGCCCCCAAAGTGTGCCCGGTGTATCCTTTAGTAGAAAGAAAAACGCATTTTGTTCCAAACACCCTGGAAATGGTCCTGCCTTCTACCAGGTCATTGTCTTTAGTGGCTGTGCCGTGGGCATTGATAAAAGCGATCTCTTGAGGCTTGATCCCCGCTTCTTTTAGCGCCTGTCCTAATGCTTGTTCCAGGCCGCTTCCATCCGGCCGGGGCGCGGTTAAATGATAAGCGTCCGCGGCTAAGCCGTAGCCTTTAAGGAAAAGTTCCGGGGTGAGCCCGCGGCTGCGGCAAACCGATTCTTTTTCCAGAATAATTATACCGGCGCCTTCCCCGAGGTTTAAACCCTTCCGCTCCCGGTCAAAAGGCGCGCATAAATCCTTACTCACTACGCTTAAGGAGCCAAAGCCATCCAAAGGTACGCGGTTAAGTTCATCCGCGCCGCCGGCAATGACCAGGTCGCAGTAATCGTTGCGCAGCCAGGACAAACCAACGCCGATCGCGTCCGTGCCTGAGGAACAGGCGTTAACGATCGTAGTGCATAAATTTATTTTTGAGATTTTTAAAAATTGGGCCAGCGCTTTAGAGAGATTGCTTTTTAGGTAACGCTCTACCGAATCCATCGGGGCGCTTCCTTTGTCCCGGTATTGCCGGTAAAAATCCGTATCGTTTAACTGGCTGGCAACCGTGGTTCCCAGGCAGATGCCTACCCGCAAGTTTCCGAATCCGCTTCCCAGGCCGGCGGCGTTGACCGCCTGCCTGGCCGCCGCGAAGGTAAGGTTTAAGGTGCGCATCGCCGAAGGGTCGAGGGGAATAAAATTCTTTACCTCAAAAACCGGATAATCCAGGCTGGATTCGAAAAGGGTTACTTTGGAGGCATTTCTTTTTTGCGCAGAGAAATTCTGCAGGGTTTCGGTAAGATCGTTTCCGCAGGCTGAAATCGCCCCCAGCCCGCTGATAGCGACATTGGTTCCGGGCATAAGCGGGATTATTTCTTCTGGTTATCGTAAATATAATTGGCCAGGGTGTCTACGGAATAGAAGATTTTTCTTCCCTGGCTCATATCCTTTACCTCTAATCCGAAATTGCGCTGCAATAAGACCACAATTTCCACCGCGTCTAAGGAGTCCAGCCCCAATCCTTCGCCAAAAAGAATCTCATCATCCTTGATCTTTTCCGGCACAACATCTTCCAAGGAAAGGTGGCTGACCAACAGTTCCTTTAATTTCTTGCGGATCGCTTTTAATTGCTCCTCTTTATTCTCTGCCATAATTGCCTCCGTGTTGAGTGTTAATCAGGATTCCAGACATCGTGGAACAAAAAGCACTGGTAGGGATACGTTTGCGCATATTTATCCAGTATATCAGCAAATTCCTGGACGTAAACCTTTAACTGTTCCCGCTTCTCCTTGCTACTATTATAGCGTGGATAAATGATATTGGAAACATCAACTACATATTTATTTTGGCCCAGCTTAGCCGAGAGCAGGACCACTACCGGACAGTTATTGCTGGCGGCGATACTGAATGCCCCAAAAGGAAAGTAAGCTTTATCCTTTAAAAACGCGATCTCTACGGCCGGGAACCCGTATTTACGGTCCCCCATGATCGAAACAATGTTCCCTTCTTTCAAAACCTGCATCGCTTCCACTACTCCGCCAAGATATCCTTCCGGAGAGATGATCCTGATCAAGGTGTCCTGGGTGTCGATATGCAAAGACTCTTTAACTGCCGCGTTATCTTCCTGGCGCATTACCAGGTAAACCGGCTTAGCCATTTTCTTTAAAGTGGTCAAAGCGATTTGCCAGTTGCCGACATGGGCGGTTAAAAGCACGAACCCCTTATCTTTTGCCTCCAGTAAATTTTTTAACTGTTCATAGCCTTTAAGCTGGATATCAAATTTAGTTTTACCGGAAATCATCGCAAACCGGTCGATCAACTGCTTCCCCTGGCTGATGAATAAGCGGTAAACCTCAAGGCGGCTTTTAAAGAAACCGGCGCCGGGAAACCGCCGTTTTACATAAGCCAGCGCGTTGGCGACAGCCTTGCGGTCAAAAAGCAGGTAATGTAAACAGACAAGATACAGTAAAGCGTAAGCCCCGCGCAGCCCGAAAAACTTCAACAGGGTTTCGAAGAACCAGAACCCCAGCCGGTTGCCTCTTTTTTGGGCGGCGATCTTTTTGTCAGAGCTGGAGTTGGGCATCCTTCACCATTTTTCTTTGTATTCCGGCGGCGCAAAAATAGATGATTACCCCGGAGATTATCCCCAGCAAAGGCGCGAGGAATAAAGAGCCCAGGAACCACTCCCATATCCGTTCCGGAATGCTGCTGAAAAAAGTATTCCAGGATATTTCCGTAAGCCATTTTTTATGCAGGATAAGGTGCCCCAGCTCGATGCATGCGGCCGGCACAAAAGGCGGCATGCATAAATTCTGGACGCTTAAGGCCATTATTTTATTTAAATGCAGGCGGCTGGCTACGTAAAGGACCGCCAGCATATGCACGGATAATAACGGTAAAACACCGAGAAATATCCCCGTTCCGGCGGCAACCGCCAGCCCTAACGGGGTGGCATTCTCTTTCAGTAGGTATTCTAATAATTTTACCGGGTGGAATAAAAGCGCGAAAGAATCTTTATTTTTGCGGTGATGGATGATTTTAGGGTATGGCAGCGGCATAAGCCTGCGGCCGATCAGGCGGATATGGACCAGGGTGATCCGTAAATTGTCCTTAAAGGGATGGAAACTGGAAACCCTTAAATGCGCCGGGGCATAAAATACGTTGACCGGCACCTCTTTTAATTTTATTCCGCTCCAGGAGGCGCGGATCAAGAGTTCGATCTCAAAATCATAATAATTGCCGCTGGCCTTAATTTTGGAAAGGTGCCCTACCGGGTAGCATCGGTAACCGCTTTGCGAGTCCGCGATGGAGCAGCCGGTTTCCAGGCGCAGCCAGAAGTTGGAAAATGCGCGGCCGAACTGGCTCTTGGCGGGGACATTCTTTTGACTAAAATCCCGGTAACCGATAATGATCGCGTCTTTATTTTCCTCAATTGCCGCGATAAATTTAGGGATATCCTGCGGATAATGCTGTCCGTCAGCATCAATGGTCAACATGAATTTTCCGTTTTGTTTCAGGACAAACTCCAGGGCGGTGCGGATCGCCCTGCCCTTGCCCATGTTTTGGGGATGTCTTATTACCCGGATATCCGTGCCGTTGAATAATCCGGCGATATCCGCGTCCGTTGAGCCGTCATCTACCACCAGTACATGGGTAAGATACTGCCTGCATTCCAAAGCCACCTGTGTAACCGTGGTTTTATTATTATAAACGGGGATTACGCACCAGATGTCCGGATTTGGAAATTGTTCCTTATTGGGCATTTTGTTTTTTCCGGTTACGTTTGGCGTTGCCCGGGATAAGCATTTCCCAGAGGGATCCGGAATAACCTAACTTGTGCAGGAAAGCCAAACTGCTGTCTAAGGCATCCGGCGGGAAAACGCAGTTACGCATCCCTTTAAAGGCCTCGGTCAAACTCTGCTCAAGCCAGCTCCGGTCTAAGCCCGGGGCGATATAGTAAACCGGCTCAAGCAAATCCTGTCCCGGGAGGATCAGCCCTTCTTTAACCGCCAGCTGTTCAAGGGGGGTTTTGGGTAAAATCCGGATCCCCATAAAAATAAAGGAAGCGGTTTTTTGCAGGCTTTTAATATTCTCGATCCCTTCGGCAACGGTTTTTGGGGTTTCCCCGGGGCAGCCAAACATAAAATAATGCGCAGTAGCGATATTGTATTTGGCAAAAAGGCTGTTGCATTCGATGATATCATTGAAAGAAAAAGATTTCCCCAATTTTCTAAGGGTAGTATCCGATGGAGCGTCGGCGCCGATTTCCGCGGCCTTCAGGCCGGTTTCCTGCATCAGGGCGACGCAGGCGTCATCCAACACCTGCGGCTTGAAAAAGGCGGTCCAGGGAATGTTTATTTTACGTTTTTTCATTTCTTCCAGGACTTTAAGATAGTTCCCCGCGTCATCATTGAATACCGAATCGGTAAAGAAAATATATTTTGCCCCGAAATTATTGATCAGGTTTTCGATATCATCGACTACCGCCAGCGGTTCCCGGTTGCGGATATCCGCGCCTTCCAAAACCGGATAAGAGCAATAGATGCATTTATGCACGCATCCGCGTTTGGTCTGGATGCTGGCGACATTCCCGCTTTTAAGGTAAAATTGCATAATATTGTTGTCATAAAATGCCGAAGGGATTTGTTGGTGGTGCAAGCCAGGCCGGGAGCCGATCACCTTATTTTTCGGATAGATCCCCTTCTCGGCCTGTTTTAAGAAATCGACGATCAGGGCCTCCCCCTCTCCCATGATCCCGTAATCGGCGCCTACCGTCTCTAGGATTTTTTCCGGCATGATCGAAAATCCGGAACCGCCTAAAATTATTTTTGCCGCGCTTGCTTTACGGATCTCCCGGACAATATTTTGTACGGTATCGATATAGCGCTGCTCATTGAGTAAATTGACATTATCGATGTTGCGGATAGAGATGCCGATAATCTCCGGATTAAACCCGGTAATCGCTTCGGTAAGCGCCGCAAAGGAGCGGTTGCTGGCAAGAAAATCGAACTGCTGGACGGTGTGCCTGGCATTCTTTACGCTGGCAGCGATCATGCTTAAGCCTAAAGGATAGACGGAATAAGGGGTATTGGCGACATTGGAGGAAATCAGGAATACTCTCATGGTTGCTTCTTCCCCCACTTGGACCTGTCCCTGAGCGGCGGGCCGCTATAGGTGCCGTCCAGTTTTTCTTTTTCGATAACCTTAAGGTAAAGCTTGGCCATTTTCACTTCTTTAGTATAATCGGAATAAAAAGTATTCCAGGCGTATTCATACATTTTCTGCAAAGCATCCACGCTCATTTTCGCCGGTTTATAAACGACCTCCCCGCCGGTGTAATTGATCCAGTGGTTATGCAGGATGCGCCCCTGCTTTTCCAGCTGCGCCCTTATCGGGGTGTGGGCAAAGGGGGTCAGCACGGTAAATTCCGCCAGGTCTAATTTTATTTCCAGCAGGAAATCGACCAGGCGTTTAATGTAATCTTCATCGTGGTCATCCATCCCTAAAATGATCGTCCCTTCTACGCCGATCCCGCGCTCCTGCAGGCGTTTTACTTTTTTGCGGATATGTTCGGAGGTGTCGACCACCGCCTGATACACGTACCAGCAGCCGGCTTTAGCGGCTAAATCCAATATCTCATCGTCATCCTTGATCGGATGTGAAACCCATTTTTTCTTTAGGGGAGCGATCGCTTTAAACAGCTCTTTTTCCCATTGATCATCCTGGGCCAGGGAGTTATCTACGATAAATAACCGGTTATTCCGGATGCTTTCTATTTCCTTCACTACCAGGTCGATCGGCCGGGGGCGGAATTTACATCCCCCCAAATAAGGGGTACAGCAGGGAAAACAGTTAAAACGGCACCCCCGCGAGGCGTGCACCAGGTCGACCATCTGCACGCCGCGGAAATTATAAAGCGGCCGGTTTAATATCTCCCGGCGCGCGGTGCCGATCAGGCGGGTATCCGGAAAATCATGCAAATAATTGTAAACTTTTTTAAGCGCCCCGCGTTTAAAGTCCGCGATTACTTCTTCCATCCTGCCTTCGGCTTCACCTAAAAATACGCTGTCGGCATGGGCGGCGGTTTCTTCATAATGCAGCATGCTGGCGATCCCGCCAAAAATAACTTTTTTCCCGGATTGCCGGAACCGGTCGGCGATCTCCCAGGCGCGGGGCATCTGGCAGGTCAGCATTACTGATAAACAAACCAGGTCCGCTCCCTCATTAAAATCCAACGGTTCGACATTTTCATCGCAAAAAGAAAGCTCGATTTCTTTAGGGACCGCTGCGGCAAAACAGACCGGGCCGTGCGGCGGCAAGTTGAATTCCGGCTGGTTCTTTAATTTTGGCCACTTGGGATAGATCAGCTTGATCTTCATTTTATCCTTGCAATACCCGGCAGGTTGTTTTTTCCGGGCCGGAATTAACCAGCAAAATAGTTTTAGGCCGGTTTTGTTTAAGCATGTTTACCGCATACTTTAATGATTCTTTTTCTATATTCTTCGTAAACCCCAGGTAAAGCAGTTTTCCGGTCAAGCCGAAATGGATCGCCGCTTCCGCTAACGGGCTTGAGGGCAAAGTATAAATAAACAGGTTCCCTCGGCCGAGGATCCTGCCGTTAGCCAGATAATCATTAAAATAGGCCAGGTTCGCCTCCTGCGCTCCTTCGGCATTTGCCCCAAGGAGATCAATCTCCTGTTTTTTGCCCGCGGAATATTTCAGCTTTGCGTCGTGTAAGGCTAGGGCGATGCTGAGCATGGTGAATTTAGAGGCCGGGTCAAAACGAAAGAAATTCTCTACCGGATATTTGATGATTTCCGGCGCAAGGCTGCCGTACAAAGACTTCAGATCGGAGTATTCCTTCTGCCAGCCCTGCTTTTTGCAGCCATATTTATCTTTTGAGATCCAGCCTGTTCCTTTTAGCATCAATTATATTATTTACTGCTCAGCTTTTCGGTTACCGCTTTAGCGGTATTTTCGTTGAGTTTGCGCGCGGCGTTGATCCATTCTCTTCCCGAAAAAACAGAATCATCCTTACTTAAGATCGTATTCGCGCCATTGGAAAGTTCGTAGTGGATTTTAAGCGTGACTCCTCCTGCCCCGTAACCGACTACTATCCGCGCGGCTTTGCTTCCGGGGTTATAGTCGGTTATTTTCACGGTAAGCAGATAATTATCGGCCCCAGCGGCAAAATCTTTGTGTTTTTCGATCAGCTTGGCCTGGTAGCCGGATTTTTCATAGCGGCCGAATACTCTTACCAGGTCAGGAGCCATCCAGTTTGCCAGGTTTTCCTGCGACCTGGCCTGGCGGGCATTAAGGCTCGCATCTACACCGTTATCAAATAGAACATTGATCGTTTTTTCCGCAGCCCAGGCCGGTAAAATTAAACCCAAAACCGATACCAGGGTAAAAATTAAAGTTAATCCCAGTAAAAACTTTCTCATTTTTCCTCCTCCTTTTAAGTTATTTTAATTTATCTTTAAATTCAGAAATATAGCTATCCATCGCCAGCCGGATAGATTTTTTCCAGTTGGCCGTATTCCCTACCTGGCAGTGGTTTTGCGCCAAGGTATCAACGACGAAAGTCTTGGATAGCGTCGGTTCGCTAACCGTAGTCCTGATCGCGGTATCTATCCTCAGCGTCCAGGCCCCGATATTGATCCAGCTCCAGAATTTATCCACGGTTATATCCATTACGATCGCGTCGGCTCTGGCTTTTTCTTTGGAATTGGTTACCTCATAACCCAGGGAAATAAGCGCGTTTCTGGCGGCTTCATAAATAACACCCTGCACATTTTGGTTTTCATCCAGGAAAATATTCCCCATCGCCTTGCCGTAACCATTGCGTTTCCTTCCGATGGCCCGGTTTTTTAAATCTTCCTTGCCGATATCTTTTTTTGAGCCAAAAGACGGGATATCCGGGCTTGACGGGCGGGCTTGGAAGTCGCGGTTATCCGTAATATTGCGGATATAAACCTGCATCCCGTTCTCTTTGGCCGCGGTAGTTTCCTGGGGTATGGTTATATTGAGGTATCCGCGGCTTGTCGCGCATCCGGTAAGTAAAAAAATAACTGCCGTTAAAAGCAGGCCTTTGATTACTTTTATCATCACTCCTCCTTTAGTTGTTAACCAGCACTAGGGCGGCGTTGATCCCGCCAAATCCGCAGTTATTGACAATAACCGCCGGGCGCTTTAATTCTCTGGGCGCGCGATCTACCCAGCCGGCAGCCTGAGGATCAGGCTCTTTTAATCCTACTGTGCCGGGAATGATTTTTTTGCGTTGCACATTAAGCGCCATTATCGTTTCGACTAATCCTGCCGCCCCTAAAGCGTGCCCCGTCCCTCCTTTTATCGAATAAAGCGGGATAGGTCGGTCTTTAAATATCTGCTTAAAGGCGAATAGCTCCATGGCATCATTGTAAAGGGTGCCGGTCCCGTGGCCGGAAATACAGCCAATTTCTTTTAAATCGACATTACTTTTATTTAAGGCTTGGGAAATTGCCCTGATCAATCCCTCCCCTGTGCGTGACGGGCCGGTCATATGATTGGCGTCGCAGCTTATTCCCCATCCGGCAACCCGGGTAAGCAGCGGCCGTCGCTCTTTTTTTGCCCGTACCTGGCTCATTAATAAAATAAAACCGGCAGCTTCCCCTAAAGATAAACCGCCGCGGTTTTTGTCAAAGGGCCGGGCGCCATCTTTGTCCAGAGCCATTAAAGAAGAAAAGCCGCTGTAAACAAATTCACTGACTGCATCGGCGGCAACGACCAGGCAGCAATCACTCTGCCCGCTTTCGATGATCCTGGCGGCTTCGGCGATCGCCGAGCTCGAAGAAGCGCAGGCGCAGGAAACAAGCACCCCTTCTTTTTTTAGCCCCAACAGATTTTGCACTTTTTTTAAAAAATCACCGGGTTTAGACTCCGGAGCCTTTCTGCTTTTATCTAGGGCGGTTTTTTCCATTAAATCGATTTCTCCGGCAGTGGTCGCCAAGAGCAAAAAAGCGTCTCCGGGAATGACTCCGGGGTTAGCGGTGAAGACGGTTTTTAGCATTTGCATAACCAGGGATTCTTTTTCCAGGTAATTTAGTGGAGAAATTGTAGCGGCGTTATGACAATTAAAAGCAGCCGTGGAAAAACGCGTGACCGGATTTACCCGGCTTTGCCTGGCAATGACCCCTTCCCAAAGCGGCCCGATCCCCCGGCCATAAGCACTGATCAAATCAAAGTTCGTAATTACCGTTTTTACTTTAGGCACTTAAATTCCCCGTTCTTCCAGCGTTTACGCAAGTTTTCCAAAATCTCCGGAGAAACTATGTAGGGCTGGTTATTCTTTCCGTCGATGAACATTTGCACGGTGTAGCCGCGGGTGGCGATGCTGCCGTCACCCTTGATGATGGCGTACTCGATGTTGATTTTTGCCCCTTCGCTCCAGAGGTAGGAGGCTTTCACGGTAAACTCCTCATCCAGTTGCAGCGGCTGATAATAATCGATATGGAACTTTACGATGGGAGCGCGCACCCCGGAAACGTAAAAATCGTTAAAAGATAGCCCGCAGCGCCTTCCCAGCTCCGTCTGGGCCTGTTCAAAATAAATGGCATACTGGCCGTACCAGGCGATCCCCATGATATCCACTTCATTAAAACTGACCCTTCTTTTGATTTCAAAGCTTACCGGCTCCGGGGCACCCGGAATTTTGTCAAAATATTCGGTTGTTTTTACGCGCATCTTTTTCCTTTAATAACGGTAATTATTCCAAAATATTAACTTTTAATTGCAGGTCCGCAATTTTTTTATCTTCGCTGGTCACCTTAACCGTGACCGTCGATTCAGCGCTGTTCTGGGGATGTTCTTCCAGGTTGAAGATCAATTCCTGGTTAAAGGTGACCGGAGCAAAGAATTTTGCCTGGATAATTTCCGCCAGGCGCACGCTTTTACCCTTACGCCCCTCCAGCACTAATAAAGCCGCCTGGATCTTGCAAACTCCCGGCAAGACCGGACGGTTAGGAAAATGTCCTTTGAAACCGATAAATTTTTTGGGGAAACAAAAACGCGCGGAGGTTTTTAATTCCCCGCATTCTTCGATCGACTGCATGCTGGATTTGATTTCCCGGCTTAATTTACTCAATTCATCACCTCTTTTAAACGGATGATCAAATTATACCCGAAACGGCGGTGTTTAAGGATCAGCCCTGACGGATAGAGCCGGCCGTTATGCAATAAATAATCGTAATAATAAACGCTCCAAAGCAGGCGGTTCTTTTCATAATAATGTTTTTCGGTAAGCCGGTGGCGGCTTCCGGCGAAGACATATTTGACTATCCCTTTATCCATCGGCTGGCTGAAAATAACCTTATATTTCTGTTTTTCCGTTTTGGCAAAAGGTTCCGGCAGCATGTCGAAATAAATCCTGCGGATATCCTCTCCCACCGCCCGGGGAAGGTCCCCTCTTTGCAGCAGCTGGGGGATGACAAAACCCGGGACCACCTCCAGGCGGTTCCCGGTTAATTCAAATAGTTTTATCCCTACCGGATTCATGCAGGAGACCCGAAAGGTGCCGTTCTCCCGGTCTATCTGGCTATAGCCTAAGGCGGAAAATTGCTGCCATTTATATTGAAAAACAA
>CAINQO010000095.1 GCA_903852325.1 Candidatus Omnitrophota bacterium
ACAATTCGGGCAGGTAGTTCTATTCTTATCGGAACTCCTGCTTATTGCGATCGGGATATTGTTTATTCTCCAGCTTCAAGGGCGACTGGGCAGGGGGGGGAAATTATTGCTCTGGCTGGTTTTTTTGCCTTCGATCATTTTGATCAGACTGGGGACAGGCTCGATAGCGCAGGTACTGATGGTTGCGGTATTTTTATTATTTTGTTACTGGTATTTCCGCAAGCGAATACCGTGGAAACTGATTGTAGCCATAGGTCTGGTATTCATTGTATTTTCTTCTGCGAAAGTGGAATTCCGCAGGTTTGCGGCGGGAGGAAAGAACTATGCCGACAAGAGCCCGGTTGAAAAAAGCATATTGTTTGCCCGGCTGGCCTTTAGCAACCCGGCAGTTTTACAAAGAGGCCGCCAGGTTGCCGCAGAGCGCACTTCGCATTGTTTATTAACTTTTGCGCACGTGATAGAATTTACACCTAATGTTATCCCGTATTGGATGGGGCAGAGTTACCGCGGCCTTCTTTGGGCTCCGATCCCGAGGGTGATCTGTCCCTGGAAGCCCAAGATAACCTTGGGGCAGGAATTCGGCCACCGGTATTACTTTTTGCCTGAGATCGACCTGCTGACCTCCTGGAACCTTCCGCAGCTGGTAGAAATGTATGTAAATTTCGGCATAAGCGGTATAATTATCGGGATGTTCTTGCTGGGGATTATTTATCGGGCTCTTTCCGGGATGTTCTGCCATCCTGATGCCGGTGAAGGCGGCCTGCTGATAGGTTTTTTTGTCTTTACGCGGCTTACGCTTATCGAATCGGATTTTGCGACTGTTTTCGGCAACCTTATTTATTATATAATTTTACTTATAATTATCGGCCAGTTGATGAAGGAGAGGACAGGCAGTGCCTGATAAACTGAAGGTAAATTTTTTCGCAAATTATGCGGCGGATGCCCAATACAGCATGCTGTTTTATTCCGCGCAAATACAGGCAAGCCTTAAGCTGTATTTTGCGGATCAATGCCAAATTGACACCTTTGTTCCCAGGCAGACCGGCTGGGGAAGAATTTTGAGCAAGAATGCAATAGGGAAAAAACTGGATTCTTATTGGAGCCGTTTTATTGCGCATCCGCGCATCGCCAGAAGAGTGGCTGCGGGGATAAATCATATTACCGACCATAACAACAGCTACTTGATCAAATATCTTGATCCGGCACGCACCGTGGTTACCTGCCATGACCTGATGTATTTCAGGCTGCCGGATAATAACGGCGCAGGCAAAAAGTCATTTTTCAAGGAAACGCTCAGGAAGTATACTGTTTCCGGTTTAAACCTGGCCGCCCGGATAGTTGCCGATTCAGAAAATACCAAGCAGGACATAATAGATTTATTCGGGATTAAGCCGGATAAAATTACGGTAATTTACCCGGGTATCCGGCCGGATTTTTTCAGGATCACCGACCCAAAGATCCTTGATCAGGCTAAAGAAAGGCTGAAGTTTAATTGGGATAAGGTTATCCTGCATGTGGGCGAAAATTCCTACTACAAGAATGTCGAGGCTATTTTTTATGTTTTAAAAATCTTGAATAAGGAGGGTAATCACGGAGTGCATTTTGTGAAGATCGGTAATGATTTTACCCCGCGGCAGAAAGCCCTGATCCTGGAATTGGGGATCAAAAATTATATCCACTATCTGGGCAAATTCAAGGATAGCGATTTAAACCTGGCTTACAACCTTTGCGATATGCTGGTTTTTCCCTCTCTCTACGAAGGCTTCGGCTGGCCGCCTTTAGAGGCGATGGCTTGCGGCAGGCCCGTGATCTGTTCCGCCGAGGGATCATTGAAAGAAGTGGCGGGGGGAGCGGCGCTGATCATTCCGCCGCGTGATCATCAGGGGATAGCCCGGTCAATCTTAACTTTGCTTTCCGATCCCGCTGCCCGCCTGGAAAAAGTCCGCCAAGGTTTTGAAAATATTAAGCGTTTTGATCGGAAAAAAATGAGTGAAGCGTTGTTAAAAATTTACCTGGAAGTAGAAAATGCCTAAGATCAATTACTATTCGATTAACGAACCGGTTTTTTCAAAATATTCCCGGAGATTTTTTATCATCCCTTTAAAGGATTCCTTGCACCGGGCAGCCAATCGGATGTTTAAAGTATTATCCGGCAATAAATTGCCCTTTCCCCAAAATATCCATCTGGAGCTGACCAATAACTGCAATTTACGCTGCTTGATGTGCCCGGTCAGCCAGTCGACCAGGAAAACCGGCTTTATGGATTTTAAGCTTTTTGAAAAGATCGTCAAGCAATGCAGGAACAGGTTCTCTTTGGAAAAAATGGCGCTCATGGGTTTCGGAGAGCCTTTTCTGCACCCTGAAATTATCGCAATGAGTAAATATGCCAAGGAGCAGGGGGTAAGGCATGTTTTTACCAGCACCAACGCCACTTTATTGAATGCTAAGCTCAGCGAAGATATCATCCTGCGCTCCGGATTCGACCTGATATCATTTTCCATCGACGGGGCAAGGAAAGAAACTTATGAGTCCATCCGCCGCAATGCCAGTTTTGAGAAGGTGCTGGCGAATATCGAAACATTTTTAGAGATCCGGTCAAAATATAAACGGAGCAAGCCGATCGCCAATATTCAAATCCTGGTGATGGAGGAAACCCAGGATGAGATCGCCGAGTTTGTGGAGTTCTGGAAGAAAAAATTAAAATCCCGGGATATTATTTTTATCCGCGATGTGGACACTTTCGGCGGCCAGGTCTCCGATCACCGTATTAGCCGCCAGTTGCCTAAGATCAAGAGGTTTCCCTGTGTCCAGCTGTGGAGGGATTTTTTGATTTCCTGGGACGGATCGGTCACGGTCTGCTGCAAGGATGCGCACTACCGTTTATGCGTGGGGAATGTCCGGGAAGATCCTATCGCCGGGATCTGGAAAAATAATAAATGGGAAGAGATCAGGCAGACGCATCGGAGCGGGAATTGGGACCGGATCCCTTTATGCAGGAATTGCAGCGAATGGAACCAATGAGGGCGCGGACTTTTAATTTCCGGGCTTATCGGTACAGGTTTCCGGAAAGGAAAAAAAGATACCTGGTCATCCTTCTTGACTTGGCGGTGCGCCTGATCTTGCTTCCGGGATGCTGGCTGCCTGTTTTTAGGAAAAGGGAGATTGACCGCGCCGGTATTAAAAAAATACTGGTTGTGCGCAATGACGGCATCGGCGATTTTATCCTTTCCCTGCCGGCGTTGCAGGCCTTAAGGCAATCTTTTAACTCTTGCTGGATCACTATTCTCCTGCCGGCCTGGCAGGAAGAGCTTGCTTTAGCCAGCGGTATTTTCGACGAGGTGATCACTTTTGATGACAGAAGAACCCGGTACCTTTTTTCTCCGGCAAGGTTTAAGCGGCTTTTTTGGAAGATGCTCAGCAAAGTTCCGTCTTTAAGGTCCAAGCGATTTGATCTGGCTATAGATATGCGCGGGGATATGCGTAACCGGGCGGTCATCTTTCTGTCGGGTATACCCCGGCGTTTGGGATTTGATATCGGAGGAATGGAGTATCTTTTAACCCGGCAAGTCAATTACCGGGAGAAAACACACGAAGTAGAGCATTTTCTCGACCTGGTCAGGGCCTGTACCGGTACAATCCGGGAAAACAATTTTCCGCTTAACCTTGTTTCTACTCCCGAAGATCAGAAGATAGTAGCCGGATTCCTGGAAAACAACGCTATCCGCTTAAGGCAGGATTTTTTGATTATTGTCCATCCGGTAAGCAGATGGCCGGCTAAAGAATGGCCGAAAGAAAAGTTTTCCGCGCTTTGCGACCAGTTGGCCGGCCGGCATAAGGCCAAAATAGTTTTTATCGGTGCTGCCCAGGACATTTTGCCGGTTCAGGGGATTATTTCCCTGATGAGAGAAAAAGCGGTTTTCTTTAACGCTACCCTGGTGCAATTGTCGGTTTTACTGGGCAAAGCGGATTTATTTATCGGTAACGACGCCGCGCCCATGCACCTGGCGGCATTATTGAAAATACCGGTGATTGCCTTGTTTGGGCCCACCGATCCTGAGATATTCGGGCCTTACGGCCAGGGGCATACCGTTGTGAAGAGCGATATTGTTTGTTCCTCATGCTCTAAGCAGGCTTGCTCCCGGCCACAGCGATTCTGCATGGACAGGATCTCGGTTGATCAGGTGCTGGCCATGGCAGATCAATATATTTTGCCTAACCGTTTATAATCAAGGAGATTTATGAACATTCTCGGTCTTAATATTTACCATGGAGATTCTTCGGCTGCGATAATTATCGACGGGAAATTGATTGCGGCG